>NZ_JBFUFR010000005.1:0-221443 GCF_056403315.1 Roseateles sp. P2_H4 | reverse complement strand
GCGCTGCACACTCGTGGCAGCCACGGCGTGGCCGCGGCGATGGCGACCTTCCTGCCGGAGCGTTAAAGAGGCGCGTCGGCCTTCACTCGCATTGCACGGGCAGCGGCTCGGTGTAGCGGACGAACTCGTCCAGCTTGCCTGCGGCGTTCACGAACTGCAGGCGCGCGCCCATCATGCGAATGGGGATGGCCTCGTCGAAGGTCTTGTCGCCAATGGTGGTCTTCAGGCGCAGCTTGCCGTCCTTGGACAGGCTCCAGTCGCCCGGGATGAACAAGGTCTCGCCGCGGGCCTTCAGGTCGTCGCGCCGCGACCCGCAGGGGGCGTGCAGCCGGAGTTCGTGATCGGCCTGGAATTCGAGGATGGAGTCATTGCGCTTGGGTTCCACCACCTCCTTGCCACCCGGCCCCTTGGTGAGGGTGACGGCCTGCCACCCGCCCACCAGGCGCAGCTCGCTGGGCGCGCCGGAGGCAGGACTGGCAGGATCGGCCGCCAGGCAGAACAAGGGAGAGGTCAGCAGGCAGGCGGCGGCAAGGTGGTGGGAAAGCTTCATGGAGGGCAGGTGAAGGGTGGTTTTCGAGTCTATGGCTCGAAACCCGCACCCCGGGCCCGACCAAGGTAAGGCTGAGGTAAAACCGCGAAGCGCCGCTGGAAGGCGCAGGGGGGCGGACCAGGGCCATGGGTCGAATGAAAGCAGACGAGTTGCCGCCGGAACAGCGCGAGCTGATGTTTCCGCCGCCGCTGCCGGCCGCGGATCTCGCCCGTATCGCCCGGTTTGCGCAGCCGCGCTCCTTCAAGGCCGGCGAGTTGCTGAGAAAGGCGGGGCAGGCCCCGGAGGGCATGTTCGTGCTGCTCAGCGGCCACGTGGTGCTGCACCGGCGCAACCTGCAGGGCACGGTCGAGCACCTCGTCGAATGCCGCGCGGGGGAATACATCGGCGAGGTGGGCCAGCTGGCCAACGTGACGTCGCTGGTGGACGCCGAGGCCATGGAGGACACCGAGACCCTGCTGGTGCCCACCGAAGGCCTGCGCGCCCTCATCATCAGCGAGGCGGAACTGGGCGCACGCATGATGCGCACGCTGATCCAGCGCCGCATGATGATGGTGGAGTCCGGCTTGAGCGGGCCGGTCGTCGTCGGGCGCCTCGGCGCGCCCCAGGTGGTGAGGTTGCAGGGCTTCCTGCGCCGCAACGCCCAGCCGCACCAGCACCTCGCGCCCGACGACTCCGACGCGACGTGGACGCTGGTGCAGCGCTACGGCGGCAGCGCCGACGACGCGCTGGTGATCTGCCCCGGCGGCGCCGTGCTGCTGAACCCGTCCGAGGCCGAGATCGCCCGCGCCATCGGCATGGTCGACACGCGCGACCGCAGCGAAGTCTTCGACGCCCTCATCGTGGGCGCCGGCCCCGCAGGCCTGGCCGCGGCCGTGTATGCCGCGTCCGAAGGCCTCAAGGTCGTCGTGCTGGACAGCCGCCACCTCGGCGGCCAGGCCGGCGCCAGCGCCCGCATCGAGAACTATCTGGGCTTCCCCAGCGGCGTCTCGGGCGAGCAACTGGCCGCACTGGCCAGCGCACAGGCTCTGAAATTCGGCGCCGAGGTGATGGTGCCCGTGGAGGCGCGGTCGCTGGACTGCTCCCACGCCAACCCGCAGCAGGCCCTGCGCGTGCAACTGGCCGACGACCGCTGGCTGCAGGCACGCGCCGTCATCGTCGCCAGCGGCGCCCGCTACCGCCGCCCGCCGCTGGCCGGCCTGCGCGAGCTGGAGGGCCGCAGCGTCTGGTACTGGGCCTCCGCCAGCGAGGCGGGCCTGTGCGCCGGCCAGGAGGTGGCCCTGGTGGGCGGCGGCAACTCGGCCGGCCAGGCTGCGGTGTACCTGTCGCAGTTCGCCTCCCGGGTGCGCATGCTGGTGCGCGGCGAGAGTCTCGCCGCCACCATGTCGCAATACCTGATCGAGCGCATCGCCAATCAGGCCAACATCGAGGTGCTGACGCACACCGAGCTCACCGCGCTGCACACCGGCGACGGCGGCGGCCTCGTCGAGGGCAGCTTGCGCGACCGCCACAACGGCGACACGCGCAGCTGCCCGATGCGCCACCTCTTCCTCTTCGTCGGCGCAGACCCCGAGACCGCCTGGCTGGAAAGCTGCGGCGTGCGGCTGGACGACAAGGGCTTTGTGCTGACCGGCACCGAGGCTGGCGGCGAGGCGCTGGCGATGGAGACCAGCGTGCCGGGCGTGTTCGCCGTGGGCGACGTGCGCTCGGGGTCGGTCAAGCGGGTGGGCGGGGCGATCGGCGAGGGGGCAGCGGTGGTGGCGACATTGCATCGCTACCTGACGAAGGATTTTTCCTGATCGGCCCGCACTGAAGGATGGGTTGCCATTGAATTCCTGACCCATGAGCCAGCCCCGAGTCATCCACATCCACCCCGACGCGCCACCCAAGCCGGCGCTGGGCCAGCCCTGCAACGGCTGCGGCGTCTGCTGCCTGGCCGAGCCCTGCCCGCTGGGCGTCATCCTGAGCCGGCGCACCCAGGGCGCCTGCGTCATGGTGCGCTGGGACGGTGCACGCTATGTGTGCGGCGCACTGACCGCCCAACCCAGTGGCGTGCGTGGCTGGCTGGTGCGACGCTGGATCGCGGCCGGCGCCGGTTGCGATTGCTCACTCGAACCCGCGGGCAAGCCCTAGCGGACACCCCCGGGGGCAAGGCTACATTTTTCGGCTTCTGCAGTCCCTAGGAAGCCGCATGAAATCCCTGCTCCGACTCCTGCCCCTGCTCGCCGCGCTGACGCTGGGCTCGGCCACCGCCGTCCCGTTGCGCTGGGCGGCGCAGAACGACATCCTGACGCTGGACCCGCACTCGCAGGACCACAACACCTCCAATGCCATCGGCACCCACATCTACGAGGGGCTGACGCGCCTGGGGCAGAACTACCGCCCCGAGCCGTCGCTGGCCACCAAGTGGACCTATCTCTCCCAGACGCAGGTGCGCTTCGAACTGCGCAAGGGCGTCAAGTTCCACGACGGCTCGCCGTTCACGGCCGACGACGTCGTCTTCAGCTTCGGCCGCATCACCCAACCGCAGGGCACCAAGCAGACCTATGTATCGGGCATCAAGGAGGTCAAGAAGGTCGACGACCACACCGTCGACCTGCTGCTGGAGGCGCCCACGCCGATGCTGCTGCAGAACATCATCAGTTTCCCCATCATGAGCAAGGTCTGGTCGACCAAGAACAACACGACCAACACCCAGGACTACAAGGCCAAGGAAGAGAACTACGCCTCGCGCAACGCCAACGGCACCGGCCCCTACAAGCTGGTGAGCTGGCAGCCCGACCAGGCCGTGAAGATGGTGGCCAACAAGGACTGGTGGGACAAGAACCCGAGCAACGTCACCGAGCTGAGCTATCTGCCGATCAAGTCCGCGCCGACGCGCGTGGCGGCGCTGCTGTCGGGGGATGTCGACATCGTCACCGACCTGCCGCCGCAGGACTTCTTCAAGCTCAAGGAGGAAGGCAAGGTCAAGCTGCTGGAAGGCTCCGAGATCCGCACCGTCTTCTTCGTCATGGACCAGGGCAGCGAAGAGCTGCGCGAGTCGAGCGTGAAGGGCAAGAACCCGTTCAAGGACAAGCGCGTGCGCGAGGCGCTGAACCTGGCGCTGGACCGCGAGGCCATCAAGCGCAGCATCATGCGCGGCCTGTCGGTGCCGGCGGCGCTGATGATCGCGCCGGGCGTCAACGGCTATGACGCGGCGCTCGATGCACCGCTGAAGCCCGACCTCGACAAGGCGCGCAAGCTGCTCGCCGAGGCCGGCTACCCGCAGGGCTTCGAGGTGCCGCTGCACTGCCCCAACAACCGCTACGTCAACGACGAGCAGGTCTGCCAGGCCGCGGTGTCGATGTGGGCCAAGATCGGCGTCAAGGTGCGCCTGATCGGCGCCCCCTTCGCCACGCACAGCCAGACCTTCCAGCGCGGCGAATCGCCCTTCTACATGCTGGGCTGGGGCGTCTCCACCTACGACGCGCTGTACGGCATGCAGGCCTGGGGCCACACGCGCACCAATGGCGCCGACGGCAACTTCAACTTCGGCAAGGTCAGCGACGCGACGCTGGACGGCCTGATCCAGAAGATCAAGTTCGAACCCGACGTGCCCAAGCGCAATGCCCTCATCAAGGAGGCCCTGCTGCGCATCCGCGACGAATACCTCTTCGTGCCCATCCACCACCAGATCCGGCCCTGGGCGATGAAGCCGGGCGTGGACACCCTCCACCGCTCCAACGACTACTTCGAGGCCCGCTACACCACCGTGAAATGAGGCTCGCCGCCCTCCTGGCCTGCGGGCTGCTCACCGCGCTGTCGGTGAGCGCGGCGCCGCTGCGCTGGGCCGCGCAGAACGACGTCCTGACGCTGGACCCGCATTCGCAGAACCACACCACCTCGCTGACCATCGCCGCCCAGGTCTATGAGGGACTGCTGCGGCGCGCCGAGAACAACCAGCCCGAGCCATCGCTGGCGACGCGCTGGACCTATGTCTCGCCGACGCAGGTGCGCTTCGAGCTGCGCCGCGGCGTGAAGTTCCACGACGGCAGCCCCTTCACGGCGGACGACGTCGTCTTCAGCTTCGGCCGCATCCGCGAAACCCAGGGTGCGATGCAGGCCTATGTGTCGGGCATCCGCGAGATCCGCAAGCTGGGCGACCACAGCATTGATGTGATGCTGGAGGCGCCAGCGCCGCTGCTGCTGCAGAACCTGGTCAGCTTCTGCATCATGAGCCGGGCCTGGGCACTGAAGCACAACGCGGTGCATGTCGAAGACTTCAAGGCCAGGGAGGAGAACCACGCCTCGCGCAACGCCAACGGCACCGGGCCCT
Organism: Roseateles sp. P2_H4; assembly: GCF_056403315.1. Classification (NCBI taxonomy): domain Bacteria; kingdom Pseudomonadati; phylum Pseudomonadota; class Betaproteobacteria; order Burkholderiales; family Sphaerotilaceae; genus Roseateles; species Roseateles sp. P2_H4. Next base: position 216,581 of record NZ_JBFUFR010000005.1, on the reverse strand, counting down.
ACAAGCTGGTGAGCTGGACGCCCGACCAGGCCGTGCAGATGGTCATCAACAAGGACTGGTGGGACAGCAACAAGGGCAATGTCACCGAGCTGACCTATCTGCCGATCAAGTCGTCGCCGACGCGCGTGGCGGCCCTGCTGTCGGGCGACGTCGACCTCGTCACCGACGTGCCGCCGCAAGACTATCAACGCCTCAAGGCCGATGCACGGATCAAGCTGATGGAAGGCACCGAGGTGCGCACCGTCTTCTTCGCGATGGACCAGAGCAGCGAGGAGCTGCGCGACGCCGGCGTCAAGGGGCGCAATCCTTTCAAGGACAAACGCGTTCGCGAGGCCCTGAATCTGGCCCTGGACCGCGAGGCCATCAAGCGCAGCATCATGCGCGGCCTGTCGGTGCCCGCGGCGCTGATGGTGGCGCCGGGCATCAACGGCCATGACGCGGCCCTGGACTTGCCCCTCAAACCCGACCCCGACAAGGCCCGCAGGCTGCTCGCCGAGGCCGGCTATCCGCAGGGCTTCGACGTGCCGCTGCGCTGCCCCAACAACCGCTACGTCAACGACGAGCAGATCTGCCAGGCCGCCGTCGCCATGTGGGCGCGCATCGGCGTGCGGGCTCGGCTCAACGCCCAGCCGATGAGCCTGCACATCCAGGCGCTGGAGCGCTTCGAGTCGCCCTTCTACCTGATCGGCATCTCCATGCCGACCTACGACGCCCACCAGGGTCTGCAGGGTTGGGGCCACAGCCTCGACGCGCGCGGCAATGGCGGCCAGAACTTCAGCCGCCTCGCCGACCCGACGCTGGACAGCCTCGTCGAGCGCATCCAGTTCGAGCCCGACATCCCACAGCGCAACGCCCTCATCCGCGAGGCCCTGCTGCGCGTGCGCGACGAGCACTTCTTCATCCCGGTGCATCACCAGATCCGCCCCTGGGCCATGAAGCCCGGCGTGAACACCCTGCACCGCTCCAACGACATTTTCGAAGCCCGCTTCACCACGGTGAAGTAGAACGCCGCCAGTCCACAGAACAGCAACCCACCAGAAACCTGCCAGCAATCAGCGATCATCACGTTTTCGAATCAACGAGGATTCCAAAGATGAAACTGCGTCTGGCCGCTGCCGCCTTGCTGGCATGCGCTTCCTTCACCGTCTCTGCACAAACGCTGCGCTGGGCCGCGCAGAACGACATCCAGACGCTGGACCCGCATTCGCAGAACCATTCGGCCACGTCCACCATCACGGGCTATGCCTATGAGGGCCTGACGCGCTACACCGAGAAGTTCGAGGTCGAGCCGGCACTCGCGGCGAAGTGGACTTTCGTGACGCCGACCCAGGTGCGTTTCGACTTGCGCAAAGGCGTCAAGTTCCACGACGGCACGCCCTTCACGGCCGACGACGTCGTCTTCAGCCTGCAACGCATCAAGCACCCGTCCAGCAACATGATCATCTACGCCTCCGGCATCAAGGAGGTGAAGAAGATCGACGACCACACGGTGGACTTCGTGCTGGAAGGCCCCAACCCCGTGCTGGCGCGCAACCTCACCTATGTGCGCATCCTGAGCAAGGCCTGGGCGGCCAGGAACCGCTCGGAGAACCCGCAGGACTTCAAGGCCAAGGAAGACACCTACGCCTCGCGCAACGCCATGGGCACGGGCCCGTTCAAGATCGTCAGCTGGACGCCGGATCAGAAGATCAGCATGGTGGCCAACAAGGACTGGTGGGACAAGCCCAAGGGCAATATCAGCGAGGTCACCTACCTGCCGATCAAGTCGGACGCGACGCGCGTGGCCGCCCTGCTCTCCGGCGACCTCGACCTGCTGACCGACCTGCCGCCGCAGGACGTCGCCAAGCTCAAGGCCGACCCGCGCCTCAAGGTCATCGACGGGCCGGAGAACCGCACCATCTTCTTCGCGCTGGACATCGGCAGCGACGAGCTCAAGGGCTCGAACGTGAAGGGCAAGAACCCGCTGAAGGACAAGCGCGTGCGCGAGGCCATGTCGCTGGCCATCGACCGCGAGGCCATCAAGCGCAGCCTGATGCGCGGCCTGTCCATCCCGGCCGGCATCATGGTGGCGCCGGTGGCCTATGGCTGGTCCCAGGAGCTGGACCAGGTCGCCAAGCCCGATCTGGCGCGCGCCAAGCAACTGATGGGGGAAGCCGGCTACCCCGACGGCTTCGAGACGCCGCTGGCCTGCCCCAACGATCGCTACGTCAACGACGAGGAGATCTGCCAGGCGGTCGTCTCCATGTGGGCGCGCGTCGGCATCAAGGCCAAGCTCAGCACCCAGCCGATGACGCAGCACTCGGCCGCCATGCAGCGCTACGAGCTGCCGCTGTATATGTACGGCTGGGGCGTGACGACGTTTGACGCGCAGTACACGCTGCAGGACATCGTCCACACCAAGACCGGCGGTGCCGACGGCAAGGGCAACTACTCGCGCGTCAGCGATGCCAAGGTCGATGCGCTGGTGCAGCAGATGAAGGTCGAGACCGACGTGCCCAAGCGCCTGGCGCTGATGCAGGAAGCGCTGAAGCGCACGCGCGACGAATACCTTTTCATCCCCATCCACCACCAGGTGCGGCCGTGGGCGATGAAGGCCGCGGTGACCATTCCGCACTCGGCCAATGACGCGCCCCAGGCGAAATGGGCGACGGTGAAGTGATGCTCCTCGCCCAGTCTCGCCCTGCTGGACGCGGGCGCGCCTGGTCGGTCTTGCAGACCGCGCTGCGGACCAAGCCGCAGCTCTTCGGCAGGCACATGCCGCCCACTGGGCGCCATGTGTCCGGCCTCAGCCCCCGAGGCGACGGCGATGCTTGCCGGATCGACCGGCAAGCACATCGCCCAAGGCGGGCCGGCTAGGGAGCGGCCCGTCGCTCGGCCCGCAAATCACAGCCATCGGGCGATGATGCCGGTGTGAAACCTCCCATCCTGAACTTCTCGACGATCCAGGCCGTCGTCGAGATCACCGCCACCCTGGCCTTCGCGCTGTCCGGCCTGCTGGCCGGCGCGCGCAAGCATCTCGACGTCGTCGGCCTGTGCATCGTCGCGGGCCTGTCGGCCTTTGGCGGCGGCACGCTGCGCGACGTGCTGCTGGACCGCCGGCCCTTTTTCTGGGTCGAGCATGCAGACTGGCTGTGGGCGCTGATGGCGCTGTCCTTCGCCGCCATGCTCTTCCTGCGCCGCCGCCATCTGGCGCTGACGGAGAAGGCCATCCAGTGGCCCGACGCGCTCGGCCTGGGCCTGTTCACGGCCAACGGCGCGCTGATGGCACTGGACATGGGCCAGCCGCCCATCGTCGCGGTGCTGATGGGCGTCATCACGGCCACCTTCGGCGGCGTGCTGCGCGACATCGTCTGCAACGAGATCCCCGCGGCCTTTCACGACCACCGGCCCTATGCGCTGTGCAGTTTTGTCGGCGGTTGGGTGCTGGTGGGGGCGGTGCAACTGCAAGCGCCGCAATGGGCCGTCATCAGCGCTGCGGCCGGCACGGCCGTGCTGCTGCGCGGCGTGGCGCTGTGGACGGGGTGGACGCTGCCAGCCTGGCGGATCAACGCCAAGCGCTGAACAGAAAGAGGCCCCGCACTGCGGGGCCTCTTTGTTGACGGGGCCACTGCGGGCCGGAAGGCTTACCAGCCGATCGTGTAGGTCACCGTCGTCGGCGCCGTCGTGTGCAGCGACGGGCTGAAGTCACCCACGTCGTCGTAGGCGAAGCCATAGGCCTTCTTGTTGATGCTGTGGTCGTGCCAGAACTTGGCGTACCAGTTGCCCAACTGACCGGCCGGGTAGTGCGCGGTCTGCACATACCAGTTGGCCGGCTGCTCGATCACATGGCGGTTCAGCGCGGCGCAGACCTGGGCCTGCAGCTGCAGCTGCGTGCCGATGTTGGTCGGGCCGCCGCTGGCGTCCGCCAGCAGGCCGGCGCCCAGCAGCACCATGGCGGTATCGGGCTTGCCATTGATGTAGAAGGTGCCGGCCGGCGAGCCGCCCGTGAACGTGAAGCGGTCACCGCTGACGCGGCCGCGGAAGGTGCCGAGGTTCTGCAGCGTGAAGACGAGGTCTTCGTTGCGGTAGCGGGCCCAGACGGCGTCGATATAGGGCTGGAGATAGTTGGCGTTGGCCTGGCCGGGTTTGAAGGTGCCGTGGGCCGGGGCCATGATGCGGTAGGGCGAGTACGGTGCCTGCGCGAGGGGCTTGAACTGCGCCGGCACTTCAGCGATGAACTTGCTGAAGAGCTGGTCGCGGGTTTCGGTCAGCGCTTCGCCGACGGTCTGGTCATAGCCGCCACCGCCCTGCACGCGCAGCTTCAGCGGGAAGCCGAAGTGGTCGACACGCGTGGTGTTGATGAAGATGCCCTGGTCCGGCTGGCCCAGCGGGATGATGGCCATCTCGCCGAAGTCGAAGTAGACGTCGATGTTGGGGTCGGTCGGGTTCTCGATGTTGGCGCCGGCGTAGCCGATGTTGCCGTTGCCATCGACGACGACCTTGATGTACATCGGCGAGCCCACCGACATCAGGATGCGGGCCGAGTTCAGCGCCGGGATGGTGATCGAGCGCGTGGCGCTGAGCTTGTGGAAGTAGTTGGTGTAGGTCTGGCCACCCTTGGTCAGCGCGCCGTTGTCGGCGGTGGACATGGGGATGAAGTTGCCCGCGGCATCCACGCGCACGAACTTGCCGGTGGCCCAGTCCTTGCCAATGATGGCCCAGTAGACCTGGTCATCGGGCCAGCGGCCGCCGGTCTGGTTGACGATGTTGAAGGTCGTGCGGCCGTTCCAGGCACCCGTGTTGGTGCTGGTGCCGACGCGGTAGGACGAGGTCAGGTCGTTGAAACCGCGGTTGACGAGATTGGGCTCGTTGGCCGTCAGCACCAGCGAACCGCCGCCGTAGCTGACGTCGTTGAACAACGTGGCCTGGTAGCCGGCCTGCACCTTCACGGACGACACGCGGTCGTTCCAGGCGGCGCCTATCCAGCTCGAATCCGCGCTCGCGCAGAAGCTGTCGCCGGTGTAGTTGATGTCGGCGTAGAAGCAGACCGGCCCGCTCGCCACCGGGGGCGTGCCGACGGTGTAGCTGAACTTGGGCGTGTCGTAGGCCGGAGTGCCGTTGTTGTAGGTGAACCAGTAGCCGATCACATTGCCCGTGGCGACGGTGATCTTCTGCTCATGGCGGCCATTGGCAGCCGTCATGCGGATGTTCTGCTGCGGGCCGTTGTTGACGGTGTAGTGGGCGTCGACCCAGGTGGTCGACACATTGGACTTGAACCAGATCGTGGCGGTGGTGCCGCTGACGTCCACACCCTGGGTGTAGTCCTGGGCCAGAGCCGGAGTCGCGCCGAGCAGGCCGAGCACCAGCAACCAGCACGCGCCGAGCAGGCGCAAGCAACGCAAAACAAGATTCACCTTTGTCTCCTTGCCCGCTCGTCGTCAAGGATCGGCGGGTCGTTCGGGGTCCCAACGCTGGGAGAGGGCGGAATGGCCCATCCCTGGCCGGTGTCTCGACTGCGATGACCTACTGCCGGCCACGGCATGCAGTCGCTGCCGGGTCAGGTCGCCATCCGAAAACCACATGAAAGCGCTTTCAGAATTGCTCGGCATCGTCCCGGGAGACGCGAGAAAGCGCTTTCATGGAAAACCCGTGCGAGACGTTTTCATGAGTCGCTCGCTTTAGGGACAGGAAATCCACCAAAGCAAACGGCCGCCTCAGGGGCGGCCGTTGATGGGCGAAAGCTGTTCAGCGGAACTCGCTCATTCCTTGATCGCCGACAGCAATTGCGACAGTGCCTGTTTCGCCACCGATTCGCACAGGCTGTTCATGCCCTGGAAGGCATTGGCCGAATAGTCGCTGGCGACGTATTCCTTGCCGCGAAAGCTCAGCTTGGTGGCCAGCTTGTCCTTGCCCGCAAAGATGCCCAACATGACCCGCGCAGCCGGCGGGCGCTGGCGGTATTCCTTGATGACGATCTCGGCACTCTCGGCAGGGGCGACGGTGAACCCCTTGGACGTCGCCTGGGTTTCGTAGCTCTGCTCGATCAGCGGGCCGACCTTGGGGTTCTGCTCGCAATCGCCGCAGTCCCAACGCACGGACAGACGGGGCAGCACCTTGGCGTCGCTCGCCGAAGCGGGCCTTGCTGCCGGCTCTGCCGCAACCACGGGGGCCGACGCGGGCGGGGACGGCTGGGCCTCCTGGGCGGCGGCCTGGAGGCTGAGCAGCAAGGCGGCGCTGGAAACGAGGACGGCTCTGGACATCAAGGGCATCTGCGGATCGGTGGGAGCTGTTGAGGGGCGCGATGGTAGCAACGGCACCGCCCTCATTTGAGGCTTCACTCCCCCTAGGCTTGCAAGCATCGGGTGACGCGATCAACTGAGTTCTCGCCAAAAAAAATGGCCGCCCGAGGACGGCCGTGATGCAGTGATGCCTGGCGCCGGCTCAGAGTGCCAGGCGCGCGCGCGCTGCCGCGTATTCGCGCTTGAGGCGGCTGATGAGTGCTGACGCCGGCACGATCTCCTTGACCGCGCCAACGCCCTGGCCGCTGCCCCAGATTTCCTTCCAGGCCTTGGCCGCGCTGCCGCCGAAGTTCATCGCGCTCGGGTCGCTCTCGGGGAGGTTGTCGGGGTCCATGCCAGCGGCCACGATGGAGCCGCGCAGGTAGTTGCCGTGCACGCCGGTGAAGAGGTTGCTGTAGACGATGTCGTCGCTGTTGCTGGCAACGATCATCTGCTTGTACTCGTCGCTGGCGCGCGCCTCTTCGGTCGCGATGAAGGCCGAGCCGATATAGGCCAGGTCGGCCCCCATCGCCTGGGCGGCCAGGATGGCATCGCCCGTCGCCATCGAGCCCGACAGCGCCACGGGGCCGTCGAACCATTCGCGGATCTCGTGGACCAGTGCGAAGGGGCTCTTCACGCCGGCATGCCCGCCCGCGCCGGCCGCCACGGCGATGAGGCCGTCGGCGCCCTTCTCGATGGCCTTCTTCGCGAACTTGTTGTTGATGATGTCGTGCAGCACGATGCCGCCCCAGGCGTGTACCGCGTTGTTCACGTCCTCACGCGCGCCCAGGCTCGTGATGATGATGGGCACCTTGTACTTGGCGCAGACCTGCATGTCGTGCTCGAGCCGCTCATTGCTCTTGTGCACGATCTGGTTGATGGCGAAAGGCGCGGCCGGTTTGTCCGGGTTGGCGCGGTTGTAGGCCGCCAAGGTCTCGGTGATCTCGGCCAGCCACTCGTCGAGCAGCTCGGCGGGCCGGGCGTTGAGCGCCGGCATGGAGCCGACGATGCCGGCCTTGCACTGCTCGATGACGAGCTTGGGGTTGCTGATGATGAACAGCGGCGAGCCGATGGCCGGCAGCGGCAGGTTCTTCAGGATGGGGGGCAAAGCCAAATCAGTCTCTCCTAGTCAGTTGAGGTCGGAGCACGCGCACGGTGCGCGTGTGGTCCAACCCGCAAGATCATCAGAATGCTTCAAGCGACAGTTCGGTCACGCTGTCCGCGCCGTCCACGATGGCGGCCCGCAGCGATGCGGTGCGCGGCAGGATGTGCTCGGCATAGAAGCGCGCCGTCGTGATCTTGGCGGCCATGAATTCCTTGTCAGTCGCCAAGGCGTCTTCCGCAGCCATCAGCGCGCGCGCCAGTTGCCAGCCGGCGACGAGATTGCCCGCCAGCATCAGATAGGGCACCGAGCCAGCGTAGGCCGCGTTGGGGTTGCTCTTGGCCGAGCCGGCGATGAAGCCGACGGCGGCGAGGAAGTCCTCGCGCGAGGCGCGCAGCGCCTTCAGCACGGCACGCGCGGCCACGCTGTCGCGCTTGGCGAGTTCACCCTCAGTCACCTCGATCTGCCCGGCCACAGCGCGAGCGAGCTGACCACCGTCACGCGAGGTCTTGCGGCCCACCAGGTCGTTGGCCTGGATGGCCGTCGTGCCCTCGTAGATCGTCAGGATCTTGGCGTCGCGGTAGTACTGGGCCGCGCCGGTCTCCTCGATGAAGCCCATGCCGCCATGCACCTGCACGCCCAAGCTGGTGACCTCCAGGCTCATCTCGGTGCTGTAGCCCTTCACCAGCGGCACCATGAAGTCGTAGAAGGCCTGGTTCTGCTTGCGTGCGTCCGCATCGGGGTGGTGATGCGCCGCGTCGAACGCCGCCGCCGCGGTGCTCGCCATCGCGCGGCAGCCCTCGGTCAGCGCGCGCATCGTCATCAGCATGCGGCGCACATCGGGGTGATGAATGATGGCGGCGCTGCCGGCCACCGAGCCGTCCACGGGGCGCGACTGCACGCGGTCCTTGGCGTAGCCGACGGCCTTCTGGTAGGCGCGATCGGCCACCGCGATGCCCTGCAGGCCCACGCCGTAGCGGGCTGCGTTCATCATGATGAACATGTACTCCAGGCCGCGGTTCTCCTGGCCGATCAGCGTGCCGATGGCGCCGCCGTGGTCGCCGAACTGCAGGACAGCGGTTGGGCTGGCCTTGATGCCCATCTTGTGTTCGATCGACACGCAGTGTGCGTCGTTGCGCGCACCCAGAGTGCCATCGGCATTCACCATGAACTTGGGCACCAGGAAGAGGCTGATGCCCTTCACGCCCTCCGGCGCGCCCACCACGCGGGCCAGCACGAGATGGACGATGTTCTCGGCCATGTCGTGCTCACCGTAGGTGATGAAGATCTTGGTGCCGAAGACCTTGTAGGTACCGTCGCCCTGCGGTTCGGCACGCGTGCGCACCAGGGCCAGGTCGGAGCCGGCCTGTGGCTCGGTCAGGTTCATCGTGCCGGTCCACGAGCCGTCCAGCAGCTTGGGGATGTAGACCGAGCGCTGCTCGTCGCTGCCCGCGGTCAGCAGCGCCTCGACGGCGCCGTCGGTCAGCAGCGGGCACAGCGCGAAGCTCATATTGGCCGACTGCAGCATCTCGTTGCAGGCCGCGGCAATCGTCTTGGGCGCGCCCTGGCCACCGAACTCGGTGGGATGCACCAGGCCCTGCCAGCCGCCCTCGGCGTAGGCGCGGAAAGCCTGCTTGAAGCCGGGCGTCGTCGTGACCACGCCGTCCTTCCAGCTCGACGGATTCTTGTCGCCCTCGAAGTTCAGCGGCGCGATGACGTCCTCGGTCAGCTTGGCGCACTCTTCCAGCACGGCGGCGGCGGTGTCCAGGCCGAAGTCGGCGAAGGCAGGGACTTGTTGAGTCAGGGTCTCCAGGCCAGCCAGGTGCTGGATGTTGAAGAGCATGTCCTTGACGGGAGCGCGGTAACTCATCTGTTACTCCATGAGAAAACAAAACGGGCGCCGCGACAGGTCCAGTCGGGGCGCCCGGAGTGGGGTCAGTGCAGCGAATTACAGGCTGGCAACCAGCTCGGGCACGGCCACGAACAGGTCGGCTTCCAGGCCGTAGTCAGCCACCGAGAAGATCGGGGCTTCGGCGTCCTTGTTGATGGCGACGATGACCTTGGAGTCTTTCATGCCGGCCAGATGCTGGATGGCGCCCGAGATGCCGCAGGCGATGTACAGCTGCGGCGCGACGATCTTGCCGGTCTGGCCGACCTGCCAGTCGTTGGGGGCATAGCCCGCGTCGACGGCAGCGCGCGAGGCACCGAGGGCGGCGCCCAGCTTGTCGGCCAGCGGCGTCAGCACTTCCATGAACTTGTCGTTGGAGCCCAGGGCGCGGCCACCGGACACGATGATCTTGGCGGCAGTCAGTTCGGGGCGGTCGCTCTTGGTCACTTCACGGCCGACAAAGCTGCTCTTGCCGCTGTCGGCAGAAGCGGCCACGGTCTCGACGGCAGCGGCGCCACCGGTGGCGGCAGCCGGGTCGAAGCCGGTCGTGCGCACGGTCAGCACCTTGGTCGCGTCGCTGCTCTGCACGGTGGCAATCGCATTGCCGGCGTAGATGGGGCGCTCGAAGGTGTCGGCGCTGATGACCTTGGTCACGTCGCTCAGTTGAGCCACGTCCAGCAGCGCGGCAACGCGCGGCGCGACGTTCTTGCCCGCAGCGGTGGCGGGGAACAGCAGGTGGCTGTAGCCCGAGGCCAGCGCGATCACCTGCGCTGCGACGTTCTCGGCCAGGCCTTCGGCGAGGGCCGCGGAGTCGGCGTGCAGCACCTTGGTGACGCCGGCGATCTGCGCAGCAGCGGCGGCAGCGGCGGCGGCGTTGTGGCCGGCGACCAGCACATGGACTTCGCCGCCCGTGGCAGCGGCGGCGGTGACGGTGTTCAGCGTGGCGCCCTTGATATGGGCGTTGTCGTGTTCAGCAATGACGAGTGCGGTCATCTCAAAGTCTCCAAATCGGGGGCGAGCGGTCAGATGACCTTGGCTTCGTTCTTCAGCTTGGCGACGAGGGCGGCCACATCGGCCACCTTCACGCCAGCGCCGCGCTTGGGCGGCTCGCTGACCTTCAGCGTCTTGATGCGCGGCGTCACGTCCACGCCCAGGTCGGCCGGCTTGACGATGTCGAGCTGCTTCTTCTTGGCCTTCATGATGTTGGGCAGCGTGACGTAGCGCGGCTCGTTCAGGCGCAGGTCGGTCGTGATGACGGCCGGCAGGCTCAGGGAGACGGTCTCCAGGCCACCGTCCACTTCACGCGTGACGGCCACCTTGTCGCCGGCCACTTCCACCTTGGAGGCGAAGGTGCCTTGCGGCATGCCGGTCAGCGCGGCCAGCATCTGGCCGGTCTGGTTGCAATCGTCATCGATGGCCTGCTTGCCGAGGATGACGAGCGAGGGGCCTTCCTTGTCGACCAGCGCCTTCARCAGCTTGGCGACGGCCAGCGGCTGCAGCTCGACGTCGGCCGGCGTCTCGACCAGGATGGCGCGGTCGGCGCCGATGGCCATGGCAGTGCGCAGGGTTTCCTGGCACTGCGTGACGCCGCAGGACACGGCGATCACCTCGGTGACGACGCCCTTCTCCTTCAGGCGCACGGCCTCTTCGACGGCGATCTCGTCGAAGGGGTTCATCGACATCTTCACATTGGCGATGTCGACGCCCGTGCCGTCGCTCTTGACGCGCACCTTGACGTTGTAGTCGACGACGCGTTTGACAGGAACCAAGACCTTCATCGGAAACTCCAGCTCGAATTGACGTAAACGTTAACCAGATTCTAAGGGGCGCTCCCCGTGGGAGCCGCGCTTAAAAAAGCACGATCGTTCGATTCTAGCCAGACCCTTGTTGACGGCGGGCGAAGCTTTTTTGGAGAGGYCTCTCGAATTCGTGAAGCTAGACTGCTTTTTGCCCATGCAGATTGATTCCCACACGCGCCGCGAGATCGGCGTCTTCGACTCCGGCGTCGGCGGCTTCACCGTGCTGCGCGAATTGCGCGCGCTGCTGCCCACGGCCCGGCTGCGCTATGTGGCCGACACGGCCTACGCACCCTATGGCAATCGCAGCCCCGAGGACATCCAGGCGCGCAGCATCGCGATCACCGAGCATCTGATCGCCCAGGGCGCGGAACTCATCGTCGTCGCCTGCAACACGGCCACGGCTCACGCCATCGAGACCCTGCGGGCCCGCTGGCCCGCCCTGCCCTTCGTCGGCACCGAGCCCGGCATCAAGCCTGCTGTCGCGGCAACACGCAACGGCCGCATCGGCCTGCTGGCCACGCCGTCCACGGCCGCCAGCGCCAGGCTGCGGGCCTTGATCGAGCGACATATCGGCGATAGCGAAGTCATCGTGCAGGGCTGCCCCGGCGTCGTCGACCGCATCGAAGCCGGCGACCTGGACAGCGCCGAACTGCAAGCCCTCGTCAGCCGACATTGCGAGCCCTTGCGCGCCGCCGGCGTGGACACGGCGCTGCTGGGCTGCACGCACTACCCCTTCATCGAACCCCTGTGGCAGGCAGCACTTGGCCCCGGCGTCGAACTGTTGCGCATCGAAACCGCCGTCGCACGCCGAGCAGCCAACTTGTGGCCCCAGGCTGAGAGCGAGCCGGCGCTGGACATCGAGACCAGCGGCGATCCGGTCGCGCTGCAGAGCTGGATCGGCCGCGTGCTGGGCTGGCAAGGCATGGCCGTGCACGCCTGGCAACCGGAAAACAAAAACGGCCAGCAGGTGCTGACCGTATAGAAGACTGGTGCGCGGGACGGGACTTGAACCCGTACGCCCCTTTCGAGGCGGCGGATTTTAAGTCCGCTGCGTTTACCGATTTCGCCACCCGCGCGGCGAGCGGATTATCCGGGCCGCACAAAAGAAAACGGGAGACTCGATTGCTCGAATCTCCCGTGAATTTGGAGCGGGTAACGAGGCTCGAACTCGTGACCTCAACCTTGGCAAGGTTGCGCTCTACCAACTGAGCTACACCCGCGCATTTCGCTTGATCTTGCGATCAAACATCGGTGCGACCGATTTTTTTGGAGCGGGTAACGAGGCTCGAACTCGTGACCTCAACCTTGGCAAGGTTGCGCTCTACCAACTGAGCTACACCCGCATGGTGCTTTTGGAGGCGCGATCCGGAGTCGAACCGGACTAACCGGATTTGCAATCCGGGGCATAACCGCTTTGCTATCGCGCCGTCGCCAACTTTTGAATCTCGCCCGTCATGGCCGTTGGTGCGACCTTGACGAAAATGGGAAGCCTGGGCTTCCCATTTAGGAAAAAACTGGAGCGGGATAAGAGGCTCGAACTCTCGACCTATACCTTGGCAAGGTATCGCTCTACCAACTGAGCTAATCCCGCTTTGTTCCGTCAGGCAAACAACTCTGCAGCTGCCTGTCTAGCGAAGCTGGCATTGTAATCCAATTTTTGGTCGGATGACAAGCCAACCGCACTCAATGTGGCACCACGGTGCTCTTGGCCGCGCCCTCTTCCGGCTTGGCCGCGCTAACGGGCGTTTCTTCGTCGGGCAGCGGTGACGGCATGGATTCCAAGGCGACCTCGAGCACGCGCTCGATCCAGCGCACGGGCACGATCTCGAGCTGGTTCTTCACGTTCTCCGGAATGTCCTGCAGGTCCTTGACGTTCTCTTCCGGGATCATCACGGTCTTGATGCCACCGCGGTGAGCGGCGAGCAGCTTTTCCTTCAGGCCACCGATGGCGGTGACTTCGCCGCGCAACGTGATCTCGCCGGTCATGGCGACGTCGGCGCGCACCGGAATGCCGGTCAGTGCAGACACGAAGGCAGTGGTCATCGCGGCGCCCGCGCTCGGGCCGTCCTTGGGCGTGGCGCCGTCAGGCACGTGCACGTGCACATCGCGCTTCTCGAAGACCTCGTCCTTGATGCCGAGACGACGGGCGCGTGAGCGCACCACCGTACGAGCAGCCTCGACGGATTCCTTCATCACATCGCCCAGCGAACCGGTGCGGATGATGTTGCCCTTGCCCGGCATCGCGGTGGCTTCGATGGTCAGCAGATCGCCGCCCACTTCGGTCCATGCGAGGCCGACGACCTGGCCCACCTGGTTCTTCTTCTCGGCACGGCCAAAGTCGTATTTGCGCACGCCCAGGAAGTCGTTGAGGTTGTCCTCGGTGACCGTGACCTTGCCTTCGTAGGTCTTGAGCTGGATGCCCTTGACCACCTTGCGGCAGATCTTGGACATCTCGCGTTCAAGCGAACGCACACCGGCTTCACGCGTGTAGTAGCGGATGATGCCGCGCACGGCAGACTCGGTGACATCCAGCTCCTCGTCCAGCACGCCGTTGTTCTTGCGTTGCTTGGGCAGCAGATAGGTCTGGGCGATGTTGACCTTCTCGTCCTCGGTGTAGCCCGACAGGCGGATGACTTCCATGCGGTCCAGCAGGGCCGGCGGGATGTTCATCGAGTTGGACGTGGCCACGAACATCACATCGGACAGGTCGAAGTCGACCTCGATGTAATGGTCGCCGAAGGTGTGGTTCTGCTCGGGGTCCAGCACCTCCAGCAGCGCCGACGACGGGTCGCCGCGGAAGTCCATGCCCAGCTTGTCGATCTCGTCGAGCAGGAACAGCGGGTTGCGCGTACCGACCTTGGTCAGCGACTGCAGCACCTTGCCCGGCATGGAGCCGATGTAGGTGCGGCGGTGGCCGCGGATCTCGGCTTCATCGCGTACGCCGCCCAGGGCCATGCGGATGAACTTGCGGCCGGTGGCGCGCGCCACGCTCTGGCCGAGCGAGGTCTTGCCGACGCCCGGAGGGCCGACCAGGCACAGGATGGGCGCCTTGACCTTCTCGACGCGCTGCTGCACCGCGAGATATTCAAGGATGCGGTCCTTGACCTTCTCGAGGCCGTAGTGGTCTTCGTTCAGCACATCCTCGGCATTCTTGAGGTCGTGCTTGATCTTGGTCTTCTTGCTCCAGGGCAGGTTGACCAGGGTGTCGATGTAGTTGCGCACCACCGTCGCTTCGGCGGACATGGGCGACATCAGCTTGAGCTTCTTCAGCTCAGCGTCGGCCTTCTTGCGCGCTTCCTTGGGCATGCGGGCCGCGAGGATCTTCTTCTCGAGCTCCTCCATGTCGGCGCCTTCTTCGCCGTCGCCGAGTTCCTTCTGGATGGCCTTGACCTGCTCGTTCAGGTAGTACTCGCGCTGGCTCTTCTCCATCTGGCGCTTGACGCGGCCACGGATGCGCTTTTCGACCTGCAGGATGTCGACTTCGTGCTCGAGCAGGTCGAGCAGTTTTTCCAGGCGCTTGGCCACTTCGGCCAGGTCCAGCACGGCCTGCTTGGCGTCGAGCTTGAGCGGCAGGTGGGCGGCGATGGTGTCGGCCAGGCGACCCGGATCGTCGATGCCGCCGATGGACGTGAGGATCTCGGGCGGGATCTTCTTGTTGAGCTTGACGTACTGGTCGAACTGCTGCGTCACGGCGCGGCGCAGGGCTTCGACTTCGGGCGCATGCTCGGTCTCGGGCGGGATGGGCGTGACTTCGGCAACGAAGTGCTCACCCGGCTCGGTGATGGAGCTGGTGGTGGCGCGCTGCAGGCCTTCGACCAGCACCTTCACGGTGCCGTCAGGCAGCTTGAGCATCTGCAGGATGCTGGAGACGCAGCCGACCTCGAACATGTCTTCGGGCTTGGGCTCGTCCTTGCCGGCGGCCTTCTGGGCGACCAGCATGATCTGGCGGCCCGCTTCCATCGCGGCTTCCAGGGCCTTGATGGACTTGGGCCGGCCCACGAACAGCGGGATGACCATGTGCGGGAAGACGACGACGTCACGCAGCGGCAGCAGCGGCAGCGTGATCGGGTCGGCGGGGAGGATGGGATGTCCGGACATGAAGACCTCTCTTTCTCAGGCCGATATCAGGCCTGAGGTGGCGATTGCAAGTTGAGGGCTTAGGCGCTGGCCTTTTGTTCGCGATAGACCAGCAAGGGACGTGCCGAGGCGTCCTCGATGTTGTGTTCATCCAGCACGACCTTCTCCACGCCATCCAAGGCGGGCAGGTCGAACATGGTGTCGATCAGCGACTGCTCCATGATGGAACGCAGACCGCGGGCGCCGGTCTTGCGGGCCAGCGCCTTGCGGGCGATGGCGGCCAGGGCCGGCTTGCGGATTTCCAGCTCGACGCCGTCCATCTCGAACAGCTGCTGGTACTGCTTGACCAGCGCGTTCTTGGGCTCGGTCAGGATCTGCACCAAGGCGTCCTCGGTCAGCTCGCCCAGCGTCGCGACGACGGGCAGGCGGCCGACGAGCTCGGGGATGAGGCCGAACTTGATGATGTCCTCGGGCTCGCACTCGCGGAAGACCTCGGAGACGCGCTTCTCGCTCTTGGTCTTCACCGTGGCACTGAAGCCGATGCCGGACTTCTCGCTGCGGTTCTGGATGACCTTCTCCAGGCCGTCGAAGGCGCCGCCGCAGATGAACAGGATGTTGGTCGTGTCGATCTGCAGGAAGTCCTGGTTGGGGTGCTTGCGGCCGCCCTGCGGAGGGACGGAAGCCATCGTGCCTTCGACGAGCTTGAGCAGGGCCTGCTGCACGCCCTCGCCCGACACGTCGCGCGTGATGGAGGGGTTGTCGGCCTTGCGCGAGATCTTGTCGATCTCGTCGATGTAGACGATGCCGCGCTGCGCACGCTCGACGTCGTAATTGCAGTTCTGCAGCAGCTTCTGGATGATGTTCTCGACGTCCTCGCCGACATAGCCCGCTTCGGTCAGCGTCGTCGCGTCGGCGATCACGAAGGGCACGTTCAACAGGCGCGCCAGCGTCTGCGCCAGCAGCGTCTTGCCGGAGCCGGTCGGGCCGATCAAGAGGATGTTGCTCTTGGACAGCTCGACCGAGTCCTTGCTCGACGCCATGTGGCGCAGGCGCTTGTAGTGGTTGTAGACCGCCACGGCCAAGGTGCGCTTGGCAACGTCCTGGCCGATGACGTACTGATCGAGACTCGACTTGATCTCGCTCGGCACGGGCAGGTCGGACTTGCCGGCACGCGCGGCAGGCGCCGGCGCCGGGATCTCGTCACGGACGATGTCGTTGCACAGCTCGATGCATTCGTCGCAGATGAAAACCGAAGGTCCGGCGATCAGCTTTTTGACTTCATGCTGGCTTTTGCCACAGAACGAGCAGTACAGAACTTTTTCGCTGGAGGTGCCTTTTTTGTCGGCCATGGGTCTGCTCGGGAATGCCAGTGAACAGGCGGGTGCCTGAAATGATGATAGTCCAAACGATCTCGGGGCCCTTGTGGGGATAAGGGCCCCGATTCCGCTGCGAATCCGGGTGCCAGTTACGGCCCCTCACAACTCAGGGGCGGTGTTCCAGCACCTGGTCGATCAGGCCATAGCCCTGGGCTTCGGCAGCCGACATGAAATAGTCGCGCTCGGTGTCCGACTGGATTTTCTCCAGGGTCTGGCCGCTGCGCTCGGCCAGGATGCGATTCAGGGTCTCGCGAGTCTTCAGGATTTCACGCGCATGGATCTCAATATCCGTGGCCTGGCCCTGCGCGCCGCCCAGGGGCTGGTGGATCATGATCTTGGAGTTCGGCAGCGAGAAGCGCTTGCCCTTGGCGCCGGCCGCGAGCAGGAAGGCGCCCATGCTGGCCGCCAGGCCCATGCACAGCGTCGAGACCTGCGGCTTGATGAACTGCATGGTGTCGAAGATGGACATGCCGGCCGACACGCTGCCGCCCGGGCTGTTGATGTACAGCGAGATCTCCTTGTCGGGGTTCTCGCTCTCCAGGAACAGCATCTGCGCAACGACCAGATTGGCGACGCCGTCATTGACGGGACCGACCAGGAAGATGATCCGCTCACGCAGCAGGCGCGAGTAGATGTCGTAGGCACGCTCGCCGCGACCGGACTGTTCGATGACCATGGGCACGAGCCCGAGGTTGCTGGTGTCGAGAGCGCTCATTCAGATCCTTGGAAATCAATACGTCTGTTATGGGGACGGATTATGGCCACGCAAGTAAAAAGGCGCCGGGCCTTGCGGCACGGCGCCTTCGTCAGGCGAAGGGCTCTCAGTTGCCCGCAGCCATCAGCTCGTCGAACGGCAGGGCCTTGTCGGTCACCTTGGCCGTGGCCAGCACGAAGTCCGTGACATTGTTCTCGACGACGACGGCCTCGACTTCAGCCATGCGCTCGCGGTCGGTCAGGTACCAGCGCATGACTTCGGCGGGCTTCTCGTAGCTCTGCGACAGCTCTTCAATGTGCGACTGCAGCTGGGCCGGCTTGGCCTGCAGGTTGTTGGCGCGCACCAGCTCGGAGACGACCAGACCCAGGCGCACGCGGCGCTCGGCTTGGGGCTTGAAGATGTCGGTGGGGATCTCGGCCTTGTCGGCGTCCTTCACACCACGCTTCTTCAGGTCCTCGCGGGCCTGCTCGACCATGCGGGCGGCTTCGCCCTCGATCAGCGCGTTGGGCACGTCCAGCTCGGAAGCAGCAACCAGAGCGTCCATGACGGCGCCCTTGTTGCGAGCCAGCACGCGGAACTTCACTTCGCGCTCGAGGTTCTTCTTGATGTCGGCGCGCAGGCCGTCCACCGTCGCATCCTTGATGCCCAGGGACTTGGCGAAAGCCTCGTTCACTTCGGGCAGATGCTGGGCTTCGATCTTCTTGACCGTGACGAGGAAGTCGGCTTCCTTGCCGGCCACGTCCTTGCCGTGATAGTCCTCGGGGAACTGCAGCGGGAAGGTCTTGCTCTCGCCGGCCTTCATGCCGCGCACGGCAGCGTCGAACTGCTCCAGCATCTGGCCTTCGCCGATGAGGAACTGGAAGCCTTCGGCCTTGCCGCCGGGGAAGGGCTCGCCGTCGATCTTGCCTTCGAAGTCGATGCTGACGCGGTCACCGGCCTGGGCCACATCGGCGGCCGGGCGCTGGGCGAAGGTGCGGCGCTGCTTGCGCAGGATCTCGACGGTCTTGTCGATGGCTTCGTCGGTGACTTCGCTGGTGACGCGCTCGACGTCGGCTGCGGCCAGGTCGCCGATCTTGACTTCGGGGTAGACCTCGAAGGTCGCGTCGAAGGCCATCTGGCCCTCAGGCGCTTCGTTCTTCTGCTCGATGCGCGGGGCGCCGGCGACGCGCAGTTGCGCTTCGTTGGCGGCGCTCATGAAGGCGTTGCCGACCTTGTCGTTCACGACTTCGTATTGCACCGAATAGCCGTAGCGCTGGGCCACGACGTTCATCGGCACCTTGCCAGGACGGAAGCCGTCGGCCTTGACGGTGCGGGCCAGCTTCTTGAGGCGGGCTTCGACTTCGCTGTTGATCTCAGAGGCCGCCACGTGCAGGGTGATGCGGCGTTCCAGCTTTTCGAGGGTTTCGACGGTGACGGCCATGATGGACTCGGAAACAGTTGAAGGACAGTAGTGGTGCGCGGGGCCGGACTCGAACCGGCACGCCCGTGAAGGCGTCAGGACCTAAACCTGGTGCGTCTACCAATTTCGCCACCCGCGCAACGGGTTGGTTCAGGTTGGGCTGCTCAGGAGCAACCCATTTAGAGACGATTCAGGCGATTCGGCAAACCGGCGATTGTAGCGACCTCGCACGGTTTGCCCGCCGCCCCGATGCAAGGGGCGGCAAAACCCTAGAGAAAGTGAGCCCCTCGTCCAGCCGCACGCCGCTGAACGCGGTGCGTCTGACCGGTCCCCCGAGGGGACAAGGCTGCTCGCGGCATTGAGCCGCAAGCAGCCTCAAGCGGGCCGGCTCGGGAGCGGCCCAGCGCTCGGCCCGGAACACCTAGCCAAAAACGCTCAGGCCGGATCGGCGGCTTCGGTGTCGACGAAGCGGCTGTGCAGGCGGCTGTGCTCCTCTTCCTTCGGCCGCATGACGCGGAACACGACGGAGTACATCGCCGGCAGCGCCAGCAGCGTCAGGGCCGTCGCAACGATCAGCCCCCCCATGATGGCGACGGCCATCGGGCCCCAGAACACGCTGCGGGACAGCGGGATCATGGCCAGCACCGCAGCAGCGGCCGTCAGCACGATGGGGCGGAAGCGCCGCACCGCGGACTCCACGACCGCCGACCAGTCCGGCACGCCGCGGGCACGGTCCTGCTCGATCTGGTCGATCAGGATGACCGAGTTCCGGATGATCATGCCGAACAGCGCGATCACACCGAGCAAGGCGACAAAGCCAAACGGCCGGTTCAGCACCAACAGCGCGAACGCGACACCGGCGATGCCGAAGAAGCCTGTCAGGAAGGCCAGCGCCGAGCGCACGAAGCTGTGCAGCTGCAGCATCAGCAGCGTCAGCATGATGAAGAGGGCGATGGGCACGCCCGCGCCGATCGAGCCCGTTCCCTTGTTGCTCTCCTCCACGGCACCCGCGATCTGGATGCCGTAGCCGACGGGCATCTGCTTCTGCAACTCGTCGAGCTTGGGCCAGACTTCCTTGGTGACCGTCGCGCCCTGCAGGCCCTCGGCCACGTCGCCCTGCACCGTCACGGCATAGAGGCGGCCTTCGCGCCACATGACGCCCGGCTCCCAGTCGAACTCGACCTTGGCGATCTGCGTCAGCGGAATGGAGCGGCCGGTGCTGGTTGGCACATAGGCATTCGCGATGTCGGTGATGACGGCGCGTTCGTCCTTGGGCTGGCGCAGCACGATGTCGATGAGCTTGTCGGCCTCGCGGTACTGGCCGATGACGCTGCCCGACAGCAGCGTGCGCGCCGACTGCGCCAGGCTCTGGCTGGAAACACCCAGGGCCCGCGCCTTGTCCTGGTCGACCTTGAGACGCAGCATCTTGACGTTCTCGTTCCAGTTGTCATTGACGCCACGCATATTGGCGTTGGAACGCAGGATGTCCTTGGCCTTGTCGGCCCAGTCGCGCACGATCTTGGGGTCGGCTCCCGTCACGCGGAACTGCACCGGATAGGGCACGGGCGGGCCGTTGGGCAGCAGCTTGACGCGGCCACGCGCCTCCGGGAACTCCTCGGCCAGCACGGCCGGCAGGCGCTTGCGCAACTCCTCGCGGGCCACCAGATCCTTGGGCAGCAGGATGGACTGCGTGACATTGGCCTGCGGGAAGATCTGGTCCAGCGGCAGATAGAAGCGCGGCACGCCGGAACCGATCCAGCTCGTCACGGTCGCGATGCCGGGTTCCTTCAGCATGCGGGCCTCGAAGCGCTTGGCCAGGGCCTCGGTCTCCTGGATGGTCGAACCCTCGGGCAGCCACAGGTCGACCAGCACCTCGGGGCGGCTGGAGTCGGGGAAGAACTGCTGCTGCACCCGGCCCATGCCGAAGATGCCCAGCGCAAACACCAGCAGCGTGATGGCAATGGTCTTCCAGCGGTTCTCCACGCACCAGCGCACGACGCCGCGGAAGCGGTTGTAGAACGGCGTGTCAAAGAGCTCGTGGACCTCGCCGTCCGCGGCCGGCTTGCTCTTCAGCAGCAGGGCGCCGAGATAGGGCACGAAATAGACCGACACGACCCAGGAAATGATCAGCGACGCGGCCGTCACCGCAAAGATCGCGAAGGTGTATTCGCCCACCGTGGACTTGGCCAGGCCGATGGGCAGGAAGCCCACCGCCGTGATCAGCGTACCGGTCAGCATGGGCATGGCCGTCACGTCGTAGGCGAAGGTGGCGGCGTGCATCTTGTCGTAGCCCTCTTCGAGCTTGCGCACCATCATCTCGACGGCAATGATGGCGTCGTCCACCAGCAGCCCGAGCGCAATGATCAGCGAGCCCAGCGAGATCTTGTGCAGGCCGRCGCCCCAATAGAACATCGTCGTGAAGGTGATGGCCAGCACCAGCGGGATGGTGATGCYGACGACGAGGCCGGGCCAGATGTCGATGCGCAGCGGCTTGGTGTGCAGGCCCAGCGAGATGAAGCTGACCGCCAGCACGATGACGACGGCTTCGATGAGCACATGCACGAACTCGCCCACCGAGGTCGTCACGGCCTTGGGCTGGTCCTGCACCTGCTCGAGCTGGATGCCGGCCGGCAGCGCGCGCTCGATGCCCTTGAGGGCCACGGCGAGCGCCTTGCCCATCGCGATGATGTCGCCACCCTTGGCCATGGACACACCCAGGGCCAGCACTTCCTTGCCCTGGTGGCGCACCTTGGTGGCCGGCGGGTCGACGTATTCGCGCTTGATGGTGGCGATGTCGCCCAGGCGCATCTGGCTGGCCACGCCGGTGGCCGGGTTGATGGCGCGGATGGGCACCTCGGCCAGGGCCTGGGCGGTCGTGAACTGGCCCTGCACCCGCACCTGGAAGTTGGCGCTGCCGGCGTTCAGCAGGCCCGCGCTCTCCACGGCGTTCTGCGCGCCGATCTGGTTGATGACCTGGCTGAAGTCCAGGCCCAGCTGGGCCAGTCGCTTCTGCGAAACCTCGATGAAGAGCTTCTCGGGCTGGATGCCGAAGATCTCGACCTTGGCCACGTCCTTGACCTGCAGCAGGGCCTGGCGCACGCGGTCGGCGTGCTCGCGCAGCTCCTCACGGCTGAAGCCATCGGCCGACAGCGCGTAGATGGAGCCGTAGACGTCGCCGAACTCGTCGTTGAACACAGGCCCCAGCACACCTGACGGCAGCGACGAGCGCATGTCGCCGATCTTCTTGCGCGTCTGGTACCAGAGGTCGGCGACCTCCTTGGGCGGCGTGTTGTCCTTGACCTGGAAGACCGTCAGCGACTCGCCCGGCTTGGTGTACGAACGGATCTTGTCCGCGTGGTTCACTTCCTGCAGCGTCTTCTCGATCTTGTCGGTGACCTGGTCGGCCATCTGCTGGGCCGTGGCGCCCGGCCAGAAGGCCTGGATGACCATGGCGCGGAAGGTGAACGGCGGGTCCTCGTCCTGGCCGAGCTGGAAATAGGCGACGAAGCCCATCAGCATCAGCACCACCATCAGGTAGCGCGTCAGGGCCGGATGCTCCAGCGCCCAGCGCGACACGTTGAAGCCGCCGACGTGGAGTTCCTTGGTGATCGGGGAAGTCATGTGCAGCCCCGGCTCAGCGTGAGGCCGCAGAAGCCACGGGAGCTGCCGGCGCTGCCGCGGTCCGCGGCGGCACATAACGCTTGACCTTCTGGCCAGGGTTGAGCACGTGCACCCCCGCGACGACGACCTCCTGGCCCTGACTCAGTCCACCCGCGATGACGACGTCATTGCCTTCGGCACCACCGATCTGCACCGCCACCGGCTTGACCGTCATCGACGCGCCGTCCAGGACCCAGACCGAAGTCTTGCCACCCTGCTGCAGCACGGCCGCGAGCGGCAGCTTCATGACGCCGGCAATCTGCGGCAGGTCCAGCACGACGGTGGCCGACTGGCCCAGCCGCACGTCCAGCTTGCCGGCGTCGGCCTTGATGAGGAAGGTGCGCGTGACCGGGTCGGCGGCGGCGGACACCTCGCGCAGCGTCAAGGGGTAGGTCTTGTCAGCGCCCCACAGCCGCACCTTCAGCGCGCCGGGCACACCGGCGGCGGCCTTGACACGCGCGACCTGGTCCTCGGGCACCGAGAAAACCAGGTCGCGCGGGCCGTCCAGGGCCACGCTCACCACCGGCGTGCCAGCCGCCAGCACCTGTCCGGGCTCGGCGTTGACACCGGTCACGACGCCTGCACCGTCGGCCATCAGCTGGGCATAGCCGGATTGGTTGCCCTGCACATCGGACTGGGCCTTGGCCTGTTCCAGCTGGGCCTGGGCCGCCTTGAAGGCCGAGTCGCGACGCTCCAGTTCGGCCGCGCTGATGAAGCCCTGGCGCTGCAGGTCGACAAAGCGCTTGTAGTCGGCACCGGCCTGGTCGCGGTTGGTGCGCGCGGCCATGACGGCGGCACTGGCGGCGGCTTCGGCCAGCTTCAGGTCCTGGGCGTCGATGCGCGCCAGGGCCTGGCCGGGCTTGACCGTGTCGCCGAGGTTGACCGAGCGGCTCAGCAGCTTGCCGCTGACGCGGAAGGACAGGCGCGACTCGATGCGCGGCTTCACCTCGGCCGCATACTCATGGCTGGCACTGGCCGAACCGGCGCTGACGAGTTGCGTGCGTACCGCGCGTTCCGGCTCGGGAGCGGCGGGCTGCTTGCCACACCCGGACAACAGGGCGGACAGCAGTGCCGCCGACAGCAGGGGCGGTGCGAGACGCAGAAGATGGGACATGCAGACCTCGAAGCGTGAAACGACCAGCCCTGAAATTTAATGACCGGCGGGTCAGTAATGTATTCAGACCCTGTGACAACTGTCAAACCTCGCAGAATTTCGCTGTTACGCCGGGGCTTTGCAAGCGGAACTTGAGAAAAAGCTTGAGCGTCGACCATTACGAGAACTTTCCCGTCGCATCCATGCTGTGCCCGCCCGCACTGCGGCCGGCGGTGGTGGCGATCTACCACTTCGCGCGCACGGCGGACGACCTGGCCGACGAGGGCGACGCCAGCACCGCCGAGCGCGTCCAGGCGCTGCAGGCCTACCGAGCCGACCTGGCCGCGGTGGTGGCCGGCCAGACGCCCTCGCTGCGCTGGCCCCAGGTCTACACCCCGCTCGCCCGGGAGATGCACCGCCTGCAGCCGACGCTGCTGCACGACCTGATCTCCGCCTTCGAACAGGACCTGGCGCCGCCGCGCTACCGCGACCACGAGCACCTGCTGGACTACTGCCGCCGCTCGGCCAACCCGGTGGGCCGGCTGCTGCTGGGCCTGTACGGCGTCAGCGACGCGGCCTCGCTGCGCCGCTCGGACGCCATCTGCTCGGCACTGCAGCTCATCAATTTCTGGCAGGACTTCAGCCGCGACGGCCCCAACGGCCGGCTCTATGTGCCGCAGAACGACCTGGATCGTCACGGCGTGCGTGCCGAGGATGTGCTCGCTTGCCGCGACGGCCCGGCCGCCCGCGCCTTGATCGCCGACCTCTGCGCCTGGGCGCGCCGGCTCATGCTGGAGGGCGCACCACTGGCCCTGAGCCTGCCCGGCCGCGCCGGCTGGGAGCTGCGCCTGGTCGTGCAGGGTGGCCTGCTCATCCTCGACAAGATAGCGGCGCGTCATCACGACAGCCTGCTGCACCGCCCTGCTTTAAGGGTTTGGGACGGTCCTCGCCTGCTGTGGCGCGCCCTGACAATGCGGGCCGCACCATGAGCCCAGAGCCGTGACTCCCGAACAGTACGTCCAAGAGAAAGCCGCCGCGAGCGGCTCGAGCTTCTATTACGCCTTCCTCTTTCTGCCGCTGCCGCGGCGGGCCGCGATCACGGCCTTCTATGCCTTCTGCCGCGAGGTGGATGACGTCGTCGACGAGACCCAGGACGCCGGCGTCGCCGCGACCAAACTCGCTTGGTGGCGCAAGGAAGTGGCCAGCGCCTTCGCGGGCCAGGCCAGCCATCCCGTCATGAAGGCGCTGATGCCGCACACGGCCAGCTACGACATCCGGCTGGAGCACCTGAACGCCGTCATCGAGGGCTGCGAGATGGACCTGCAGCAGACGCGCTATCTCGACTTCCCGGGTCTGCAGCGCTACTGCCATCTGGTGGCCGGCGTCGTCGGCGAGGTGGCGAGCAGCATCTTCGGCCGCAGCCAGCCTCAGACCGTCGAGTACGCCCACAAGCTGGGCCAGGCCATGCAGCTGACCAACATCATCCGCGACGTCGGCGATGACGCGCGGCGCGGGCGCATCTATCTGCCAGTGAACGAGTTGCAGCAGTTCGGCGTCAAGGCCAACGAGATCCTGCTGCGCAGCAAGCCCTGGGGCTATTCGGAGCGCTTCACCACGCTGATGAAGTTCCAGGCCGAGCGCGCGCACCGGCTCTACGACGAGGCGCTGGCGCTGCTGCCCGACGGCGACCGTGCCGCGCAGAAGCCGGGGCTGATGATGGCCAACATCTATCGCGCCCTGCTCGTAGAGATCGAACGCGAAAACTTCCAGGTGCTGCACCAGCGCATTGCGCTGACGCCGCTGCGCAAGCTCTGGATCGCGATGAAAACCAACTGGCGCGGCAAGTGAGCCGCGTCGCCATCGTCGGTGGCGGCTGGGCCGGCATCGCGGCGGCCGTCGCGCTGGCCGATGCGGGCCACGACATCACCGTCTTCGAGATGGCGCCCCAGCTGGGCGGCCGGGCGCGCAGCGTGGCCGGCGAGCCGCCGTACGACAACGGCCAGCACATCCTCATCGGCGCCTACCGCGACAGCCTGGCGCTGATGCGTCGGCTGGGCATCGCCCCCGAAGCCGTGCTGAAGCGCCTGCCACTGGCCCTGCCCTACCCCGGCGAGCCCGGCCTGAAGCTGCCGCCGGGGCCACCTCTCATCGCTTTCACGCGCGGCGTGCTGTCGCACGGCGGCTGGCCGCTGACGGCACGGCTGGGCCTGCTGATGGCGGCTGGCGGCTGGCTGGCACGGGGCTTCCGCTGCGACGCCCGGCTGGGCGTGGCCGAACTCTGCGCCGGCTTGCCCGCGGTCGTGAAGCGCGACCTCGTCGAGCCGCTGTGCGTGGCTGCGCTGAACACGCCCGCCCCCCAGGCCAGCGCCCAGGTTTTCCTGCGCGTGTTGAAGGATGCCCTCTTCAGCGGCGCCGGCAGCGCCGACCTGCTGCTGCCACGACGGCCGCTGTCCGAACTGCTGGCCGGCCCGGCCACGGCCTTGCTGGGCGAGCGCCTGCGCCTGGGCGCTCGCGTGCAGAAGATCGAGCCCGGCTGGCGCGTCGATGGTGAAGCCTTCGACGCCATCGTGCTGGCCTGCACCAGCGTCGAGGCCGCGCGGCTGACCGCCGACCTCGCACCGGGCTGGTCGGCCACCGCCGGCGCGCTGGGCTTCGAGCCCATCATCACCGTCTACCTGAGCAGCCCCGGCAGCGCCCTGCCCGCGCCCATGCTGGCGCTGCGCGAGGGGCCGGATGCGCCGGCCCAGTTCGTCTTCGACCACGGCGCCCTGGGCGGGGCACCGGGGCGCTTCGCCTTCGTCGTCAGCGGCGCCGCGCCCTGGGTCGAGCGCGGCGGCTGTGCCGAGGCCGTGCTGGCCCAGGCGCAACGCGAGCTGGGTTGGGCCACGCCGCCCGTCATCGACAAGGTGCTGACCGAAAAGCGCGCGACCTTTGCCTGCACGCCCGGCCTGCAGCGAGCCTCCGCCCGCATTGCACCAGGCCTGTGGGCAGCCGGTGACTACATTGCCGGCCCCTACCCCGCCACGCTGGAAGGCGCGGTGCGCTCAGGCCTGGCGGCCGCTCAAGGCGTGGGTGCGGAGGCCGGAACGGGCGCGAACGGCGCTGCCAGCGGTTCGCCGACAAACACGCCCTGAGCCGGCCAGGCCACGCTGTGCCAATAGGCCTCCAGCGCGCTCAGGCCCTGGGCATAGGCCTGGATCAGCATCTGCGGGTGGGGGAACTTCTGCAGATGGTTGCAGGGCTCGCTGACCGTGCCGTAGCTGGCCGTCGCACCGGCGTCTATCCAGTCGAGGATATTCATCTGGCCTTCGTCGGCCGGTGGTTTATCGAGCACGCCGCCCGCTGACGTCAGATGATCGGCCAGAGCGCCGGGCAGCCATTCGCCGCCCAGCGGCCTGGGCACGCGGATGAGGCCGGTTTCGTAGATCAGCGTGCGGCGCAGCGCGGGCAGCGCGTCGCTCTTCACGCGCGCCACCTCGAAGCCCGCAACGCCCGGCACCGGACCGGCCGGCGGGAACAGGCGCTCACGCACATTGCGGGCCGCGTCCGGCGTCGAGGCCAGATAGACCATGGCCGGCTCGGCTGCGCCGGCCGCCAGCGTGTGGTCGGCGGCGATGCCGCGCTCGATCATGGCCATGGCCGCCGGCACCGAGCGGGCCGCCAGCTGCATCGTCGGGCGCACGCCGATGACCAACCAAGGCTTGGCGCCGAAATAAGCCGTGTAGGGGCTGATGCGCGTGGCGGCACAGGACTGGGCGCAGACATTGGGCTGCAAACCCACGCCCAGCGCACTGGTCAGCGAATTGCAGTCGACGGCATAGGGCTGCACCCAAGCCAGGGCCAGGCCATTGACGTGTTCCGGCATCTGGCTGCGGAGGGCCTGGTCCAGCGCCGAGAACTCCTCGCGCGTGAGGCTGGCCCGCAGCGGCAGTTGCACACGCAGCACCTGCTCCGGCGGAATGCCGCGGCGCCTGGCGTAGTACTCGCCCACGCTGACCGAATAGGGGTCGGCCGTGTTGATGACCAGGCCGAGCTCATTGGCCGTGATGCGCCCGTAAAGCCGCGGCGCGCGGGCCCAGCGGGCCTCCCCTGGCGCAGCGGGCATGGCAGCCGGCTCCGCCGCCTGGATCGCACCCATGCAGGCCAGCGCCAGCGCCAGCCCGGCTTGCCACCTCCTGAAGCCCGCTTTCGCCATACAAAACACAGGCAATCTCCCCCACAATGACGGCATGAAATCCAAAGAGGCCCAGCAGACCCCGGCGATCCAGGTGCTGGAGCGCATGTTCTCGCTGCTGGACGTGCTGGCCCAGCACCAGGACCCGGTCTCGCTGAAGGCCCTCTCCGAGGCCACCGGCCTGCACCCCTCCACGGCGCACCGGATTCTCAATGACCTGACCCTCGGTCGATACGTGGATCGCCCCGAAGCCGGTAGTTATCGACTCGGCATGCGCATGCTGGAGCTGGGCAATCTGGTGAAGGCGCGCCTGGACGTGCGCGACGCCGCCCTGCCGGCGATGCGCGAGCTGCACAAGTTCACCCACCAGCCCGTCAACCTGTCCGTGCGCCAGGGTGACGAGATCGTCTACATCGAGCGCACCTACTCGGAACGCTCGGGCATGCAGGTCGTGCGCGCCGTCGGCGGCCGTGCGCCGTTGCACCTGACGTCGGTGGGCAAGCTCTTCCTGGCCAGCGACGACAGCCCACGCGTGCGCGCCTACGCGACGCGCACCGGCCTGTCGGGCCACACGCGCAACAGCCTGACCGACATCGGCTCCCTCGAGCGCGAACTGGCCATGGTGCGCCAGCGCGGCATCGCCCGCGACGACGAGGAGCTGGAACTGGGCGTGCGCTGCATGGCCGCCGGCATCTACGACGACCAGGCCAAGCTGGTGGCCGGCCTGTCGATCTCGGCACCGGCGGACCGGTTGGAGGAAAGCTGGGTCGTCAGGCTGAAGGAGACGGCGGCGCAGATCTCATCGGCGTTGGGACACCGGGCCTAGAAAGCAAAACGCGGCGCCAAGGCGCCGCGTTCTTTATCGGGAGTCAGCCGTCAGAGCTTGGCCGACGGCGCTGCGCTGTCGCCCTGGCTCGCCAGCCATTTGCGCATGCGCTCGGCGTCGGCAATCCGCGAGGCCTTGCCGCTGGAATCCAGGAACACCATGATCAGCTTGCGGCCGGCCATGCTGGCCTGCATGACGAGGCATTTGCCGGCCTCGTTGATGAAGCCGGTCTTCTGCAGGCCGATGTCCCACAGCGGGTTGGACAACAGGCCATTGGTGGAGCGGAACTGCACCAGGCGCTTGCCCAGGGCCACGCGAGCCTCGCGCGACGTGGACAGGTCGCGCAGCAGCGGCACCTGGCTGGTCGTGTTGACGAGCTTGGCCAGGTCAGCGGCGCTGCTCTGATTGCGACTGGACAGGCCGGTGGGCTCGACGTAATGGGTGTCGGCCATGCCCAGCGTCTGGGCCTTGGCGTTCATCGCGGCCACGAAGGCCTCCAGGCCACCGGGGTAGTTGCGACCCAGGGCATGGGCCGCGCGGTTCTCGCTGGCCATCAGGGCCAGGTGCAGCATGTCGCCACGCGTCAGCGTCGTGCCGACGGTCAGGCGGGAGCGGGTGAACTTCTCGGTGTCGATGTCCTCGTCGGTCACCGTCAGCTTGTCGTCCAGCGACAGGCCGGCCTCGACAACCACCAGGGCCGTCATCAGCTTGGTGATGGAGGCGATGGGCAGCACGGCCTGGGGATTCTTGGAGAACAGCACCTCGTTGGTGTCCTGGTCCAGCACATAGGCCACGCTGGACTTCAAGGCCAGCGGGTCGTCCACGGCGTGCAGGCCGGCAACCTGGCCGAAGGTGGCGACAGCCGGGATGACCGGTGCGGCGGCCTTGCGCAGCACGACGGAGCGCACCTTGCGTGCGGGCGTCGCGGCGGTCTTGGCGGCGGTGCGGGTGGCCTTGGGCTTGGCGTCAGCGGCAGCAGCCGTGGCGGCGCCGGGCAAGGCGGCCAGGAAGGCGAGGCTCAGAAAAGCGGCAGCAAATGTCTTCAACGGAGGTCCCCAACGCAGGGCGGCAGTGTACGTGACGCCAAAAGTACCGACAAGATAAGAACTTAAGTGAGATACCTCAAGTGAACTCTTGTCCCGTTTCGACGGGCCGTCACCCCAGGCTTGCCACCGGTTCTTTCGCTTCGCAGCGGGCTCCAAACGCTCTCAAGTAGGCCTCGGCTGACAAGCTAGGGATATTGGGATCAGCCCCAAACCGCTCGCCGCCCACCTGCGCGCTGCTCGCGGGTGACCTCTGGACGAGATTCTGAGGGCGGGGCCGGTGATCTGTGCCCGGAGCACCGGGGCGTTTACGCGCCAGATTCCACGGGGACATGGAAACGGTTGCAACCGTCGTGACCGGGATCACGACGGTTACAGCGGCAACGGCGGTAGGTTGGCGCGACCCGGCGCCATCCGGAAAGACGCTCAGGAAGCGCGGCGGCGCGCGAGGCCGAGACCTGCCAGCGCCAGGCCAACCAGGGCAAGGGAGGCCGGCTCAGGCACGGCGTTCGGGGTGAACACCGCGAAGGCCCAATTGTTCTCGGCGCGGTTGGCCGACTTCGTGTCCACGAACGAGCCGAAACGCTGCCAGTTGGTGCCGGTGCCGTCTTGATAACCCGTCTGCATTGCCTGGTACTGGCCGATATTGCCTTGGAACTGGTCCGCGTACGGCACCCAAAGGATGCCGCAGCACTTCGACGGGTCGCCAATGCGAACGGGAGCCGCATCCAGAACCGTCAGCAGGGCATCCGCCGCCTCATCCGCCAGGGCCGCATCGCCCAGGAAGGACGGGGCGTCAGAGGCGAAGACCGTGTTGTAGGACCCAAAGGCAAAGGAAACGTTGTAGGACAGGCCATCCACCACCAGGTCCTGGATGCCGACAGCAACGCCGCCCGAATAGCTGATCGTGGGTGCTGCGCCAGCCAAACCACCAGCCAGGAGGCCGACGGAGAGGGTGAAGGCTTTCAGCAGGCGGGCGATCGACGTCATGGCTACTCCAGGGTTTCGGATGCGAATGCCGACACGGTGCAATTTCCGAGCCATCCACAAGATTGTGGAGAAAACCCCGAGCAATCAACGGCTTAGCAAAAGGCGCGGCCGACGCAGTGCCGTGACTGTCAAGAATCTCGACGCTGGGTTGACGGCGAACTAACCTTGCGCCGCCACCCGCTCGGCCTTGCTCTGCAGCTTGTTCAAGGCGCTCAGATAGGCCTTGGCCGACGCCACGATGATGTCCGGGTCGGCGCCCACGCCGTTCACCACCCGGCCGGCGTGCTGCAGCCGCACTGTCACCTCGCCCTGGGATTCGGTGCTGCCGCCGGTGATGGCGTTGACCGAATACAGCAGCATCTCGGCGCCCGACTGCACGACCGATTCGATGGCCTGCAGCGTCGCGTCGACGGGACCATTGCCATCGCTTTCCGCACGATGCTCCTGGTGGCCGACGGCGAAGACGATGGCCGCGTGCGGGCGCTCGCCGGTCTCGCTGCGCTGGGACAGCGACAGCAGCCGGTAGTGCTCCGCGTCGTTGATGACGGACTCGTCCATGACGAGGGCGACGATGTCCTCGTCGAAGATCTCGTTCTTGCGGTCGGCCAGGTCCTTGAAGCGCACGAAGGCGTTGTTGACCTCGGCCTCGCTCTCCAGTTCGATGCCCAGTTCCTGCAGGCGCGCCTTGAAGGCGTTGCGGCCCGACAGCTTGCCCAGCACGATCTTGTTGGCGGCCCAGCCCACGTCCTCGGCGCGCATGATCTCGTAGGTGTCGCGGGCCTTCAGCACGCCGTCCTGGTGGATGCCGCTGGCATGCGCAAAGGCATTGGCGCCGACGACGGCCTTGTTGGGCTGGATGACGAAGCCGGTCGTCTGCGACACCAGCTTGGAGGCCGGCACGATCTGCACGGTTTCGATGCCGACATCCAGGCCGAAGTAGTCGCGCCGTGTCTTGACGGCCATGACGACTTCCTCGAGCGAGCAGTTGCCGGCGCGCTCGCCCAGGCCGTTGATGGTGCATTCCACCTGGCGCGCGCCGCCGACCTTCACGCCGGCCAGGGAGTTGGCGACCGCCATGCCCAGGTCGTTGTGGCAATGCACGCTCCAGATCACCTTGTCCGAGTTGGGCACCTTCTCGCGCAGGCGGCGGATGAAGTCGCCATACAGCTCAGGGATCGCATAGCCGACGGTGTCGGGGATATTGATGGTGCCCGCGCCTTCCCTGATGACGGCCTCGCAGACGCGGGCCAGGAAGTCGATGTCGGAGCGGTAGCCGTCCTCGGGCGAGAACTCGATGTCGCCACACAGGTTGCGCGCGAAACGCACCGCCAGCGTGGCCTGCTCGAGCACCTGCTCACGGCTCATGCGCAGCTTCTTCTCCATATGGAGTTCGCTGGTGGCGATGAAGGTGTGGATGCGCGCGCTGTTCGCGCCGGCCAGGGCCTCGGCGGCGCGGGCAATGTCACGGTCGTTGGCGCGCGCCAGCGAGCAGACGGTGCTCTCCTTCACGGCCGCGGCGATGGCCTTGACGGCCTCGAAATCGCCATTGCTCGATGCCGCGAAGCCGGCCTCGATGATGTCCACGCGCATGCGCTCGAGCTGGCGGGCGATGCGCAGCTTTTCCTCACGCGTCATCGACGCGCCGGGCGACTGCTCGCCGTCGCGCAGCGTGGTGTCGAAGATGATGAGCTTGTCTGTCATCGCACGTTCTCCTCTCGAATCTGGGGCACTGCCACCGGTGCGCGCGACAGGCCGGACAGGATGGCCTGCATGGACGCACGCACGATGCTGCCATCAATGCCGACGCCGTGGCGCGTCACGTCGCCCACGCGCAGTTCCAGATAGGCCACGGCGCGCGCATCGGCGCCGCTGCCGATGGAGTGCTCGTGATAGTCCAGCACGCGCACCTCCTGCCCCAGGCGGGTCGACAGCGCGTTGACGAAGGCGTCGATGGGGCCGTTGCCCTCGCCCTGCACATGGCCCATCCAGCCGCCCAGCACGACCTCGGCAGACAGCCGCATCGCACCACCGGCCACCTCGGTCATCTGCGGCTGCACGACGGAGGCGCCGGCGTTGCCAATGCCGTACTCGCGTTCGAAGATGGCGTAGATGTCGGCCGCGGTCAGCTCCTTGCCGGCGTCGTCCATGACGCGCTGCACGACCTGGCTGAACTCGATCTGCAGGCGGCGCGGCAGCTCCAGGCCGTATTCGGCTTCCAGCAGATAGGCGATGCCGCCCTTGCCGGACTGGCTGTTCACACGGATGACGGCGTCATAGCTGCGGCCCAGGTCCTTGGGGTCGATGGGGAGGTAGGGCATGTCCCAAATCTCTCCCTCCTGGCGGGCCGAGAAAGCCTTCTTGATGGCGTCCTGGTGGGAGCCCGAGAAGGACGTGTAGACGAGGTCGCCCACATAGGGGTGACGCGGGTGCACGGCAATCTGCGTGCAGTGCTCGACGCAGCGGCGCACCTCGTCGATGTCGGAGAAGTCCAGCTGCGGGTCGACGCCCTGGGTGTAGAGGTTCAGCGCGATGTTGACGAGGTCGACATTGCCGGTGCGCTCGCCATTGCCGAACAGGCAGCCTTCGACGCGGTCGGCGCCGGCCATCAACGCGAACTCGCCGGCGGCCGTGCCGGTGCCGCGATCGTTGTGCGGGTGGACGGACAGCACGATGCTGTCGCGGCGCTCGAGGTGGCGGTGCATCCACTCGATCATGTCCGCGAAGATGTTGGGCGTGCTGTGCTCGACGGTGGACGGCAGGTTGATGATGCACTTGCGTTCGGGCGTGGGCGCCCAGACCGCGGTGACCGCATCGACGACGCGCTTACTGAACGCCAGTTCGGTGCCGGAGAACATCTCGGGCGAATACTCGAAGCGCCAGTCCACGCCCGGACGTGCGGCAGCCAGTTCCTTGATCTGGCGGGCGTGCGAACTGGCCAGTTCCACGATGCCATCCTCGTCGGTGCCCAGCACCACGCGACGCATGATGGGCGCGACGGCGTTGTAGACGTGGACGATGACGCGCTTGGCGCCGTCGAGAGATTCAAACGTGCGCTCGATCAGGTGGGCACGCGCCTGCGTCAGCACCTGGATGGTCACGTCGTCGGGGATGTGGCCGCCTTCGATGAGCAGGCGCACGAAGTCGAATTCGGTCTGCGACGCAGACGGGAAACCGACCTCGATCTCCTTGAAGCCGATCTTCACCAGTTGCTGGAACATGCGCAGCTTGCGGGCGATGTCCATGGGCTCGATCAGGGCCTGGTTGCCGTCACGCAGGTCGGTGCTCAGCCAGATCGGCGCGCGGGTCAGCACGGCGTCGGGCCAGCGGCGGTCCGGCAATGCGATCGGGGCGAAGGAGCGGTACTTTTGCTGCGGTTGCTTCAACATGGGTGTCCATCCGAGGGTGGGTGGCGCAACCAGCAGCCTTTGAAAACACGAACGGCCCGCTGCGGTTGCATACGGGCCGTTGGGGTCAGGTGTGAGCGTACGTGCGCGACTGACTAGCGAACCCGTGGTTCCTCTAGGACTGGTAGCAGGCTAATTCGCGCGTTGCGGCTCATGGGGACGGAATCTAGCACGGATGTCTATTGATGCAAGCCACGTTCATCGGGCTCATCGGTGCTGGTGGAGATGACGCTGACCTGCTTGCCCTTGGACTTGCGCCAGCCGTAGATGACATAGCCGGACAGCCCGTACACACAGAAGATCACGAACAACACAGTGGGCGGGTCGAGTGCGATGAGGCCGATGCCGAGCATGATGGCCACCAGCACGATGAAGGGAACACTGCGCCGGCGGTCGAAGACTTTGAAGCTGTAGAAGGGCGCATTCGTGACCATCGAAAGCCCGGCGAACAAGGTCACGCCAAACGCGACCCAGCGCAGCCAGGGCATGTTGCTCACGCCGGAGTACCAGGGCGCGTCGATCGCACACCAGATCAGTCCCATGACGATGGCCGCTGCCGCGGGGCTGGGCAGGCCCTGGAAGAAGCGCTTGTCGACGACGCCGATGTTGACGTTGAAGCGCGCCAGCCGCAGCGCCGCGCCGGCGATGTAGACGAAGGCCGGGATCCAGCCCGGCTTGCCCATGTCCTTCAAGGCCCACATGTAGATGATGAGCGCCGGTGCGGCGCCGAAGGCGACCATGTCGGACAGGCTGTCCATCTGCTCGCCGAAAGCCGACTGGGTGTTGGTCATGCGCGCGACGCGACCGTCCAGGCTGTCGAGGATGGCGGCGGCGAAGATGGCGACGCAGGCCACTTCGAAACGGCCATTGATTGCCATGACGATGGCATAGAAGGCGCTGAACAGCGCGCTCAGCGTGATCGCGTTGGGCAGGGCGTAGATGCCTTTGCGGCGGGGGCGGACGGACGTGCTGGGCTCGTCGTCCTCAGTGGGCTCAGGGGTCATAGTTCGTCAGGATAGCTGACAGATCCCGGCAAATGACGCTCCTAGGATTGCCGAAAACGACAGGAGACGCCATGAAACTCATCGAAGTCCGCAGCTACCGCCTCAAGCCCGGCTGCGCGGACCGCTTCGTCGCCGCCGTCCGCGAAGCCCTGCCGCTGGTGCGCGCCAGCGGCATGGATGTCGTCGCTTTCGGTCGCTCCGACCACGAGCAGGAAAGCTTCTTCCTGATCCGCGCCTTCGACAGCCGCGAACAGCTCGTCATGCAGCAGGACGCCTTCTACGGCTCGGCCGTGTGGCGAGAAGGCCCGCGGCAGGCGCTGGTTGATTGCCTGGACACCTATCTGAACACGCTGTTATGGCTGCCCGGGGATGCCGTCGAGGCGTTGCGGGCCAATCACCAGCCCTGAACGAAAAAGGCCGGCATGCGCCGGCCTTTCAGTGTGCTGAACCCGTGGCTCAGTTCTTCGCCTTGTCGACCAGCTTGTTGGCCTTGATCCAGGGCATCATTTCACGCAGCTTCTCGCCGACCTGCTCGATGGGGTGCTCGGCGGTCAGGCGGCGGCGGCTGATCAGCGTCGGGGCGCCGGCCTTGTTTTCGAGGATGAAGGACTTGGCGTACTCGCCGGTCTGGATGTCCTTCAGGCACTGACGCATCGCGTTCTTGGTGTCTTCGGTGACGACCTTGGGACCCGTCACGTACTCGCCGTACTCGGCGTTGTTCGAGATCGAGTAGTTCATGTTGGCGATGCCGCCTTCGTAGATCAGGTCCACGATGAGCTTGAGTTCGTGCAGGCACTCGAAATAGGCCATCTCGGGCGCATAGCCGGCTTCCGTCAGCGTCTCGAAGCCCGCCTTGATCAGCTCGACGGCACCGCCGCACAGCACGGCCTGTTCGCCGAAGAGGTCGGTCTCGGTTTCTTCGCGGAACGAGGTCTGGATGATGCCGGCCTTGCCGCCGCCATTGGCTGCGGCATAGCTCAGGGCCAGGTCACGCGCCTTGCCGGTCTTGTCGGCGTAGATGGCGATCAGGTGAGGCACGCCGCCGCCTTGGCGGTAGGTGTTGCGCACCGTGTGGCCGGGGGCCTTGGGGGCGACCATCCAGACGTCCAGGTCTTCGCGCGGCTGCACCTGGCCATAGTGGACGTTGAAGCCGTGGGCGAAGGCGAGCGATGCGCCCTGCTTGATGTTGGGCTCGACTTCCTTCTTGTAGACGTCGGCGATCTGCTCGTCGGGCAGCAGGATCATGACCACGTCGGCAGCCTTCACGGCCTCGGCGATCTCGGCGACCTTGAGGCCAGCGCCTTCGGCCTTGGACCAGGACGCGCCGCCGCGACGCAGGGCGACGGTGACCTTGCAGCCGCTGTCGTTCAGGTTCTGCGCGTGGGCGTGGCCTTGTGAGCCGTAGCCGATGATGGTGACGTTCTTGCCCTTGA
Organism: Roseateles sp. P2_H4; assembly: GCF_056403315.1. NCBI lineage: Bacteria > Pseudomonadati > Pseudomonadota > Betaproteobacteria > Burkholderiales > Sphaerotilaceae > Roseateles > Roseateles sp. P2_H4. The sequence goes on along the minus strand of NZ_JBFUFR010000005.1, from coordinate 180,341 downwards.
TGAGGCTGAGATCGGCGTCCTTGTCGTAGTAGACGTTCATGATGGGTCGCTCCAGGAAAAAACTGCTGAGTTGGGGGGTGTGAGGACGGGTCAGACGCGCAGGATGCGCTCACCGCGGCCGATGCCGCTGGCGCCGGTACGGACGGTCTCGAGGATGGACGCGCGGTCGATCGCGTCGATGAAGGCGTCGAGCTTGCTCGCGTCGCCGGTCAGCTCGATGGTGTAGGTCTTCTCGGTGACGTCGATGACGCGGCCGCGGAAGATGTCGGCGGTGCGCTTGATTTCCTCGCGCTCCTTGCCGACGGCACGCACCTTGATGAGCATCAGCTCACGCTCGGTGTAGTTGCCCTCGGTCAGGTCGACGACCTTGACGACCTCGATGAGACGGTTCAGGTGCTTGGTGATCTGCTCGATGACCTCGTCGCTGCCGGTGGTCACGATGGTCATGCGCGACAGCGAGGCGTCTTCCGTCGGCGCGACGGTGAGGCTTTCGATGTTGTAGCCGCGGGCCGAGAACAGTGCCACGACGCGCGACAGCGCGCCTGGCTCGTTCTCGATGAGCAAAGCAATGATGTGTTTCATGGGTTCTTCGTCCTTCGCGCTCTTCAGTGCCGCTGGCGGTAACCAGCGGACCTTGGCTGCGGGTTCGAGTGGAGTGAATCGCCGTGGATGTCGGACTGATCGCGTCTTCCGCCGGGAGCCCCGGGTGGCGCGGTAACGCCAGCCAGAGCCCTCGGCTTCAGGCGCTCACAGGTCTTCCGAACCCAGCAGCATCTCGGAAATGCCCTTGCCCGCCTTGACCATGGGCCAGACGTTCTCGGTCGGATCGGTACGGATGTCCAGGAAGACGGTGCGGTCCGTGAGGCGCATCGCTTCCTTCAGCGCCGGCTCGACGTCGCTGGGCTTCTCGACCAGGATGCCGACGTGGCCATAGGCCTCGGCCAGCTTCACGAAGTCGGGCAGCGCGTCCATATAGCTGTGCGAGTAGCGGCCGCCGTAGTCCAGTTGCTGCCACTGGCGCACCATGCCGAGGTAGCGGTTGTTCAGCGAGACGATCTTGACCGGCGTCTTGTACTGGAAGCAGGTCGACAGCTCCTGGATGCACATCTGGATGCTGCCTTCGCCGGTGATGCAGAACACGTCCGAATCCGGCTTGGCCAGCTTGATGCCCATCGCATACGGCAGGCCCACGCCCATCGTGCCCAGGCCACCCGAGTTGATCCAGCGGCGCGGCTGGTCGAAGCGGTAGTACTGCGCAGCCCACATCTGGTGTTGGCCAACGTCCGACGTGATGTAGGTGTCACGGTCGCGCGTCAGCTTCCACAGCGTGTCCACCACCATCTGCGGCTTGATGACTTCGTCCGAGCCCTTGAAGGCCAGGCAGTCGCGGCTGCGCCATTCGTTGATCTGGCTCCACCAGGCGCTGACCGCATTCGCGTCCGGCTTGGCCTGGGCTTCCTTCAGCTGGGCGATCAGCTCCTGCAGCACGTCCTTCACGTCGCCCACGATGGGAATGTCGACGCGCACGCGCTTGGAGATCGACGAGGGGTCGATGTCCACGTGGATGATCTTGCGCTCGACCGAGCCGAAGTGCTTGGGGTTGCCGATGACGCGGTCGTCGAAGCGTGCACCCACGGCCAGCAGCACATCGCAGTGCTGCATGGTCATGTTGGCCTCATACGTGCCGTGCATGCCGAGCATGCCCAGGAAGCGCGGGTCGGTGCCAGGCATGGCGCCCAGGCCCATGAGCGTGTTCGTGCAGGGGAAGCCCAGCAGGTCGACGAGCTGGCGCAGTTCGGCCGTCGCTTCGCCAAGGATGACGCCGCCACCGGTGTAGATATACGGGCGCTTGGCCTGCAGCAGCAACTGCACGGCCTTGCGGATCTGGCCGCTGTGGCCCTTCTTGACCGGGTTGTAGGAGCGCATCTCGACGCGCTCGGGGTAGTGGAAGCTGGTCTTGGCCAGCGACACATCCTTGGGGATGTCCACCACCACCGGACCGGGGCGACCGGTGCGGGCGATGTGGAAGGCCTTCTTCAGCGTCAGCGCCAGGTCGCGCACATCCTTGACCAGGAAGTTGTGCTTGACGATGGGGCGCGTGATGCCGACCGTGTCGCACTCCTGGAAGGCATCCAGGCCGATCGCCGGCGTCGGGACCTGACCCGTGATGATGACCATCGGGATCGAGTCCATGTAGGCGGTGGCGATGCCGGTCACGGCATTCGTCACACCCGGGCCCGAAGTGACCAGGGCCACACCGACCTCACCGGTCGCGCGGGCAAAGCCGTCAGCGGCGTGGACGGCAGCCTGCTCATGACGCACCAGCACGTGCTGGATGCTCTCTTGCTTGTAGAGGGCGTCGTAGATGTAGAGCACCGCGCCGCCGGGGTAACCCCAGAGATGGCGCACCCCTTCGGCCTGGAGGCAACGAACGAGGATCTCGGAGCCGTTGAGCTCCGCGGTGGGGGAATTGGGGGATTGGGAATTCGGCTGCGCCAGGGCGGCGCGCTTGATATCCGCGGCAGACATGTCCATTTTTCGAACCTTTGTGAATTTCTCTAACGAAAAACCATTGGTGCCCCTCTTCTCGCTCTCGTGAAGCGGATTCGGAACCTGCGCGATCAACCGTTGGGACCCCAGTCGGGCGGCCACGGTGAGAGCTTTGACTCTTTGTGCGAAGCAGCATTATGCCGAGCAAAAACCGTTAAGCCTTCGTATCAGACGAATGCCATAATCCGAGCTGCCGCCCGGACCCGCTCCAAGCCTTGGCCACCGACAAAGAACTCAACGACTTTCTCCGTTCCGTGGAYCGCCGCGCCTTCAAGCGCACGGCGTATGTGGTTCGAGACGACGATGGTGCCCTGGACATCGTCCAGGACGCCATGATCAAGCTGGCCGAGAACTATTTCGACCGCCCGGCGGCCGAACTGCCTCTGCTGTTCCAGCGCATCCTGTCGAACGCGACGATGGACTATTTCCGTCGCCAGAAGACGCGCCGGGCGGTCATGACGAATATGTCGGACTTCGAGGGCGGCGGCGACGGCGACGGTGATTTCGACCTGCTGGAGATCCTCGAAACCCAGGAAGGCGCCATGGGCGCCCTCAGCGCCGCGGATGAAGTCAGCCGGGCGCAGATCTTGCAGCGCATCGAGACGGAAGTCGAACAGTTGCCGACGCGTCAACGGGAAGCCTTCCTGTTGCGTTACTGGGAGGAACTGGATGTTGCAGAGACCGCCTCTGTGATGGGTTGCTCGGAAGGCAGTGTCAAAACTCACTGTTCCCGTGCCGTCCACGCGCTGGCGAAGTCGCTCAAGGCCAAGGGGATCACGCTATGAAGTCGCCGTCGAAGTTTTCCACCCTCCCTGCCGATTTGGATGCCCGTGTCACGCGCTTTGGCCTGCGTGTCGCTGCCGGCCTGACCGAGCGCAACGCCGCCCTGCCCCATGACGTGTCCGAGCGCCTGCGTTTTGCACGCGAGCAGGCTCTGGCCCGCGCCGTCCAGGCCCGCGCTGCACGCACCTCGATGAGCACCGCCAGCCCTGGCGTGGTGCAGATGGGTTCGACACTGGCCCTGAGCGGCGGCCCGCGCGGTACCGGCGGCGACAACGGTCTGTGGTCCAAACTCGTATCTGCCCTGCCCCTGCTGGCCTTGTTGGCCGGCCTGCTGCTGATGCAGCAAGGCCAGATCCACGAACAGATCGTCGCTGCCGCCGAGGTCGACACCGCACTGCTCAGCGACAACCTGCCGCCCTCCGCCTTCAGCGACCCCGGTTTCGCTGAATTCCTGAGGGATGGGCAAGAATGACCGGATGCCCATGAGCCGAGCCGCGCGGACACCCTCCGCCTCTCTCCGTCTGCTGATCACCCTGCTGCTAGCCGCAGCGGGGTTTTCTGCTTTTGCGCAGGCGCAGGAAGCGGCTTCGGCGCCGGAGGCCATTGCTGCGAGCGCGTCCGTTGCACCCCCGGTGGCTCGTCCGGCTGCGCCCGTCATGTCGCCGGTCTCCGCCCTGGCCGCCGCGCCGACCTGGCAGGCACTGACGCCCGTCCAGCGCGATCTGCTTGCGCCATTGGCGAAGGATTGGGACAAGCTCGGCCCCAACCAGCGCAGCAAATGGCTGAATGCGACACCGCGTCTGGCCGTGCTGCCCCCCGCTGAACTCAGCCGCCTGCATGAACGCATGCGTGACTGGGCCAATCTGACACCGGCCGAGCGGGTCGATGCCCGCATCGGCTTCCAGGTGGCCAAGCAGGTGGATTCCGAGCAGCGACAGGCCAAGTGGGAGGCCTACCAGGCGCTGCCGCAGGAAAAACGCCAGGAGCTCGCTGACAAGGCCGTCGCGCGCCGCCAGGCTCAGACCAAGGCGACCAGCCCGACGCCCAAGCCCCTGGCCGCGGCGCCCAAGTCCAATATCGTGCCCGCCGCACCCAAGCTCGTCACGCCGACCCCCGTGACCGGCAGCCTGATCCAGGCCAAGCCTGGTGCCACGACGGTGCTGATCACGCGCGGGCTCACCTTGCCTCCGCACCACGTCGCGGGCGAGACCAAGGTCGTGGCCGATCCGGCCCTGGTCGACCCCAAGACGTTGCTGCCCAAGTCGCTGAAGGCGCCGCCCGCGTCCGTTCCGCGCACATGACAGCGGCGATGGACACGAACGCCGCGCCTGCGGGCCTGGCGAGGCGTTTCGCGGCCTTCCTTTATGAAGGCGTGCTGCTGTTCGGCGTGGTCTTCTTCGCCGGCTTCCTCTATTCGGTGCTGACGCGCCAACAGCATGCGCTCGAGGGCCGCACGGGCCTCGGCGTCAGCCTCTTCATCGTGCTGGGCCTGTACTTCGTCGGCTTCTGGACTCGCTCGGGCCAGACGCTGGCGATGAAGACCTGGCATCTGCGCGTCACCGACGCCGTCGGCCGTCCGCTGGGCTGGGGCCGCGCGCTGCTGCGCTATCTCCTGAGCTGGCTGTGGTTCCTGCCGGCGCTGATCAGCGTCTGGGCGCTGGGCCTGCATGGCGGCGGCGCCATCATCGGCAGCCTGATGGCCGGCATCGCGGGCTATCTGCTGATCGCGCGACTGCACCCGCAGCGACAATTCCTGCACGACGCGATCTGTGGTTCGCGCGTCATCACTCAACTTCCCGTGCGCTCATGAGCGCAGCGCCGGGCCGTCCCAAGCAAGCTCGCTCCCGCCTGGCGGGACAAGGCCGCAGGCCTAAGGGTGCCCCATGACCAACCCGCACAAGGGACGGACCGGCCTGGACCGCGTCATCCACGCCGCCGGCTACTCCTGGGCCGGTCTCAAGGCCGCCTACACGGGCGAAAGCGCCTTCCGCCAGGAAACCTGGCTCTGCGTCATTGCCGCACCGCTGACGTTCTGGCTGGCCAGGACCTGGGAGCAGGCCGCCCTGCTGCTGGGCTCGCTGCTGCTGGTGCTCATCGTCGAACTGCTGAATTCCGCCATCGAGGCGGTCGTCGACCGCGTGTCCTTCGAGCGGCATGAACTCTCCAAGCGCGCCAAGGACATCGCCAGCGCCGCCGTGCTGATGGCCCTGGTGCTGGCGGCCGGCATCTGGGGTGCCGCGGTCTGGCAGCACCTGCGCTGACGTGACACCATCGGGGCCCATGACCAGGAGCCCCGGTTTTCGACTGCTGCGCTGCGGCCTGCCCGGCGCCGAGGCCGTGCTGGCCGACTCGGCCCACGCCTTCGGCCGCCACACGCATGACCAGTTCGGCATCGGGCTCATCGAGCGCGGCGCGCAGAAGTCTGCCAGTGGGCGAGGCCTCGTCGAGGCTGGCGCCGGCGACATGATCACCGTCAACCCCGGCGAGGTGCACGACGGCGCGCCTTTTGACGCGAGCGGCCGGCGCTGGCGCATGCTCTACCTCGACCCCTCCCCGGTGCTGGACGCGGCCCGCGACATCGCGCCGGCAGACCAGGGCTTCGAGTTCAAGGCCCCGGTCATCCGCGACGCTGCGTTGACGACCCGCTTCCAGCAGTTGTTCGACGCCGCCACGGCCGATGCCGACACCTTGCGATCTGACTCGGCCTTGCTGACCCTCGTCGCCCAGCTGCTGAGGCCCAGGCCCGCCGGGCGCCCCGCCCTCGTGACTGGCGTCAGCGCGGCGCGCGAGCGCATGGACGACGACCCCGCCGCTTCAACGACGCTGGCCGATCTGGCACGAGACGCAGGCCTGAGCCGCTACCAGTTCCTGCGCGCCTTCACCCATTTCACCGGCCTGCCGCCGCACGCCTATCTGCTGCAGCGCCGCGTGCAGCAGGCCCGCCGCCTGGTGCGCGCCGGCGTGGCGCTGGCGGATGCAGCCGCCGCCAGCGGCTTCGCGGACCAGAGCCATATGACGCGCTGCTTCACGCGCAACTTCGGCCTCACGCCGGGAGCCCTGGTGCGCGGCCGCTGAAATTTCGTTCAAGACCTGGCCACGACGGCCTTGCAGCATGGCGCCTCCCAACAAGGAGTGCGCTTTTGAACCTCGAATTCCTGACCCTCTCGCTGCTGGTCGTCGCCTCGCCGGGCACCGGTGCCGCGGTGACCGTGGCCACCGGCCTGTCGCGCGGCACGCGCATGGCCACCATCGCGGCTTTCGGCTGCACCCTCGGCGTTGTGCCCCATATGCTGGCGGCCGTGACGGGCCTGGCGGCGCTGCTGCACGCCAGCAACCTGGCCTTCGAGACCGTGAAGTTCGCGGGCGTGGCCTATCTGCTCTACATCGCCTGGATGACCTGGCGCGAGCAGGGCGCGCTGAAGATCGAGCCCGATGGCGCGCAGCGTTCGAGCGGCGAGGTCATCCGGCACGCGGTGCTGGTGAACCTGCTCAACCCCAAGCTGTCGATGTTCTTCCTGGCCTTCCTGCCGCAGTTCATCGCCAAGGATGAAGCAGCACCGACGCTGGCAATGCTGCAGCTGTCGGCCATCTTCATGGCCATGACCTTCGGAGTGTTTGCGCTGTACGGAGCCTTCGCGGCCAGTATGCGGGACCATGTACTGGGCAACATGACCGCCATGGCTTGGCTGCGGCGGAGCTTTGCGGCGACCTTCGTGGCCCTGGGCATCGAGCTCGCGCTGACGCAGCGCTGAGGTGGCACCGCATGGCGCCCGGCGCGCCAGGCCGCTATGCTGAACTGCAAACCCGCCGAGGCCGGCCGTGTCAAGAGAACTGCTGCTGCATTGCTGTTTCGCTGCCTGTGCATCGAGCGCGGGCGCTGAGCCGTTGCGCGAGGTCGATTTCGGAACGCAACTGTTCCCACCCTATATCGTGGAACTGCAGGGGCGCGCCTCCGGACCGATGGTCGACGTGCTGAACGCGGCCTGCCGAAACCTGGGCTGGAACTGCAACTCGCGCATCTACCCCTGGCGCCGCGCCATCGACTTGATGGAGAAGGCCGAAGTCGATGGCCTCTTTCCGGTGCTGGATGTGCCGTCGCGCCACGCCCGGATGTGGATGAGCGTGCCCGTCGTCGACGGTCGCTATGTCTTCTTCTCGCGCCGCGGCGTGGACTTCGTCTACCGCGGCCCCGAGTCCCTGGCGAGCCACGAGATCGGCGTCTACGGTCCTTCGGGCACCTCGATGACGCTGCAGGACCTGGCTGCCGGCGGACCGGCGAAGATCAGGTTGGAGCGAGACAACCTGGTCGCTCTGAAGATGCTCGCCGCGGGCCGCTATGGCGAGCAGGGCCTGGTGTTCGCCAACGAGCAGGTGGCGCTGTGGCTGTTGGCCAGCAATGCGATGACCGGCCTGCAATCCTCGGGCGGCGCCAAGGACATCTACTACGTCTTCGGGCTGACGCGCCGGCGCATGTCCAAGGTGGACTTCCATGCCTTCGACGAGGCGCTCAAGGAGTTGTGCCGCACGGGCCAGACGGCCGACCTGGTCAAGCCCTACGGCGTACCGGCCTCGGCCTGCACGGCAGCGCCGGCGCGGCATTGAGCCTCAGACTGCGGCTTCGTCCGTCTCGCCGGTGCGGATGCGCACGACCTGCTCGACCGGCAGCACGAAGATCTTGCCGTCACCGATCTTGCCGGTCTTGGCGGCCTTCAGGATGGCATCGATGCAGCGGTCGACTTCGTCGTCCTTCACGACGACCTCGACCTTGACCTTGGGCAGGAAGTCGACGACGTACTCGGCGCCGCGGTAGAGCTCGGTGTGGCCCTTCTGGCGGCCAAAGCCCTTGACCTCGGTGACCGTCAGGCCCGAAGCGCCCACCTCGGCCAGCGCCTCGCGCACTTCGTCGAGCTTGAAGGGTTTGATGATGGCGGTGATCTGCTTCATGACGGGCTCCGGTTGACTGGCTTGAGTTTACGCACGGAACTTGGACGTGATGGGGTAACGCCAATCCCTACCAAAGCCGCGGTGGGTGATGCGGATGCCCACCGGCGCCTGGCGGCGCTTGTACTCGTTGATCTTGATGAGCCGGGTGACGCGCTCGACGTCCTCCGGCTTGAAGCCGGCCGCGACGATCTCGGCGATGGACTGGTCCTGCTCCATGTAGAGCGCCAGGATGGCGTCCAGCACGGCATAGGGCGGCAGGCTGTCCTCGTCCTTCTGGTCGGGGCGTAGCTCGGCCGAAGGCGGGCGCGTGATGATGCGATCGGGGATGACCTCCTGGCCCTGCGCATTGCGCCAGCGCGCCAGGCGGAAGACCAGCGTCTTGGCCACGTCCTTGATGACGGCGAAACCGCCGGCCATGTCGCCGTAGAGCGTGCAGTAGCCGGTTGCCATCTCGCTCTTGTTGCCGGTCGTCAGCACGATGCTGCCGAACTTGTTGGACAGCGCCATCAACAGCGTGCCGCGCACGCGCGCCTGGATGTTCTCCTCGGTGGCATCCAGCGGCAGGCCCTTGAACTCGTCGGCCAGTGTGTCGTTGAAGGCATCGAACATCGGCACGATGGACTTCTCGTCGTAGCGCACGCCCAGGCGCTCGGCCATGTCGCGGGCATCGATCCAGGAGATGTCGGCCGTGTAGGGCGACGGCATCATCACCGTGCGCACCTTGTCGGCGCCGAGCGCATCCACCGCGATGGCCAGCACCAGGGCCGAGTCGATACCGCCCGACAGGCCGATGAGGGCGCCGGGGAAGCCGTTCTTGCCGAGGTAGTCGCGCACCCCGGTGACCAGCGCCTGCCAGACCTGGGCCTCGTACTCGGGCACCGGCACGATGTCGCCGCGCAGCCGGCCGGCATCCAGCTCGAGAATGGGCAGCGCCTCCTCGAACATCGCCGCGCGGGCGGCCAGGCTGCCGTCGGCCTGCACCGCGAAGGATGCGCCGTCGAACACCATTTCGTCCTGCCCGCCCACAAGGTGGGCATAGAGCAGCGGCAGTCCTGAGGCACGCGCACGCTCCGCCATGCGGTCTTCGCGCTCCTCCACCTTGCCGATGTGGAAGGGCGAGGCATTGATGACGCACAGCAGCTCGGCGCCCGCGGCCTTGGCGGCAGCGGCGGGCTCGTCGAACCAGGCGTCCTCGCAGATCAGCAGGCCGACCTGGGTGCCCTTGACATCGACCACCACGGCGCCCAGGCCCGCATCGCGGCCGGAATAGAAGTAGCGGCGCTCATCGAACACCTGGTAGTTGGGCAGTTCTCGCTTGGCATAGCTGGCGACGACTTGACCGCCCACGAGCACCGAAGCCATGTTCAGGCATGGCGGCAGCGACCAGCTCCGTTCGCGCGCCACCCCCCCCTCGCGCTCCCGCGGGTGGCCAACGACGACATGCAGGCCCTGCAGGTCAGCCAGCTCGGCCGCGATGCGCTGCAACTGCTCGTCGCAGCCTTCGAGGAAAGCCGGGCGCAGCAGCAGATCCTCGGGCGGGTAGCCGCACAGCGCCAGCTCGGGTGTGACGAGCAGATCAACCCCAGCCGTGTGCGCCGCGCGCGCTTGGGCAATGATGCGGTCCGCGTTGCCCACCAGATCGCCGACGACGACGTTGATCTGGGCCAGGGCAATCTTCAAGGGCGAGGGCATGGGCGACAGCGATTCAGAACACGAGAGCAGCATTGTCATTCGGGTCGACGCCAGTCCCGAGGCCTTGCCGCAAGACCGTTGGGACGCCCTGCTTTCCACCCAGGCACGGCCGACGCCCTTCATGCGCCTGGCCTATCTGCGCGCCCTGCATGCCAGTGGCAGTGCCGTCGCCAAGACGGGCTGGCAGCCGCAGTTCGTGTCGCTGTGGCGGGGCGAGGATCTGCTGGCGGCCTGCCCGGCCTATCTGAAGACCCACAGCTATGGCGAATACGTCTTCGATTGGGCCTGGGCCGACGCCTACCAGCGCCACGGGCTGAGCTACTACCCCAAGCTGCTGGTGGCGGTGCCTTTCACGCCCGTGCCGGGCAGCCGGCTCTTGGCCGTCAACGACGACGCGCGAATGTTGCTGGCGCAGGCGTTGCGGGCGCTGGCGAAGGAGACCGAGGCCTCTTCGCTGCATGTGCTGTTCGGCGACGAGGCCGACCAGGCGGCGCTGGCGGCGGCCGGCTGCATGGCCAGGGCCGGCGTGCAGTTCCACTGGACGGCCGAGGGCGATGCCGACTTCGCCGGCTTTCTGGGCCGCCTGCAGCGCGACAAGCGCAAGAAGATCCAGCAGGAACAGCGCCGCGTGCGCGAGGCCGGCATCGTCTTCGAGGCCCGGGCGGGCGCTGACATCACCGCTGAGGACTGGGACTTCTTCTACCGCTGCTACCAGCAGACCTACCGCGAACACCACAGCAAGCCCTATCTGAGCCGCGACTTCTTCGCCCGCATGGCGAGCGACATGCCCGAGCACTGGCTGATGTTCACGGCCCGATGCGCGCGCGAACGCGTCGCCATGTCGCTGATCGCACTGGATCCCGGCCGCCGCGCCGCCTTTGGCCGCTACTGGGGCGCCGTCGAGCACATCCCCAACCTGCACTTCGACGCCTGCTACTACCAGCCGCTGGCCTGGTGCATCACCAATGGCTACCAGCGCTTCGAGGGCGGCGCCCAGGGCGAACACAAGATGGCGCGTGGCCTGATGCCCACGCCCACCGCTTCCAGCCACTGGCTGGCCCATCCATCCTTTGCCGACGCGGTCAACGACTTCCTGGCTCGCGAGGGCGAAGCCATGTCGGGCTATATCGACGAGCTGGGCGAGCACGCCCCCTTCAAAAAACAAAACGCCGCGGATGCGGCGTCTTGAGCAGGGCGAAACGAGTGATCAGGCCTTGGCGTAGTTCGCCATGCCTTCGCGGATCTCGGACTTGGCCTTCTCCGGGCCTTCCCAGCCCTTGACCTTGACCCACTTGCCCTTCTCCAGGTCCTTGTAGTGCTCGAAGAAGTGCTGGATGGCGGCCAGGCGGGCCGGGTTCACGTCCTCGATCTTCTGCCAGTGGTCGTACATGGGCAGGATCTTGCTGGTGGGCACGGCCAGCAGCTTGGCGTCGCCACCGGCTTCGTCGTCCATCATCAGCACGCCCAGGGGGCGGCAGGTCACGACGACGCCGGGCGTCAGCGCGAAGGGGGTGATGACCAGCACGTCGACCGGGTCGCCGTCATCCGCCAGGGTCCTGGGGATGTACCCGTAGTTGCACGGGTAGTACATAGGCGTCGTCAGGAAGCGGTCGACGAACAGCGCACCGCTCTCCTTGTCCACCTCGTACTTGATCGGGTCGGCATTCATCGGGATTTCGATGATGACGTTGAACTCGTCAGGCACCTTGGCGCCGGGGGTCACGTTGTGCAGGCTCATGGTCGTCTTTTAGGGCTAAGGAAAACCCGCATTCTAGGTTTCCCCAACATCGCTGGTAAACGTGCAATCCAGCCGTCAAACCCGGCCCTTAAGCTCGGCCGCCGAGCCCGGCATACCCTGCCGCCGGGCCACAGATCACACGCTGAACAGGAGACTCATACATGTCGACGGAAATGGCGCTGTATTTCGCGCTGGCTTGCGGCCTCGCGGCCGTTCTTTATGGCTTCATCCAACGAAGCTGGATCCTGAGTCAGGATGCAGGCAATGCCCGCATGCAGGAGATCGCCGCGGCGATCCAGCAAGGTGCCGCCGCCTACCTGGGCCGGCAGTACCGCACCATAGCCATGGTCGGCGTCGTGCTGGCCATCGCGATCGCGGTGGTGCCGGGCCTTGGCATGACGACGGCCGTGGGCTTCGTCATCGGCGCGGTGCTGTCGGGCATCTGCGGCTTCATCGGCATGAACATCTCGGTGCGCGCCAATGTGCGCACCGCGCAAGCGGCCTCCAAGGGCATAGGCCCGGCGCTGGACGTGGCCTTCAAGGGCGGCGCCATCACCGGCATGCTGGTGGTGGGTCTGGGCCTGCTGGGCGTCGGCGGCTTCTACATGGCCATCGGCGGCGGGCATGACAGCGCGACGCTCAAGCCCATGCTGGGCCTGGCCTTCGGCTCGTCCCTCATCTCCATCTTCGCCCGCCTGGGCGGCGGCATCTTCACCAAGGGTGCCGACGTCGGCGCCGACCTGGTGGGCAAGGTCGAGGCCGGCATCCCCGAGGACGACCCGCGCAACCCGGCCGTCATCGCTGACAACGTCGGTGACAACGTCGGTGACTGCGCCGGCATGGCCGCCGATCTGTTCGAGACCTACGCCGTCACGCTGATCGCCGCGATGGCGCTGGGCGCCCTGATGATCACCGGCTCCAGCGCGCTGGCCGGCGTCGTCTATCCGCTGGCGCTCGGCGGCGTGTCCATCATCGCCTCCATCATCGGCTGCTACTTCGTCAAGGCCAGCCCCGGCATGAAGAACGTGATGCCGGCGCTGTACAAAGGTCTGATCGTGGCCGGCGTGCTGAGCCTGATCGCCTTCTTCTTCGTCACCAAGGCGATGTTCCCCGGCCCCATCGAGCTGAGCACCGGCGGCACGACCAACGCGATGGCCCTGTTCGGCGCCTGCGCGGTCGGCCTGGTGCTGACGGCGGCCATGGTCTGGATCACCGAGTACTACACCGGCACCCAGTACCACCCGGTGCAGCACGTGGCGCAGGCCTCCACCACCGGCCATGGCACCAACGTCATCGCCGGCCTGGGCGTGTCGATGAAGTCCACCGCCTGGCCGGTGCTCTTCGTCTGCGCGGCCATCTACTCGGCCTATGCCTTGGCTGGCCTGTACGGCATCGCGGTGGCCGCCACCTCCATGCTGAGCATGGCCGGCATCGTCGTCGCTCTGGACGCCTACGGCCCCATCACCGACAACGCCGGCGGCATTGCCGAGATGGCCGAACTGCCCGCCAGCGTGCGCGACGTCACCGACCCGCTGGACGCCGTGGGCAACACGACCAAGGCCGTCACCAAGGGCTATGCCATCGGCTCGGCCGGCCTGGCAGCCCTGGTGCTGTTCGCCGACTACACGCACGCGCTGGAAGCGCGTGGCATGCATGTCGCGTTCGACCTGTCCGACCACAAGGTCATCCTGGGCCTCTTCCTCGGCGGACTGATTCCCTATCTGTTCGGCGCCATGGCCATGGAAGCCGTCGGCCGCGCCGCCGGTGCCGTCGTCGTCGAGGTGCGCAAGCAGTTCGCCGACGGCGCCATCATGGCTGGCCAGCGCAAGCCCGACTACAGCGCCGCGGTCGACATGCTGACCACCGCCGCGATCAAGGAAATGATCGTGCCGTCGCTGCTGCCGGTGGCCGCGCCCATCATCGTCGGGCTGACGCTGGGCCCCGCGGCGCTGGGTGGCCTGCTGATGGGCACCATCGTGACGGGCCTCTTCGTCGGCATCTCGATGTGCACCGGCGGCGGCGCCTGGGACAACGCCAAGAAGCTGATCGAGGAAGGCTTCACCGATGCCGCGGGCGTGCTGCACAAGAAGGGCGGGGAAGCGCACAAGGCCGCCGTCACCGGCGACACCGTGGGCGACCCCTACAAGGACACCGCCGGCCCGGCCGTGAACCCGTTGATCAAGATCATCAACATCGTCGCCCTGCTGATCGTGCCGCTGCTGCCGATGCAGGCCGGCAGCAAGGCGCCCGAGCCCGTGGCGGCTGCGGCCGTCGTGGCGGCACCTGCCGCCAGCACGGCGGAGATGCCGGCTTCGGCGGCCTCACAGTAAATCTCTCGTAAACCCGGTAAATAACGGCCCGTTCGCGGGCCGTTCCCACGTCCGGGCACGGCAAAATCGCAGCTCATGGCGAGCATGGCAATCACGAGGCACGAGCTGACGCGGCGACGCGAACAACTGCAGGATCTGCAGCGCTACCTGGCCGTGCTGGAAGCCGACCACGACGGCGCCCGCGCCAAGCTGCTCGGCTTTCGCCAGCGCTATCTCGAGGCCCTGGGCCCGCTGATGCGCGAACTCGACGAGATCGACGCCCAGTTGCACCAGGCCACGGCCCTGCTGTCGGAAGCCCTGAAGCGCCAGGGCGTCGACGCCCCGGTGTCGGCATCGCAGCGCGCCAAGGCCTGGCCCGATATTCCCGCCCTGCCCGACGCGACGCCGCTGCCGCCCGAACCCACCGGCCCCCTGACCGACCTGCCGCCACCCAGCCTGAAGACGCTGTACCGGCGCGCGGCGATGCGCTTCCACCCCGACCTGGCGCCTTCCGGCCCGGAGCGCGAGGTCTGCGAGCAGCGCATGATGGTCGTCAACGAGGCCTACGCTGGCGGCGACCGCCACCGGCTCGAAACCCTGCTGCTGGCCGCCGGTGAGCTGCCCGAGAGGGTCATCGGCGGGCCGGCCGACGCCGTGCGCGCCTGGCTGGGGCTGTGCGAACACCTCGTGCAGGGCCGCATCCGCGTCGTGCAGGCCCAGACTGCCTTGCTGCACAACCTGCAGATGCACCAGCTGCGCATCGCCATCGAGCGCGCCGAAGTGGGCGGCATGCGCCCGCTGGACATCATGGCCGGGCGGCTGCGCGCCCAGATCACCGAGCGCCGCCAGGAGCTCTACATCGGCGAGCGCGTCGGTGGCGACGCCAAGCTGGCCGCCGATTTCCTGCGCAAGCGTTATCAGCGCCTGACGGGGCTGGGCCTGGGCTGAGCTCCGCCGGCGACTGCGGGCCTCAGATCGGATCGTTCTGGGTTTCCGGGTCGGCGCTCGGGACGAAGTTCACCATGTTGCCGTTGTTGTCGACAACGGCAAACAGCAGCACCACGCCGCGCGCCGTGTACATGTCCGCTGCCCAGGGCACCGACAGGTAGTCGACCCAGTCCCCCTTCTCCGACTGCTCGCGCGTCGAGTAGAGATAGTTGTAGGGTTGCATCGCGGGGTCGTTGCCCACCGTCTTGACCGCGGCACCAAGCAATCGCAGATTCTGGCCATCCACGACCGTCTCACCGAAGTCGAATTCGAGGCTGCCCGCCTCCCCGGCCGGTGTCTGGGTGGTCAGGGTCGCGCCGGACGGCACGGTCACGCCGTTGCCGTCGACATAGGTGCACGCAGCAAGACCGCCCGCCGTGGAGGTGACGGTGACTTGATAGGGGGAGACATAGGTCGTCATCAGATGGTCCTGAGGGTTGAGAAATCAGCGCGCCCGCTGCTGCTGGAGCCAATCACGGGTGGCCAGCCAGTCTGCACGCTGGGAGGCCGAGGGGTCCAGGCACTCCTTCACATTCAGCCACCGTCGAGTTAGATCTGCGTTGACGCGCAACCAGCCCTCGCGCTGCGACAGCAGGCCATCAGCCACGCTGCAGCCCCCCTTGCGATCGGCAGCGGCGTCGCCTCGCAACTGGGATAGATGGACCGCCGCGGCCAGCAGCAACTGGTCGCCCGGGCTGCGTTTCAAGGCGCTGTCCAGGCGCTCCTGCAAGCGTGAGTGCCAGACGCAGTCCGCGCTGTCGCAGGCGAGGCGCCCTGCCGCTTCGAGCAGCTTGACCTGGCGCGGCAGCGCGCTTTCGGGAGGTGCCTTGCCGGGCCGAAGGGATTCAATCAGCCCGAGCAGCCGAAGCGCCTCGCGCTCCCGGGCCTGCGCGTTGACCGCGCGCAGGGTCAGCCATTCGGCATCGATGTGGATGGCGAGCAGGGCCCAGGCCAGGTTGGCGGGATCACCGCGTGTCAATCCCTGCGCCACCTCATGTGCCTTCTCCAGCATGGCCGCGCCCGTACCGTTGAGCTCCTGCTGGGTGAGGCCCAGGTAGAAACGCACGCTGGCTTCCTTGGCCAGCCAGGCCATGTCCCGGGGCCGCTTCTCGCGCAGCTTGCCGACTTCCGCCAGCGCCGATTCGTAGTGCGCCCGCGCGGCCTGCAACCGCCCCATGCGCGTCAACGTGGTGCCCAGCCAACTGGCCGTGTTCGCCCAGTTGTTCTGCAGCTCGGCGTCATCAGGGCGGCTTCGCAAGGCCTGCTCCTTGAGGGCGAGCGACTCGCTCAGCGCCCGTTCCGCAGCCTCGAGGCGGCCCTGATTCAGCTGCAGGACGCCGAGGCTGCTCTGGGCATAGGACACCTCCATCAGTGCATCGGAGGAAGCGGGCGCCGCGATCTGCCAGCGGCGCGAATAGTCGAGGTAGCGTGCCCACGCCCGTTCGGCGGCGCTCAATTCGCGTTTCTGGTGGTGGACCTCGCCAATCCAGAAAGCCGCTGCACCCTGGGCCTTGCGCCAATCGGCCATGAGCCCGGGGCTTGGCGGCTCACCCTCCAGCAATTGCGCGGCGAGCCGCAAGGGCTCCAGCGCCCCGTCCAATTCTCGTTTGGCCACGCGGACCTCGGCCACCACCGTCAACGCCTTGGCGCGTTGCAATCGCTCCATCGAACCTGGGTCCCGGCCGGTCCGGTCGAGCAGCAGCAGCGCCTTGCCGCCGATGCTGTCCAGCAGCTCCAGCCGCCCGATGGGGCGCAGCTTGTCGGCGAACTCGCCCAGCATGAAGCTCAGCGTGGCCTCGGCCTCCTGGCGCTTGGCCTGGGCTTCGCGCTCCGCCTCGGCAGCTCGCTGCGCCTGCCAGGTGCTGAACACCGTCAGGCCCACCAGCGCCAGGCCCGCGAGACTGCTGAGCGCGACGGCCCAACGGTGGCGCTGCACGAAGCGACGCAACACATAGAGGCGGCTGTCGGGATGCGCCTGGATGGGCTCGTGATCCAGCCAGCGCTGCAGTTCGTCGGCGAGAGCCTGGGCGTTGACATAGCGCTCGCCCGGTGCCTTCTTCAGCGCCTTGGCAATGATGGTGTCGAGGTCGCCGCGCAGCTGTTTGGCCTGGTGGGCGACGGAACTGTCGGCCTGGCCGGCTGCGACGTCGGACAGCCGCCGTGGCACATGGTCGACGACGGCCTTGAGCCGGTCGAGCTGGGTCTGGGTATCGTCGGCCGTGGGGTGGCTGCCGCCGAGCAGCAGATAGAGCAGCACGCCGAGCGAATAGACGTCGGTCGCGGTCGTCACGTCCGCCTGCTGCACCTGCTCGGGCGCGGCAAACTGCGGCGTGAAGGCGCTGCCGGCGCGCTGGGTCAGCTCGGTGGCGGCGGCGCCCTCGCTGGCCTGGCTCGCGTCGGCCATCAGCTTGGCGATGCCGAAGTCCAGCAGCTTCACCTCGCCATCGCGCGTCACCAGGATGTTGCTGGGCTTGAGGTCGCGGTGCAGGATCAGCCGGGCCTGCGCGTGGGCCACCGCAGCCAGCACGTCCAGGAAGAGGCGCACACGGGCCTCGATGTCGAGTTGCTGCTGGCGGCAATAGACGTCGATGGGCTGGCCGTCGACGTACTCCAGCACCAGATAGGGCTGCTGGCCCTGGTGCACACCGGCATCCAGCAGGCGGGCGATGTGCGGGTGGGACAGCCGCGCCAGGATCTCGCCCTCGCGCGCGAACCGCCCCGCGTCGCCACGGCCGAGCAGGCCGGCCATCAGGAACTTGACCGCCACCTGGCCTTCGAAGCGACCGTCGGCGCGGCGCGCCAGCCAGACCGTGCCCATGCCGCCCTGCCCCAGCTGGCGCTCCAGCAGATAGGGGCCGATGGCCTGGCCGGCGAGGTCGGGGGGCGGCGCTGCGTCCTCGGGCATCGCCGCCAGCGCTTCCTGCCATTGCGCGACGACGGGTTCGCTCAGGAAGCCCTGCTGCTGCAGCTCCTGAGCGCGCGCCAGCATGCGCCTCAACTGCTCGGCCGCATCGGGGTCCTCGGTCTGCAGCCGCTCCAGACGATGCTCGCGAGCTGCCGGCGGCAGATCGAGCAACTCATCCAGCAGGGGGCTCAAGGAGAGCCAGCGTTGCCTGTCCATGGATCAGGCCAGGCTCATGGACAGGAACAGCCGGGCCTTCTGCCAGTCGCGCTGCACGGTGCGCTCGGTCACGCCCAGGGCCTCGGCGATCTCCGGCTCCCGCAGGCCCGCGAAATAGCGCATCTCGACGACCTGGGCCAGGCGCGGCTCCAGCTGGGCCAGCTCGTCCAGGGCCTCATGCACGCGCAACACTTCGTCGTCGCTCTGAGGCAATTGGTCGGCAATGGCCGTATCCAGCGTCAGCTCGGCCTGGCCGCCGCCGCGCCGCTCGGCCCGCCGGGCGCGCACCAGGTCGACGACGACGGAGCGCATGGCCTGGGCGGCGTAGGCGAGGAAGTGGCGGCGATCGGGGAATTCGGCCCCGGGTGCGCCGGCCACGCGCAGCCAGGCCTCGTGCACCAGCGCCGTCGTGTCCAGCAGCGTGAGATGACCCGCGTCGCGCACCTGCCGGCGCGCCAGGCGCTGCAGGTCGGTGTAGAGCTGGGCCACCACCGCGTCGGCGGCGGCGCGGTCACCCAGCCGGGCGGCCTGCAGCAATTGGGTGATGGCTTGCACCGGCCGCACTCTAACGGCTGGCAGCGCCAGCTCGCGGGCCGGTGACGCGGCGGCGGCCGGCAGCGAGCATTTTTTTTGATCCCGATGTCGGGATTGGCGGAGATCCGCCGTTTTGAGTTGATGAGGACCGATGGCGAGCCAAGCCAGGGAGCCGGCACAGCCGGGGCCGCCGCCCGCCATCGCTCCTCACCCGCTGCGAACCGGCCCGCTGGCCGCGAGCGCATCTCAACCCAACGTGATTGACGCGATGTCTCAAGCTCCCCTGCTCGCCAACGATCCCCCCTCGCCCCCTCGCACCGGCACGTTCACGCGCCTGCCCCAGGCGGACTCGCTCGCGGCTTTCGGCCTGCGCGTGTCGCGCCAGTTTGCGCAGTGCCGGCGCGAGGGCGAGCAACTGGCCCTGCTGTGGCTGGAGGCCGAGGTGCTGGTGCGGCCCGACGGCAGCGTCGGCGATGCCGAGCGGGACAACCTGATCCAGACGGTGAGCCTGCGCCTGCGCAACCGCGTGCGCGGCGCGGACGAGGTCGTGTACATGGGCGGCCACAGCTTTGCCGTGCTGCTGCTGGCCGCTGGTGCGCCCGAGGCCCGCCTCGTCGAAAAGCGGCTGCAGCAGGCCCTCAGGGGGGCCTACGGCGTCGACGGCCGGCTCATGCAGATTGGTGTACGTCTGGGCACGGCGATATTCCCGCAGGCCGGGCGCAATGGCGTCGAGCTGGCCGAAGCCGCACAGGCCAACCTGGCCGAGTCAGCGGGCGACTGACTGCCTCCCCGCAGGACTCATGCCGCCCGGCCTGCATGCCGGGCGTCGTTCGATAGGCGTCAGAGAGCGTGCAGGCGCTGAGCCCGGACTCAAGCAGTCCAGTGGACTGCTTGTGCCTGGCGAAGGACAGGGCCACTGGCCCTGGCATGTCCTCGGTCCCATCTCACACTTCCAGCCACTCCTTGCGGATGTAGGCATTGGCACGCAGGTCTGCCGGTGAGCCCTCGAAGACGATGCGGCCGTGGCCCATCACATAGCAGCGCTCGGAAATCTCCATCGCGATGGCCAGCTTCTGCTCGACCAGCAGCACCGCGATGCCGCGGTTCTTCAGCTCCTTGAGGTACTCGGCCACCAGCTCGACGATCTTGGGCGCCAGGCCCTCGGTGGGCTCGTCGATCATGATGAGGTCGGGGTCGCCCATCAGCGTGCGGCAGAGCGTCAGCATCTGCTGCTCGCCACCGGACAGCACGCCGGCCTCGGTGTGCTGGCGCTCACGCAGCCGCGGGAACATCTTGTACATGTCCTCGAAGCCCCAGCGCGGGTTCTTGGCTTTGGACTTCTGCCCCAGCATCAGGTTCTGGTGCACCGTCAGCTTGGGGAAGATGTCGCGGTTCTCGGGCACATAGCCCAGGCCCATGTGGGCGATCTCGTAGGCCTTGCGGCCGACCAGCTCCTGGTCGCCCCACATGACCGAGCCCTTGACGTCGACCTGGCCCATGATGGTCTTGACCGTCGTCGAGCGGCCGGCGCCGTTGCGGCCCAGCAGGCTGACGATCTCGCCGGGATTCACTTCCATGCTGACGCCGTGCAGCACATGGCTCTTGCCGTAGAAGGCGTGGACGTTGTCCAGCTTGAGGATTCTTCCTTGCGTCATGCTGCCGCTGCCTGTGTTTCCGCGAGCACCGAGCCCAGATAGGCTTCCTGCACCCGCGCATTCGCGCGCACGGCCTCCGGCGTGTCGAAGGCGATGACCTCGCCGTAGACCAGCACGGCGATCTTGTCGGCCAGGCCGAAGACGACGCCCATGTCGTGCTCCACGGTCAGCAGGGTCTTGCCGACGGTGACGTCGCGAATCAGCTGGATGAAGCGCTTGGTCTCGCTCTTGCTCATGCCGGCCGTGGGTTCGTCCAGCAGGATGACGCTGGAGCCGCCGGCGATGGTGATGCCGATCTCCAGCGCCCGCGCCTCGGCATAGGTCAGGTTCATGGCCAGCACGTCGCGCTTGCGATCAAGCTTGATCATCTCGAGGATCTGCTCGGTGCGGTCGTTGGCGTCCTCGAGGTCGGCGAGGAATTTCCAGAAGGCGTAGCGGTGGCCCAGGCTCCACAGCACGGCGCAGCGGATGTTCTCGAACACGCTCAAGCGCGTGAACAGGTTGGAGACCTGGAAGCTGCGCGACAGGCCCAGGCGATTGATCTCGTACGGCTTCTTGCCGTCGATGCGCTGGCCGTGCAGATGGATCTCGCCCGAGGTCGGCGCGAAGCGGCCGCTGATCAGGTTGAACAGCGTGCTCTTGCCCGCACCGTTGGGGCCGATGATGGCGACGCGCTCGCCGGCCTGCACGGCCAGGTTGGCGCCGCGGATGATCTCGCTCTTGCCGAAGCTCTTGCGCAGGTCGCGCAGTTCAAGCGCAAAGCTCATAGCGCTTCCCTCCGCTTGATCTCTTTTTCGATGTCTTCCTGGATCTCGCCCCACTCGTGCACATAGTGGCGGCGCACCAGCTCGAAAAGACCCGCACCGACGACGATGAGGAAGCCGGCACCGAACCAGGCATCCAGCGCGCCGCTGTTCAGCGTGGCGCCCATGAAGCGCAGCTCGGGACCCAGGGCCTCGTTGAGCTGGCGGTGGTAGAGCATCTCGATCATGGTCGCCGCGCCGATCAGCGCCGCCAGCGCCGTACCGGCCAGCGCCAGATACGAGGTCCACAGTTTCTTGAGCTTGCCGAAGGCCGCCACGCGCAGGTTCATCAGGATGAGGCTGGCGAAGCCGCCCGGTGCGTACATGACCATGAACAGGAAGATCAGGCCGAGGTAGAGCAGCCAGGCCTTGGTCAGCTCCGACAGCAGCACGCCGCAGATGACCATCAGCACCGCGCCGATGATGGGGCCGAAGAAGAAGGTCGCGCCGCCCAGGAAAGTGAACAGCAGAAACGCCCCCGAGCGCGCCGCGTGCAGCACGTCGCTGCCGTTGACGATCTCGGCATTGATGGCGC
The DNA here is from genome assembly GCF_056403315.1 of Roseateles sp. P2_H4. Taxonomy (NCBI): domain Bacteria; kingdom Pseudomonadati; phylum Pseudomonadota; class Betaproteobacteria; order Burkholderiales; family Sphaerotilaceae; genus Roseateles; species Roseateles sp. P2_H4. Next base: position 158,690 of record NZ_JBFUFR010000005.1, on the reverse strand, counting down.
CCAGGCCGCCCGCCACGCCGGCGAAGAAGCCCGAGATGGCGAAGGCCATGAAGCGCACCCAGTGGGTGTCGTAGCCGACGAACTCGACACGCTCGGGGTTGTCACGCACGGCGTTCAGCATGCGACCCAGCGGCGTGCGCGTCAGCGCGAACATGGCCGCCGTGCAGATGAAGCAGTAGACGGCGACGAGGTAGTAGACCTGGATCTGCGGGCCGAAGCTGATGCCCATGAAGGGCTGGCCGATGACGCGGTTGCTGGACACGCCGCCCTCGCCGCCCGAGAACTCGGGCAGCATCAGCGTCAGCGCGAACACCAGCTCGCCAATACCGAGGGTGATCATCGCGAACGGCGTGCCGGCCTTCTTCGTCGACACATAGCCCAGCAGCGCCGCGCAGACCAGGCCAGCGAAACCACCGACCAGCGGGATCAGGCTGACGGGGATGCCCAGCGTGCCGGCGCCGGCCAGGTTCAGCGCATGGATGGCCAGGAAGGCGCCCATGCCGCTGTAGACGGCGTGGCCGAAGCTCAGCATGCCGCCTTGCCCGAGCAGGATGTTGTAGGCCAGGCAGGCGATGACGCCGATGCCCATCTGCGTGAGCATGGTCTGCGCCAGACCGGTGGTCCAGATGCGCGGGGCGACGAAGAGGATCAGGGCGAAGAAGCCCCAGATGAACCAGCGCCCGACGTTGTGGGGCTTGAAATGAAAATCCTTGGACTTGCTCATCAGTCTTCCCGCGTGCCCAGCAGGCCCTTGGGCCGGAAGATCAGGATCAGCACCATCAGCAGATAGGGCAGGATGGGCGCCACCTCGGCCATCGTCAGGCGCAGCAGCGGGTAGCCCGGCGTGGCCTGGGTGACGGTGAAGCCGAGGCTGCCGAGCAGCGTGGCGAGCGAGCCGTTGATGGTCAGGGGCAGCGTCTGCAGCAGGCCCACGACGATGGAACCGACGAAGGCGCCGGCCAGCGAGCCGATACCGCCGACGACCACGACGACGAAGATGATGGCGCCGATGAAGGCGGCCATATTGGGCTCGGTCACGAAGGTGATGCCACCGATGACGCCGGCCAGGCCGGCCAGCGCGCAGCCGCTGCCGAACACCAGCATCAGCACGCGCGGCACGTTGTGGCCCAGCGCCTCGACCATCTCGGGATGCGTCAGCGAGGCCTGGATGATCAGGCCGACGCGGGTGCGCGTCAGCAGCAGCCACAGCGCCAGCAGCATCAGCAGGGCCACCAGCATCATGAAGGCCTTGGTGGCGGGGAAGGTTGAGCAGTTGGCCAGCGCGCAGACCTCGGGCGAGGCCTTGCCCAGTACCAGGGACATGCCGTCCTGAGCGCGCGAAACGATGGTCAGCGCCGAGCCCTCCAGCAGCGCCGGCGGCGTGAAGGTCACGGCGGTGCGGCCCCAGATCAGCTGCACCAGCTCCAGCACCACATAGGACAGGCCGAAGGTGATCAGCAGCTCAGGCACATGGCCGAACTTGTGCACCCGCCGCAGCGCCAGCCTCTCGAAGCCCGCGCCCAGCACGCCAACGGCCAACGGCGCGAACAGCAGCGCCAGCCAGAAGCCCATGATGCCCACCAGCGAGTAGGCGATATAGGCACCCACCATGTAGAAGCTGGCGTGGGCGAAGTTCAGCACGCCCATCATGCTGAAGATCAGCGTCAGGCCCGAGCTCAGCATGAAGAGCAGCAGGCCGGACGACAGGCCGTTCAGCAGATTGATGAAGACTTGATCCAAAACTCGATCCTCAGCGAAACCGCGCTCCGGGCTGAGCCGGATTGCGTCGCGAGCAAGCCAAGCTTGGGCAGAAGCGCGGAGCCGTACACCCATACGGCGAGCACTGCAGGCCCAAGATTGGTTTGCGCAGCAGCAAGACGGCTTAGCCCGGACGCTTCATCTGGCAGGACGTGGGCGTCGACGACACATAGCTGTCGTACTGCTTCACCGGCGCCAGCGTCATGCCCGTCTTCTCGGGGCTGTAGGGATATTTGGCATCGGCCTTCTGCCAGACCGAGATAAACAGCGGCTGCTGCAGTTGGTGGTCGGTCTTGCGCATCGTCACTTCGCCGTTGAAGCTCTTGACGGACAAGCCCTCCATCGCCGCCGCGACCTTCACCGGGTCCGTCGACTTGGCGTTGGCCATGGCCTGGCTCAGCAGCGTGTAGATGTGCTGCACGCTGAGCGTGTACATGTCGTCGTTGAACTTCTTGTTGTACTCGTCGGCGTTCTTCTGTGCCTCGCCGCCCATGTTGTAGTGGCTGTAGGCAACCTGGAAGACGCGGCCCGCACCGCCCGTGCCCAGCGCCGTCGGCGTGCCGGTCACGCCGGTGTAGTAGGTGAAGAACTTGCCGTTGTAGCCCGCCTCGTTGGCGGCCTTGACGAGCAGGGCCAGGTCCGAGCCCCAGTTGCCGGTGATGACGGTGTCGGCGCCGCTGGCCTTGATCTTGGCGACATAGGGCGCGAAGTCGCGCACCTGGGCGAGCGGGTGCAGGTCCTCGCCGACGATCTGCACGTCGGGGCGCTTGCGGCCCAGCATCTCCTTGGCGTACTTGGCGACCTGGTGGCCGTGGGCGTAGTTCTGGTTCAGCAGGAAGACCTTCTTGACGTCGGCCTGGTCCTTCATGAAGGTCGTCAGCGCCTCCATCTTCATGGACGTGTCGGCGTCGAAGCGGAAGTGCCAGTAGCTGCACTTGCTGTTGGTCAGGTCGGGGTCCACCGCCGAGTAGTTCAGGTAGACGATTTCCTTGCCCGGGTTGCGCTCGTTGTGCTTTTGCACGGCGTCGCTCAGCGCCAGCGCGACGCTGGAGCCATTGCCTTGCATGATGTAGCGGATGCCCTGGTCGGCCGCGGCCTTCAGCAGGTTCAGCGACTCGGCGGGGCTGAGCTTGTTGTCGAAGGTGACGATCTCGAACTTCACGCCGGCGGGGTTGCTCTTGTTGAACTTCTCGCCGAGGAACTGGAAGGTCTTGACCTGGTTCTGACCCACCGGACCCATCAGGCCCGACAGCGCGTCGATATAGGCCAGCTTGACCGTCTCGCCCTTCTGGGCCTGGGCACCGGCGGCCGCCAGCACCAGCGTGGCGGCTGCGATCGCGCGCAGTGGGGAGCGGGTCGAAGTGATGTCGAACATGCTTGTCTCCTGTTGTGGGTCTGAATGTGAACGGAAGTTAATCGAGCCGGGTCGCGATGACGTCCCGTGCTTACCCGAGACAACTCAGGTCGTCGGCAGCTTGTGGCTCAGGAACTGGTCGCGCAGCTTGAGCTTCTGCACCTTGCCGGTGGCCGTGTGCGGAATCTCGGTGACGAAGACGACGTCGTCCGGGATCTGCCATTTGGCGATGCGCCCCTCGTAGAAGGCCAGCAGCTCCTCGCGCGTCACCGCCGCGTCGGGCTTCTTCACGACGACCAGCAGCGGCCTCTCGTCCCACTTGGGGTGGCGAGCCGCGATGACGGCAGCCTCGTGCACGGCCGTGTGGGCCATGGCGACGTTCTCGAGGTCGATGGAGGAGATCCACTCGCCGCCGGACTTGATGACGTCCTTGCTGCGATCGGTGATCTGCATGAAGCCGTCGGCATCGATGGTGGCCACGTCGCCGGTCGGGAACCAGCCGGGCTCGCCGTCCACGCTGACCAGCGGCGATTCGTCGTGATTGAAGTAGCGGGAGATGACCCAGTGGCCGCGCACGACGAGATTGCCCGAGCTCTGCCCGTCCCAGGGCAGGGAGCGGCCCTCGTCGTCGATGATGGCCATGTCGACGCCGTAGACGACACGGCCCTGCTTCTCGAGCAGGCGCTGCTGCTGTTCAGCCGGCAGGTCGAGCTGGCGCGTCGTCAGCTTGGACAGCGTGCCCAGCGGCGACATCTCCGTCATGCCCCAGGCGTGGATGACCTCGACGCCATAGTCCTGCTGCAGCGACTTCATCATCGCCGGCGGGCAGGCCGAGCCGCCGATGACGGTGCGCTTGAAGCTGCTGAACTTCAGGTTGTTGGCCTTGACGTAGTTCAGCAGGCCCAGCCAGACCGTCGGCACGCCGGCGCTGAAGTTGACCTTCTCGGATTCGAACAGCTCGTACAGGCTCTTGCCGTCCAGGTGCGGCCCGGGCAGCACGAACTTGCAGCCGACGATGGCCGCGCTGTAGGGCAGGCCCCAGGCGTTCACATGGAACATCGGCACGACGGGCAGGATGACGTCGCGGCTGGAGCAGTCCATCGCATCCGGCAGGGCCGCGGCATAGGCATGCAGCACCGTGGAGCGGTGGCTGTAGACGGCGCCCTTGGGGTTGCCCGTGGTGCCCGACGTGTAACAGATGCTGGAAGCGGTGTTCTCGTCGAACTGCGGCCAGACATAGTCGCCGGTCTCGGCGGCGAGCAGGTCTTCGAAGCACAGCAGGTCGGGGATGGCCGTGCTGGCGGGCATGTGGGCCCGCGAGCTCATCAACACGAAGTGCTTCACCGTCTTCAGCGCCGGTGCGATCTTCTCGACCAGCGGCAGGAAGGTGGCGTCGAAACACAGGACACGGTCCTCGGCGTCGTTGGCGATCCAGACAATCTGCTCGGGGAAGAGGCGCGGGTTGATCGTGTGGCAGACCAGGGCCGAGCCCGAGCTGCCGTAGTAGATCTCCATGTGGCGGTGGCCATTCCAGGCCAGCGTCGCGACGCGGTCGCCGGACACGCAACCCAGGCGTGCAAAGGCCTGCGCGGCCTGGCGCGAACGGCGCGCCACCTCGCGCCAGTTGCTGCGGTGCAGGTCGCCCTCGACCCGCTTGCTGACGATCTCGGTCTCGCCCGAATGCCGCTCGGCGTGCTTCAGCAACGACGAGATCAGCAGCGGATCCGACATCATCCGGCCCATCAATGCCATGGTTGTCTCCTGGCGGTCTTATCGACCCAGTCTAGCCCCCGGTTCAGACACCTGAACGTCACAACCGCGACCCTCGGACCCCGGGGAAACACCCGGGTGAGCGAGGTAAAAGCCCCCCTCACTAAACTGGTGCGATGAACCCCTTAGCCGGCCTCGCCTGGACCAATCGTTTCGCCACCCTGGGGCCCGACTTCTTCACCGAGCTGCCGGCCCAAGGCCTGCCCGACCCACACTGGGTGGCGCAAAGCGCAGCTTGCGCCCAGTTGCTGGGTTTGCCCGCCGACTGGGCCGCACGGGCCGAGGCGCTGGCCGCCTTGTCCGGCAATGGCGCCTGGCCCGGCATGCGGCCGCTGGCGTCGGTCTACAGCGGCCACCAGTTCGGCGTCTGGGCGGGCCAGCTCGGCGATGGCCGCGCGCTGTGGCTGGGCGAGCTCGACACGCCGAGCGGCCCACAGGAGCTGCAGCTCAAGGGCGGTGGCCAGACGCCCTACTCCCGGCGCGGCGACGGCCGCGCGGTGCTGCGCTCGTCCATCCGCGAATTCCTCTGCTCCGAAGCCATGGCCGCACTCGGCGTGCCGACGACGCGCGCGCTGTGCATCACCGGTTCGCGCCTGCCCGTCATCCGCGAGACGGTCGAGACCGCTGCGATCGTGACCCGCGTCGCGCCCAGCTTCGTGCGTTTCGGCCACTTCGAGCATTTCGCCCACCACGACCAGCTCGACGCGCTGAAGCGCCTGACGGACTGGTTCATTGCACACCACGCCCCCGAATGCGCCGACGCGCCCGAGCCCGCCGTCGCGCTTTTGAAGAAGGTGTCGCTGCAGACCGCTGACCTGATCGCGCATTGGCAGTCCATCGGCTTCTGTCATGGCGTCATGAACACGGACAACATGTCCATGCTCGGCCTGACGCTGGACTACGGCCCCTTCGGCTTCATGGATGCCTTCGACCCCGGCCACATCTGCAACCACAGCGACGACCGCGGCCGCTATGCCTATGCGCGCCAGCCAGCGGTGGCGTTCTGGAATCTGCATGCACTGGCCCAGGCCCTGGTGCCGCTGCTGGAGGGTGAGCAGGAAGCCGCCGGCGAGCGCCTGCTCGAGGCCGTGGAGGCCTACCGCGAGCGCTTCGCCAGCCAGATGCTGGGCCGGCTGCGCGCCAAGCTCGGCCTCGACGGCGAAGAGGCCGGCGACCAGGCCCTGGCCGACGACTTCCTGAAGCTGATGGCGGCCTCGCGCGCCGACTTCACGCAGAGCTTTCGCCGCCTGTCGCGCGCGCAGTCCACGCCCGAGCCACTGCGCGACCTCTTCATCGACCGCGAGGCGCTGGACGCCTGGCTGGCCCGCTGGCGCACGCGCGTCGCCCCGGGCGCCGAGGTGCAGATGCTGGCCGTCAACCCGGCCGTCGTGCTGCGCAATCACCTGGCCGAGGGCGCCATCCGCGCCGCCCAGCAGAACGATTTCACGGAGATCGAACGACTGCTGAAAGTTCTGAGCCGCCCGTTCGACGAACCCGCAGTCCCCAGCGACGCGGCCCTGCCGCCCGACTGGGCCCAAAGCCTCGAAGTGTCCTGTTCATCATGAGCCACGATTCCAGCAAGACCTACCCCGTCCAGAAGACCGACGCCGAATGGCGCAAGCAACTGGACGCCACGCAATACCAGGTCGCCCGCCACGCGGGCACCGAGCGTGCCTTCAGCGGCAAGTACTGGGACCACTTCCAGGACGGCCACTACAACTGCATCGGCTGCGGCACGCCGCTGTTCGAGGCCGACACCAAGTTCGACGCCGGCTGCGGCTGGCCGAGCTACTGGGCGCCGGTCAACAGCGAGGTCATCGAACGCATCGTCGACCGCAGCCACGGCATGGTGAGAGTCGAAGTGAGATGCAACAAATGTGGCAGCCATCTCGGCCATGTCTTCCCGGACGGCCCCGAGCCGACGGGAGAGCGTTACTGCATCAACTCGGCCTCCATCGATTTCGTCAAGGACAATCCGGGCGCATGAAGTTATTGCTCGATTTCCTGCCGCTGATCCTGTTCTTCGTCGCCTTCAAGGGCGCCGAAGGCAACCCGGACGCCGCCGCCGCCTTCGCGACCCAGCATTTCGGTTTTCTCGTCCAGGGCGGTGTCGTCGGCCCGCAGGAAGCGCCGGTGCTGCTGGCCACCGTCGTCGTCATGATCGCGACGCTGGCCCAGGCGGCCATCCTCAAGGCCCGCGGCAAGAAGATCGACCTGATGCTGTGGATCAGCCTGGCCCTGGTCGTCGTGCTGGGCGGCGCCACGATCTGGTTCCACAACGAGACCTTCATCAAGTGGAAGCCCACCGGCCTGTACTGGGCCATGGCGCTGACGCTGTGGATCTCGCAGGCATGGTTCGGCAAGAACCTGATCCAGTCCATGCTGGGCGCCGAGCTCGCCCTGCCCGACCTGATCTGGCTCAAGCTCAACCGCGCCTGGGTGCTGTTCTTCGCCGCGATGGGGGTGGTCAACCTCTATGTGGCCTATCACTTCTCGACTTCGGCCTGGGCCAACTTCAAGGTGTTCGGCGTGACCGGCCTCATCGTGCTGTTCACGCTGGCCCAGGGGCTCTACCTCGGCAAGCACCTGCCGCCGGAAGAGGACAGCAAGACATGAGCATCGCTACAGAGATCGATGCCCGGCTGCGCGCCGAACTGGCACCGCTGGAACTCAGCATCCGCGACGACAGCGCCCAGCACGCCGGCCATGCCGGCGCCCGCGAAGGCGGTCACTTTCATGTGGCTGTCGTGTCGGATCGCTTTACCGGCCTGCAAAGATTGGCCCGCCACCGCCTCGTTTATCATTGTTTGTCCGACCTGATGCAGCGCGGTATCCACGCGCTGGCCATCGACGCCCGCGCCCCGGGTGAACCCTGATCCAGGTCGAGCGTGATGGAACCGCGCGCCCCGCACCGGGCGCGATTTTTTTAGCCTGACTCAAATTCCCCACCCATGAAGAAGCTTGCGCTCGCCGCCGTTGTCGCGGCCACCTTCTCGGCTCTCGTGCCGGCTGTCGCAACCGCGCAGAACATCGCCACCGTCAACGGCAAGGCCGTGCCCAAGGCGCGCGTCGAAACGCTGATCCAGCAGGTCACCAAGAGCGGCCAGCAGCAGCGCTCGCCCGAACTGGAAGCCCAGGTCAAGGACGAAGTCGTCCGCCGCGAGATCTTCATCCAGGAAGCCGAGAAGCGCGGCGTTCCCCAGACGTCCGACTACAAGACCCAGATGGACCTGGCCCGCCAGATGCTGCTGATCCGCGGCCTGATGGAAGACTTCAAGACCAAGAACCCGGTCAGCGACGCCGACGCCCAGGTCGAGTACGACAAGTTCAAGACCGCCAACACCGGCAGCGAATACCGCGCCCGCCACATCCTGGTCGAGAAGGAAGAAGACGCCAAGGCCCTGATCGCCCAGATCAAGGGTGGCGCCAATTTCGAGGAACTGGCCAAGAAGAACTCCAAGGACACCGGCTCCGCTGCCAACGGCGGCGACCTGGACTTCGCCAACCCGAACAACTTCGTGCCCGAATTCAGCAAGGCCATGGTCGCGCTGGAAAAGGGCCAGATGACGCAGGAGCCGGTGAAGAGCCAGTTCGGCTATCACATCATCAAGCTCGAAGACACCCGCGCCGCCACCTTCCCGGCCTTCGACGACGTCAAGGCCCAGATCAAGCAGCGCATCGAGCAGCAGAAGATGGCCGAGTTCCAGCAAGGCCTGGTCGAGAAGGCCAAGACCGACTACAAGTTCAGCAAGTAAACCGCCGAGCGGTTCGCTTCTGCCAAGACCCGCTCCGGCGGGTCTTTTGCCATCTGGACCCGATCAAACCATGTCCGACGCCCTCAGCACCCGCCTCGTCCACGCCACCGGCGGCGACCGCCAATCCGGCGGCGTCCATCCGCCCGTGCACCCCTCGGTGCAGTACGCCTACGAGAAGGTCGAGGACCTGATCGCCGTCTTCCAGGGCAAGAGCAAGGGCAGCTTCAACTACGCCCGCCAAGGCACGCCGACCACCGCCGCGCTCGAGGCCGTCGTCACCGAGCTCGAAGGCGGCGTCGGCACCATCAGCTTCGCCACCGGCATGGCGGCCCTGAGCGCCCTCTTCCTGACGCTGCTCAAGGCCGGCGACCATCTCGTCACCAGCTCGCGCATCTTCGGCAATACCAACAGCTTCCTGCAGACGCTGGAGGGCCTTGGTGTGGCCGTCACTCGTGTCGACGCGGGCCAAGCCGCCGCCGTCCAGGCCGCGCTGCGACCCGAGACGCGCATGGTCTTCGTCGAGACCATCGCCAACCCCAGCACCCGCATCCCCGACCTCGAAGGCATAGGCACGCTGTGCCGCGAGCGTGGCCTGCTCTATGTGGTCGACAACACCGTCACCTCGCCGGCGCTGTGCCAGCCCAAACGCTTTGGCGCCGGCCTGGTCATGAACTCGCTGACCAAGACGCTGGCCGGCCACGGCGAGGCGCTGGGCGGCGCCGTCACCGACACCGGCTGCTTCGACTGGTCGAGCTATCCCAACATCTTCCCCGCCTACCGCCAGGGCGACCCGCGCGGCTGGGGCCTGCAGCAGATCCGCAAGAAGGGCCTGCGCGACATGGGCGGCACGCTGTCCAGCGATGCCGCCCACCGCATCCTCGTCGGCGCCGAGACGCTGACGCTGCGCCTGCAGCGCAGCAGCGATACGGCCCTCACGCTGGCCCGCCACCTGGCGGCTCATGCAGCCGTCGAGCGCGTTCACTACCCGATGCTCGAAGGCCACCCCGAGCACCAACGCGCGCGGGATTGGTTCGGCAGCGGCTCCTGGATGCTGAGCTTCGAGCTGCGCGACCCCGAACGCCTCGTCGAGGTGCTGAACCGCCTGCGCCTGCCGCTCAAGGCCACCGGCCTGGCTGACACGCGCACGCTGATCATCCCGGTGGCACCGACGATCTTCTGGGAAATGGGCGCCGAGGCACGCGCTACCATGGGCATTGCCGAAGGGCTGGTGCGGCTGTCGGTGGGCCTGGAAGCGGCTGAAGACCTGATTGCCGACTTCGACCAGGCGCTAGGCGGCTAATCGGCCAGCTTCGATGCGCAGTTGGCGCTCGCAGCGCGCCGCGATCTCGCGATCGTGGGTGACCAGCACCAGCGTCGTGCCGGCCTCGCGGTTCAGTTCGAACATCAGCTCCATCACCGAAGCGCCGGTCGCGAAGTCCAGGCTGCCCGTCGGTTCGTCCGCCAGCAGCAGGGCCGGGCGCAGCACGAAGGCGCGCGCCAGCGCCACGCGCTGCTGCTCGCCGCCCGACAGCACGCGCGGATAGTGGCCCAGGCGTTCGCCCAGGCCGACGCGGGCCAGCATGGCTGACGCCTGCTCGCGGGCATCGCGCGCACCGCGCAGCTCCAGCGGCAGCATGACGTTCTCCAGCGCCGTCAGATTCGGCAGCAGCTGGAAGCTCTGGAAGACAAAGCCCAGCTCGCGGGCGCGTACGGCGGCGCGCTGATCCTCGTCCAGCGTGAAGAGGTCCTGGCCGCGCAGCTTGACGGTGCCGCTGCTGGGCGTGTCCAGACCAGCCAGGATGGCCAGCAGCGTGCTCTTGCCCGAACCGGAAGCACCGACGATGGCCACCGACTCCTGCGCGGTCAGCTCGAAGCTGATGTCATGCAGAATCGTCAGCTCCCCGGTCGCGTCGCGCACGCGCTTGGTGATCTGGTCAACTTGAACAAGGGCTTCGGGCATGTCGGGACTGCGGCGGCGATGGGTGTTGGCGCACTTTAGCCTGGGGGTGCTGGCCAGCCTCTCGTCAGGGATCTCAGGGGCGGCCGCGGCCGCCGAGGCSCCSRTCATCCTGGTCGTCGGCGACAGCCTGTCGGCCGAATACGGCCTGAAGGCCGGCGACGGCTGGGTGGCCCTGCTGCAAAAGCGCCTGGCCGAGCAGAAGAAGCCGCATCGCGTCGTCAATGCCAGCATCAGCGGCGACACGACCTCGGGCGGGCGCAGCCGCTTGCCGATCGCCTTGCGCACGCACAAGCCGGCCATCGTCATTCTTGAGCTCGGCGGCAACGACGCGTTGCGTGGCCTGCCGCTGGCGAGCACGCGCGACAACCTGCTAGCGATGGCGCGCGCGGCCCAGGAGGCCGGCGCCAAGGTGGTGATCGCCGGCATGCAGGTGCCGCCCAACTACGGCACTGCCTACGGCAAGGAATTTGCCGACCTGTTCGAGCAGGTCGCCAAGCAGACCCGTGCCGCCTTCGTGCCCTTTCTGCTCAAGGGCGTGGCAGACCGGGCGGACGCGATGGACTGGTTCCAGGGCGACCGCATCCACCCGCTGGGCAAGGCGCATCCGCTGATGCTGGACAACGTCTGGCCAGCGCTCAAACCGCTGCTCTAGCGCTCGTTCTCTTTCTTGTCGCCGCGCTTGTCCTGACGCACCGGCACGCCGTCCTGGCGGCCGCGCTGCGGGCCTTCGTCGCGCGGCTGGGCACGAGGTTGGGCCTGCGGCTGCGGCTGCGGTTGTGGCTGCTGCTGCTGCGGCACCTGCACACGCTGAGGCTCGGGCTGCGCCGTGCGGCGCTGTTGCTCGTCGCGGCGTTGCTGCATCTCACGTTGCTGGGCTTCGCGCTGCTGCATGTCGCGCTGCTGCATGTCGCGTTGCTGCGCCTCGCGCTGCTGCATTTCCTCGCGGCGCTGCTGCATCTCGCGCTGCTGGGCCTCGCGGTGCTGCGCGTCGCGTTGCTGCATGTCGCGCTGTTGTGCCTCACGCTGCTGCGCTTCACGTTGCTGCTGCTGCTGCTGTTGTTGTTGTTGCTGCTGCTGCTGCACGTCGCGCTGCTGCGCTTCGCGTTGCTGCTGCGCGCGCCAGGGCATGTTGTCGCCACCCCGCTGCGGCTGCTCCAGGCCCGGGCGGGGCTGAGGCTGCTGCTGCGGCTGGGCTACCTGAGGCTGCGGCACGACGACCGGAGCCGCCGGCTGCGCCACCGCAGGCACATGTGCCTGGGGCTGCGGCTCGGCGCCACGCGGGTCACGGCGCAGCGGCAACTGGCCTTCGCTGCGCCAGCCCATATTGCCCTCGGGCGGGCGGGTGCGGCGCGGCAGCTCGGCCTCGGGCGGCCGGGTCGGCGCCGCCGGCAGCACGGCCGCCAGATCGCCACGGCCCGGCGCGGTGGGCAGCGGGCGGTTCCAGCCCGGCTCGGGGCGACGGTCGGGGCCGCGCACCGGCATGGGCTGGATGGCCGCACCCGGCGCCGGCAGCGTGCTGACGGCCGCCGGCACATCGCGGTAGCGGTGTGGGCGTTGCACGGTGACGGGGTCGCGTACATCCCTCGGATCATTGATGCGGTTCACATAGCGCGGGCTGTGGTGGTAGCCCGGCCGGTAGACCTCGCGCGGTGCGAGCGGATACCAGCCATAACGCGGCGGCGCCGGGCGGCCGCCCACGCTGATGCCGACGCTGACGGAACCGCCGCCCACCCACCCGACCAGCGCGGGCGCATAGACGGGGCGATGCACATAGGAGCCCGGCGCCCAGCACCAGCGCCCACCCCAGCTGACCCAGCGGCCGTAGTGGAAGGGGGCGAAGCCCCAGGGCGTGTCGTCGACCCAGGTCCAGCCCCAGTGTCGCGACCAGGTCCAGCGGCCATAGCGGTAGGGCGCCCAGTCGGCAACGGCGATGGTGGTCGGGATCCAGACCGTGCCGTACTCGGGGGCGGTCTCCCAGCGGCCATAACGGTCCAGATCCTCGGCGCCTGTCATCTCGGGAGAGACATAGCGGGCGACGGGACGGTCACCTTCTTCCCGGTTCTCGGCCAGCACCCAGTCGCCGAAGCCGTCGCTGAACAGCGGGCCGCGCTCGGCGCGCGGGCCGTCGGGCCACCACAGCTCCACCTGTTCGCCCGTACCCAGCAGCACGGGCGAGGCGGAACGGGCCCACTCGAAGCGCATGCGGCCCTGCCAGACATAGACCTTGCTGCCGCGGTCGAGCTGCTCCACGCGATAAAGGCCCTCGCGTTCGGGCTGGGCCGTGCCTTCGCGGGTGCGGAGTCGTGTCTCGGCGACGTTCTCGGGGTTGCGCAGGCGCAGCGCGACGTCACCGCGGTCGAGCTGCAGCAGGGTCTGGCCCTCGTCGAGCTGGCTCAGCTCGAGGTCGCTGCGCTCGTCGACCCAGATGGTCGTCGAGCCGGCACGCAGGCTGATGCGGGCGCGCTCGTCGGTGCGCACGCGGTCACCCTCGCCCACCGTCTGGTTGCGCAGCAGGCGCGTCCATTCGCGGGTGTCGTGGTCGAACAGCCAGGCGTCGCCGACAACGCTGACGACGCGGGCCGCACGGGTCGGTGGGTCGCGGTCGGTGTCCTGCGCCTTGACGGCCGGCGCAATGGCGATCAGCAGCGTCAGGGCCAGCATGCGCCAGCTGCGGCGGTTCAGGACAAGCTTGGATTCAATGGACGTGGTCATGAGCCAATGCTCCTTTTCGCCTGCGCAACGCGCAAGCCCCGGGTGCGGTGCACCGCGCTTACAAGTGTTTCCATCTCTCAATCGTCGTCGGACGATGGATCGAGGTCGGGGAACAGCACGGACGTGAAACCGAAGCGCGTGAAGTCGGTGACGCGCATCGGGTAGAGGACGCCGTCCAGATGGTCGCACTCATGCTGCACGACGCGGGCATGGAAGCCGTCGGCGATGCGGTCGATGGGGGCGCCATCGGCATCGAAGCCGGTGTAGCGGATGCGCTCGTCGCGTTCGACAACGCCGCGCAGCCCGGGCACCGACAGGCAGCCCTCCCAGCCCTCGGTGCGGCCGCCGTCCAGCACTTCGATGGTCGGGTTGATCAGCACCGTCGGCGGCACCGGCGGTGCGTCGGGGTAGCGCACATTCTTCGTGTAGCCAAAGATGACCAGCCGCAGGTCCACGCCGATCTGCGGCGCCGCCAGGCCGGCGCCGTTGGCGGCGGCCATGGTCTCGAACATGTCGGCGATCAAGGCCTTCAACTCGGGCGTGCCGAACGCGGCCACCGGTTGGGCAACCCGCAGCAAGCGCGGGTCGCCCATCTTCAGAATCTCGTGAACGGCCAAGCGGGCCTCCTTGGGCTATCGTGAGTATCGATTCTTGCAAACGCCCTCCATGCTGCCCGATTTCCTCGAAGACCTTGGCCACGGCATCTACGCCATCGACACCGGCTTCCAGCGCCCGCGCTTCGATGCCGCCTATCTGATGGTCGAAGACGGCCGCGCCGCCTTCATCGACACCGGCACCAACCACGCGGTGCCGCGCTTGCTGGCTTCGCTGACGGCGCTGGGCCTGACACCGGCCTCGGTGGACTGGGTGATTCCGACGCATGTCCACCTCGACCATGCCGGCGGCGTCGGTCTGCTGATGCAGTCCCTGCCCCAGGCCCGCGCCCTCGTCCACCCGCGCGGCCTGCGCCATATGGTCGATCCCAAGGCGCTGTGGCTGGGCGCGCTGGCCGTCTACGGCGATGAGGAGATGCAGCGCAGCTACGGCAAGCTGGTGCCGGTGCCAACCGAGCGGGCCGAGGCCAGCCATGACGAGCAGGTCATCTCGCTCGCCGGCCGGCCGCTTCGACTCATCGACAGCCCGGGCCACGCCAAGCACCACCACGCCATCTGGGACGCGCGGAGCCGCAGCTGGTTCACCGGCGACACCTTCGGCCTGTCCTACCGGGCCTTCGACGTCGACGGCCGCGCCTGGATCCTGCCGACCAGCACGCCGGTGCAGTTCGAACCCGAGGCCCTGAAGGCCACCGTCGCGCGCCTGCTGGCCGCCGAGCCGTTGGCCATGCAGGTCACGCACTACGGGCGCATCGGCGGCTCGGTGGCGGAGGTGCAGCGGCTGGCGGCCGTGATGCTGGAACAGGTCGACGAGATGGTCGCCCTGGCCCAGTTGCTGAAAGACGTGCCGGACCGCCACGAAACGCTCAAGGGCGGCCTGCTGGCCGCCTACCTGGCCCGCGTGCAAGGCCACGGCTACCGCGGTGACATGGCGGCGGCCGCAGACTGGCTCGCGCTGGATGCCGAGCTGAATGCCCAAGGCCTCGAGGTGATGCTCGACCGCCCGGCTCGCTGACGGGGCGACTTGCCCCGGCGCGGTGCATCTCGCCGCACCGCGGCAGTGCCATGGGGTACCGGCGCACGGGCGTTCTCATGGAAAGCGGCTTTTGAGCGAAACAGGCACGCGTCTTGCGTTGAACTGAGCGGAGCCCGCGCCGCAGCGGCCTCCCATCGCCAACGACGGCGAATCTCAGCGCTCAAGCGCACCCGCTGGCCCCGCCCGACAGACAGCTGTTCGCGGGGCCTTCTCTTTTGCGCCACCGACCTGGCCGCCCACGGCCCGGTCGGTGGCGCCTGTCCGCAGTCAAGACCATGCACATCGTCCTCATCGGCCACGGAATGGTGGGCCAGAAATTTCTCGAGTCCCTGGCGGAAGGCCCTGCCGCGGCCGACGTGCAGGTGACGGTGCTGTGCGAGGAACCGCGCCCGGCCTACGACCGCGTGCACCTGTCCGAGTTCTTCTCGGGCAAGTCGGCCGAGGACCTGTCGCTCGTCCCGCCAGGCTTCTTCGAGAAGACCGGTTTCAAGTTGCGCCTGGGCGCCAAGGCCGTGGCCATCGAGCGCCGCGACCACAGCATCACGCTGGCCGACGGCGAGGTCGTCCACTACGACAAGCTGGTGCTGGCCACCGGCTCCTACCCCTTCGTGCCGTCGGTGCCGGGCCGTGACCGCCCGCATTGCCATGTCTACCGCACCATCGAGGACCTGGAGGGCATGCAGGCCAGCGGCAAGGTGTCCAAGACCGGCGTCGTCATCGGCGGCGGCCTGCTCGGCCTGGAATGCGCCAAGGCGCTGCGCGACATGGGCCTGCAGACCCATGTCGTCGAGTTCGCGCCGCGCCTGATGGCCGTGCAGATCGACGAGGGTGGCGGCCGCGTGCTGCGCAAGAAGATCGAAGACCTCGGCGTGCAGGTGCACACCGGCCGCAACACGCTGGAGATCACCGACGGCGCGATGGCCCGCCACCGCATGGTGTTCGCCGATGGCACCTGGCTGGAGACCGACATGATCGTGTTCTCCGCCGGCATCCGCCCGCGCGACGAGCTGCCCCGTCAATGCGTGTTGGCCATCGGCCCGCGCGGCGGCGTCGTCGTCGACGACCATTGCCGCACCAGCGACCGCAATGTCTACGCCGTCGGCGAGGTCGCGGCCTGGAACGAGCAGACCTATGGCCTCGTCGCGCCCGGCTACGAGATGGCCCGCGTCGCGGCCCGGCACATTGCGGGCGATGCCACAGCCGCCTTCCCCGGTGCCGACCTGTCCACCAAGCTCAAGCTGATGGGCGTGGACGTCGCCAGCATCGGCGACGCCCACGGCAAGACGCCCAACTGCCGCAGCTACCAGTTCGTGGACGAGCGCAAGCAGGTCTACAAGAAGATCGTCGTCAGCGAGAACGGCGAGAAGCTGCTCGGCGCCGTGCTGGTGGGCGATGCCGCCGAGTACGGCACGCTGCAGCAGATGGCGCTGAACGGCATCAAGTTGCCGGCCGACCCCGAATTCCTGATCCTGCCCAGCAGCGATGGCAAGGCCAAGGTCGGCATCGGCCCTGACGCCCTGCCCGACAGCGCCCAGCTCTGCTCGTGCAACAACGTCACCAAGGGCCAGATCTGCGCGGCCGTCGGCGACGGTGCAACGACGATCGGCGCCCTCAAGGCCTGCACCAAGGCCGGTGCCACCTGCGGCGGCTGCGTGCCCCTGGTCACCCAGGTCATGAAGTTCGAGATGGCCAAGCGCGGCATGGCCGTCAACAACCACATCTGCGAGCACTTCCCGCATTCGCGCCAGGAGCTCTACCACCTCATCCGCGTGGGCGGCATCAAGACCTTCAGCGACCTGATGGCCAAGCACGGCAAGGGCCTGGGCTGCGACATCTGCAAGCCCGCCGCGGCCAGCATCTTCGCGTCCTGCTGGAACGAGTTCGTGCTGGAACCCAAGCTGGCCGCGCTGCAGGACAGCAACGACTACTACCTCGGCAACATCCAGAAAGACGGCAGCTATTCCGTCGTGCCGCGCATGCCCGGCGGCGAGGTCACGCCCGACGGCCTGATCGCCGTCGGCCAGGTGGCCAAGAAGTACGGCCTGTACACCAAGATCACCGGCGGCGCTCGCGTCGACATGTTCGGCGCCCGTGTCGAGCAACTGCCCTTCATCTGGGAGGAGCTGATCGCCGCCGGTTTCGAGAGCGGCCATGCCTATGGCAAGTCGCTGCGCACCGTGAAGAGCTGCGTGGGCAGCACCTGGTGCCGCTACGGCGTGGACGACTCCGTCGGCCTGGCCGTCGAGATCGAGAACCGCTACAAGGGCCTGCGCGCGCCGCACAAGATCAAGTTCGGCGTTTCCGGCTGCACGCGGGAATGCGCCGAGGCCCAGGGCAAGGACGTCGGCATCATCGCCACCGACAAGGGCTGGAACCTGTATGTGGCCGGCAACGGCGGCATGAAGCCGCGTCACGCCGAGCTGATCGCCAGCGACCTGAGCAAGGCCGACCTGATCAAGTACATCGACCGCTTCCTGATGTTCTATGTGCGCACGGCCGACCGTCTGCAGCGCACCAGCACCTGGCGCGACAACCTCGAGGGCGGTCTGGACTACCTGAAGGCCGTGGTCATCGACGACAGCCTGGGCCTGGGCGCCGAACTGGAAGCGCAGATGCAGGCCGTCGTCGACACCTACCAATGCGAATGGAAGACGGCCGTCACGACGCCCGAGGTGCGCCAGCGCTTCCGCTCCTTCGTCAACAGTGACAAGCCGGACGAGCGAATCATCTTCGTGGAGGAGCGCGGCCAGATCCGTCCTGCACGCCCCGATGAGCGTGCCGAAGAGCGCGAAGAAGAAGCCACGGCCTGATCAAGGAAACGACATGACCTACACCCCCATCTGCAGCGTCGACGACATCCTGCCCAACACCGGCGTGGCCGCCCGCGTCGGCGACCGCCACGTGGCCGTGTTCCGCGTCGGTGCCGAGAGCTTTCACGCCATCGACAACATCGACCCGCGCTCGGGCGCCAGCGTGCTGGCCCGCGGCCTGGTGGGCAACCTCGGCGAGCGCATCGTCGTCGCGTCGCCCCTCTACAAGAACCATTTCGACCTGAGCACCGGCGAGTGCCTGGAGGCGCCCGAGCAGTCGGTGCGCGCCCATGCCGTACAGGTGCAGGACGGCCGCGTGCTCGTCGCGCTGCGCTAACGAATATTTGATTGGCGAAAGAGGAGACAAACCATGGCCTACGTCGTACCCACCGAGTTCGTGACCAAGATGGTCGATGCTGGTGAATCCAAGCTGCTGATGTCCACCCGCGACACGCTGATCCGCTCCTATATGGCGGGCGCCATCCTGGCGCTGGCGGCGGCGTTCGCGGTGACGGTCAGCGTCAACACCGGCAACCCGCTGCTGGGCGCGGTGCTGTTCCCGGTCGGCTTCATCCTGCTCTACCTGATGGGCTTCGATCTGCTGACCGGCGTGTTCACGCTGGTGCCGCTGGCCGTGCTGGACAAGCGCCCCGGCGCCACCTGGGGCGGCGTGTTCCGCAACTGGACGCTGGTGTTCTTCGGCAACTTCGCCGGCGCGCTGACGGTGGCCGTCTTCATGGCCATCATCTTCACCTTCGGTTTCAGCGAGGCACCCAATGCGGTGGGCCTGAAGATCGGCACCATCGGCGAAGGCCGCACGGTGGGCTATGCGGCCCACGGCGCCGCCGGCATGCTGACGCTCTTCATCCGCGGTGTGCTGTGCAACTGGATGGTGTCCACCGGCGTCGTCGCGGCCATGATGTCGACCTCGGTGTCGGGCAAGGCCATCGGCATGTGGATGCCGGTCATGGTGTTCTTCTACATGGGCTTCGAGCACAGCATCGTCAACATGTTCCTGTTCCCCTCGGGCCTGATGCTGGGTGGCAAGTTCACGATCATGGACTACCTGATCTGGAACGAGATCCCCACCGTCGTCGGCAACCTCGTCGGTGGCCTGACCTTCGTCGGCCTGTCGCTGTACTCGACGCATTACAAGACCGCCCCGAAGCGCATCATCGTGTGAGCCCCTCGTCCAAGGAGGACCTTGACCGGTCCCCCAAGGGGACGGCGATGCTTGCCGGTTCGACCGGCAAGCACATCGCCAGGCGGTCCGGCTAGGGAGCGGCCCGGCGCTCGGCCCGCAATACGGCGCAGCCACTGACATGACGCTGAAGATCGTAGTCGGCCAGCACTCCGAGGCTGGCACCAAGCCGCTGAACCAGGACTTCCACGGTGCGGCCCTGCCGACCGATGCGCAGCGCCGCTCGCGCGGCATCGCGCTGGCGATCGCCGACGGCATCAGCAGCAGCCCCGTCAGCCAGGTCGCGAGCGCGGCCGCCGTGCGCGGCTTCCTGGAGGACTACTACGGCACCTCCGAGGCCTGGACGGTGCGCCGCGCGGCCCAGTGCGTGCTGGCCGCCACCAATGGCTGGCTGCATGCCCAGACCCAGCGCGGCGACGGCCGCTTCGACAAGGACCGCGGCCATGTCTGCACCTTCAGCGCCCTGGTCTTCAAGGGCCGCGAGGTGCATCTGCTGCATGTCGGCGACACGCGGGCCTACCGCATCCACCCCGCGGCGCTTGAGCAACTGAGCAACGACCACCGCGTGCGCCTGGACGGTGGCCAGACCTATCTCGGCCGCGCCTTGGGCATCAGCCCGCACCTCGAGATCGACCACGCCTGCTGGCCCACCGAGGTGGGCGAGACCTATCTGCTGGCCACCGACGGCGCCTATGAGCATCTCGATGCTGCGTTCGTCGTCAACACCGTCAGCCGCCATGGCGCCGACCTGCAAGCCGCCGCGCAGGCGCTGGTGGCCGCAGCACTGGCACGGGGCAGCCAGGACAACGCCACCGTCATGCTGGCGCGCGTCGAGTCCCTGCCCGACCAGCTCAGCCCCCCGGTGCGGCGCGAACGCCTGCGCCTGCCGCCGCGGCTGGCGCCACGCATGGAGTTCGAGGGCTACCGCGTCGTCCGCGAGCTGTACGCCAGCGCACGCAGCCAGGTCGTGCTGGCCGTCGACGCCGAGCAGCGCGAATGGGCCATCAAGCTGCCCTCCGCCGACATGGGCAGCGACAGCCGCGCCCTGGACCGCTTCGCCATCGAAGAGTGGGTGGCGCGGCGCGTCGACAGCCCGCACGTCATCAAGGCCGCGCCGGCCGAGAAGCGGCGCGAGCACCTCTTTACCGCGATGGAGTTCATCACCGGCCAGACCCTGGCCCAGTGGATGACCGACCACCCCAAGCCCGGCCTGGACGAGGTGCGCCAGCTCGTCGACCAGATCGCCCGCGGCCTGCAGGCCCTGCATCGCAAGGAGATGCTGCACCAGGACCTGCGGCCCGAGAACCTGATGATCGACCGCCAGGGCACCGTCATCCTCATCGACCTGGCCTCGGCCCATGTGGCCGGCCTGAACGAGGGCCTGGGCGACGGCCTGGGTGGCCGCGCCACCGACATCGCCGGCAGTCTGCAGTACACCGCGCCCGAATACTTCACTGGCGACGGCGGCACGCCGGTGTCCGAGCTGTTCTCGCTGGCCGTGCTGGCCTACCAGATGCTGACAGGCGCCCTTCCCTACGGCCTGCAGGTGCCGCTGGTGCGCGGCCCGCGCGACCTGCACAAGCTGCAGTACGTGCCGCTGCGCACCCGCCGCCCCGACCTGCCCGAATGGCTGGACCGCGTGCTGCGCAAGGCCTTGCAGCCCCAGCCGGCGCGGCGCCAGCAGGCGCTGTCGGAGTTCGCGCACGACCTCTACGCCCCCGGCCCCGAATTCATGAGCCGCGACCGCACACCGCTGCAGCAGCGCCACCCGCTGCTGTTCTGGCGCGTGCTGACACTGGGCTTCGGGCTGGCAACGCTGCTGCTGCTGGGATTGCGCGTGGCGGGGCGCTAGCGGCAAGCCGCGTTCCTTCCCCCCGATGAAGGGAAACCCCCTAATCTTTGGCCGCCCTGCCCATTGGTCAAACAGCCTGCTGCTCACAGAATCAGGATGTCACTGGCCAGATGCCGGTGCCCGTCCGCTTTTGTCGGCCCCAGCCAGGAGTTCGCCATGTCCGCACAGTCCCAAGCCTCGTCGACCTCCTGGCTTCAGCGCGGTCTGCTGGCAGCCGGTTTGCTGGCGGCCTCGGCCAGCGCCAGCGCACTGAACAACTTCACCTTCGACCCCAGCGCCGTCGGGCTCGCGGGCGCCACATTCACGGCCGACAACCTGCTGATCTCCGACTACGCGACGGTGACGCGCACGTCGGCGACGACCTTCACGGAGACCGGGTTCCTGGCCATCACCGGTGCTCAGCTGAACAGCGTCATCCAGGCGACGCCCGGGCTGAACAGCGCCTACGGCCTCTACATCGCCTTCACAGGCAGCGGCACGACCGACGGCAACAACCCGCTCACGCAGGTCTCGGTCGGCAGCTTCTCGTCGCTGACCTACACGCTGTACGGCTACAACGGCACGGCCAGCTTCGGCTTCGCCGGCACGACGCCCACGACGACTGCCGTCGCGCCGATTGCGCTGGCCACGGGCAGTCTGATCAGCGGCGGCGTCGCCAGCATCCCTGGCGGCGGGGCTTTCTCGCCACTGGCGACTGCGAACGTGACGGTCGGCACCAGCCCGGGGGCGGCGTCCTTCTTCGTCACGCCGTCGGCTTTCTACAACCAGGCGTCCACGTCGTTCACGAACACCAGCTCACAGGTGCAGCTGTTCGCGGGGGGCTTCATGGTCCAGCAGGGTGGTGGCTCGATCAACTTCGCCACGGCCGTGCCCGAACCGATGACACCGGCCCTGCTGCTGGGTGGCCTGGGCGTGATCGGCTTCATCGCACGCCGCCGCGGCGCCAAGCGCTGACACGCGCGCCGTCGGGCGGCGCCTCGTTCAAGTCATCACGGCGACTGAGCGCTGACCCTCAACCGAGGGAAGCACCGGTGGTCATCGTCGGCCAATGTGTTTCAGAATGTGCTCATCCCCGCAGCACGCACCGCAAGTGCTGCACCGCAGCTTCGCGGTGGGGGCGTGGAGAGCATGAATGGGCAGTACGCCTTGGTTTCTGGAGAGCGTGGGCGCCGATGGCTCGCGCGTCACGCATCGCATCGACCGGTTGCCGTTCAGCGTGGGTCGCGATCTGGGCAACAACCTGACCATCGAGGCGCAGGGCCTGTCGCGTCGGCATGCCGAGCTGCAATTGGATGAGCAAGGCAGCCTGCAGGTGGTCGACCTGGGCAGCACCAACGGCACTTTCGTGAACCACGAGCGTCTGAAGGGGCCGCGGCAGCTGGCGCCCAACGACATCATCCATTTCTGCAGTGCCGAGTTCCGCCTGACCCACGACGAGACATTGGCCGCAGCCACCGTGGCAGAGCCGCGGCCGATGCGCACGATGGTGGTGTCGCCGGGCAGCAACCCGCTCAGCCAGCACTTCGTCCGCCAGGAGGCGCAGTTCCTGGAGTTCCTCGCCGGCCGCGGCCTGACCGGGGCGGCCCAGCCCATCGTCGACGCCCACACAGGCCAGTTGTTCGCCTACGAACTGCTGGGCCGCTGCACCCACCCCGAGCTGCCCGGCTCGCCCATGCATCTGTTCAAGATGGCCGCCACGTTGCGGCGCGAGGCCGAGTTGAGCGAGGCGTTCCGGTCGCACGGCGTGGCGGCGCTGGCACCCAAGGCGCAGGGGCTGCATATCTTCGTCAATGCCCACCCGAGCGAGACCTTCACGGAAGAGTTCTTCCAGTCCCTTCATGGGCTGCTGGCGCTGCCGGTGCCTCCCAAGCTGGTGGTGGAGGTGCACGAAAGCGCGGTGGTCGAGGTCGACCGCATGCGCGAGCTGGCCGAGCGCCTGAACGGCATTGGCGTGGCTTTCGCCTATGACGACTTCGGCGCCGGCCAGGCGCGCCTGAACGAGATCGCCGAGGTGCCGGCGCACTTCGTCAAGTTCGACATGGGCATTGTGCGCAATCTGCATGAAGCCAGCGAGCGCAAGCAGCGCATGGTGCGCGACCTGGTGCGCATGGTGCTGGAGCTGGGCTCCATTCCCTTGGCCGAAGGCGTGGAGCAGGAGGCCGAGGCCGAGATCTGCCGCGACATGGGCTTCCGCCTGATCCAGGGCTATCTGACCGGCAAGCCCATCATGCTGGACAAGCTCTAGCGGTTGTCAGCTTCCCCCGCGCACGGCGCGCAACAGCACCGCCACGCAGGCCACGAAGCCCAGTCCGGGTATCAGCGCCAGGGCACTCACCAGCAGGCGCTTGGCGCCGCCCCAGTCCCAGTCGGCCGTCGTGCGCCAGACGCCAAAGGCGCCGATCAGGCCGATCAGCACGGCCAGCGCCTTGAAGCTGCCCTTGCCCAGCGACGGTATGAGTACCAACAGGATCGCCAGGCCCAGGGCGCCCAGCACCAGTGCCACATGCCCGGCGTGCAGCTGAAAGCGCGGCGGCGGCGCGGCCTCATCCTCATCGTGGGCTTGCGGCGCGCGCCGCGAGGATGCTGTGCGTGGCTCCGTACGGGACATGGGCGCGGCAGCGGCAGCGGGCACGACTGCCGGCGGCATGGCTGCGGCCCTGGCCGCCAGCCGGGCATTCAGAAGCTCGGGCAGGCGCTTCAGGTCGGCGCCGAGCTGGCGCGCCAGCGCCATCACCTCTTCGGAGTCCGCCGGCGTGGGCAACATCAGCGCCAGCGCTTCCGGCTGCTCCACACAGAGTTCCGGCGTGCGGGTGCGGGCCAGCTGCATGACGGCCTTGGCGGCCACGTCGTCGCGCGGTATGCCGATCTCGTCCCACAGCCGCACGGCCAGCCAGAGCAGGCTGCGCTTGCTGCCCGCTGCGACGGCCCGCATCAGCAGCTGCGGTATGCGCACCTGGTTGCGTTGGCTGGCAGGATCCGTGAGCTTCTTGAGCGTTCCGTCAGGGAGGCGGTGCACGCTCTTGGTGTAAAGGAAGTCGGCCAGGAAGCTCAGCCCATCCATGTCGTCGGCGGCCGCCGCCTCTTCGAGCAGTGCCAGGCCGCGCTCCATGTCGACCGGCAGGCCACCGATGCCGCGCAGCAGCATGTCGCCCATCACCGCCTTGGCGATGACCTGTCCCTGAGCGGCGGAGAGCTCCAGCCATTGCACAGCGAGGCGGGCGCGCGCCAGCGAGAGGGAACCGGGCGCGTGGATGAAGCGGCTCGCCAGGTCGAACTGCGCCTTGGAGCTCCCGGCGATGGCAAGCTCCACCAATTGCGGCTCGATGCCGGCGGCCTGGGCCGCCTCCTTGGTAGAGGCCACGAGTGCGGGATCGGCCGCCACGGTCCCGGCCGCCATCCCAGCCGGAATGGCCGCGGCGCGCTCCGCTTCGGCATCGACGGCCGCGAGCAGGTCGGGCGCGCCACGCAAGTACTGGAGCAGCTGCGCCTGCCAAGGGCGCTGTGCCACCGGCACCTTGGCCAGGCAATACCGGATGCGCCTGTCCTGCGCGGGGTCGGTGCCACTGAGCTGCGCCAGGGCGCCGCCCAGGGCGGGGTTGGGGGCAGCACAGCGGCCGTCGGCGGTCAGCAATGCCCAGATGGTCAGGGCCTCGGGCAGGCGCCTGGGCGCGAGGCGCCGGCACTCCTGCCAGGCCGCCGGCCAGTCCTTGCGCGACACCGCATCGTCCAGCCGCGCCGTGTGCGAGGCGGTCGAGGCGGGGTCGAGCTCGAGCACATCGCCGTTGGCCAGGTAGACGACACCGTTCTGGCCGTCCATCACATGCAGACCCAGGTCGTTGGCCTGCACGACGGCATGGTTGAAGCTCACGGTGAAGCGCTCGTCGCGCGCCCACAGGCCGATGTTGTAGTAACGGTCGTTGTCGGGCTGCGTCTCCAGCGTCCTCAGGCCATGGTCGTAGATGTCGGCCGGACCGTCTTCGGTGTCCGGCCAGCGCGCGGCCAGCGTGCGCGCCAGGGCGAGAAAGCGCGGCTCGGGCGCGGCACCGGGGTTGCGCTCGACCTCGGTGAGCTGGGCCTGGGCCTGCATCACGTCGCTGGGCAGGGGTCGGTCGGCGGGCTGTGCCCAGGCGGTCAAGGTGAAGCTCATGGGGCTCCCGGTGGATACAGACCGCAGGATATGCGGCTTGCCTGCCTCAGCGCCTGCGCCCTGCCACGGCCGAGCCCACGACCACGAGGGCTGCACCGGCCCAGAAGCTGATGGGCAAGGCCGTGCTCAGCCACAACGAGGCGAACAGCGCCGACAGCAGCGGCGTGGCATTGGCCGCCAGACCCAATGCACCCACGCTGCCGTGCAGGATGGCCAGGTTCCACAGCGCATAGGCCGCGCCGACGGCGCTGCCGGCCAGCAGCACCTGAACCAAAGCCGGCAGGGACCAGTGCATGGCGAAGGAGCCGGGCTGCAGCGCATGCAACACCCAGAAAGCGACGGCACTCAGGGCCATGAAGAGCCAGACCCCATTGCAGCCCCGGGCCAGCCGGCTCGTGATGACGCAGTACAGCGCCCAGGTGATGGCAGCGCCCAGGGCCAGTCCATAGCTGCGCGGGTTGCCCGCGGCATGGGCGAGGAAGCCGGTCAGCGTGAAGCCTCTGGCCGGCATGCAGGCGACGACGACGCCGGCGAAGGCCAGGGCGAGACCCACCAGCATCACGGCGCCGACGCGCTGGCGCATCGCGAGGGCGGAGCACACCACCGTCAGGCTGGGCCAGAGGTAATTGACCATGCCGACCTCGATGGCCTCGCTGCGGCTGCGGGCCAGACCCACGGCCAGCGCAAAGCAGAGCTGGTAGCCGACGAAGAGCGTCGCGCCCAGCAGCAGATAGGCCGGCGGGAAGGCCTTCAGCGGCGTGCGCTTCGTCACCGCGAACAGCAGCAGCGCGCTCAGCGTGTACAGCACGGCTGCACCGCCGGTCGCCCCCAGATGCTCGGTGATGCCGCGCATCGTGCCGACCGACGTGCTCCACAACAGGATGGCGCCCAGGCCCATGGCCAAGGCAGCGCGCGACGAAACAGCCACTTCAACAACTCCCCGGGCAGACCGGGGAGTCGGTCATGCGCTCAAACGTCCAGACCCAGCTCCTGGATCTTGCGCGTGATGGTATTGCGGCCGATGCCGAGCTTCTGCGCGGCCTCGATGCGGCGGCCGCGCGTGATGTCCAGTGCGGTCAGGATGAGCTGGGCCTCGAATTTCTTGGTCAGCGCATCCCAGACATCGGTCTCGCCAGCCGCCAGGCGGGCGCGGGCGTCGGCCGCCATGTCGGCCAGCCAGCCTTCACCGCTGCTGGTGCTGGCCGGTGCGGCGGCCGGCAGAGGCGCCGCGGCGCTGGGCTGCGCCGTCGGGGCGCTCGTCATCGCCGTCGTCGACGGCGCGGCGACATAGCCGGGCTGAACCTCATCCGGCAGGTCCTTGGGCTCGACGACCTGGCTGGGCGCCATGACGCTGAGCCAGTGGCAGATGTTCTCCAGCTGGCGCACATTGCCGGGGAAGTCGAAGTTGGTCAGCACGACAAGCGCCGCATCGGACAGCCGCTTGGCCTCGACACCCAGCTCCGTCGCGCTGCGCTGCAGGAAATGGCGGGCCAGCGAGGGCACGTCCTCGCGGCGCTCGCGCAGCGGTGGCAGGCGCAGGCGGATGACGTTGAGGCGGTGGAACAGGTCCTCGCGGAACACGCCCTGGCGCACGCGGTCTTCCAGGTTCTGGTGGGTGGCCGCGATGACGCGCACATTGCTGCGCATCGGGCTGTGGCCACCGACGCGGTAGAACTGGCCGTCGGACAGCACGCGCAACAGCCGCGTCTGCAACTCGAAGGGCATGTCGCCGATTTCGTCGAGGAAGAGGGTGCCACCGTCGGCCTGCTCGAAGCGGCCGCGCCGCGAGGCCTGCGCGCCGGTGAAGGCGCCGCGCTCGTGGCCGAAGAGTTCGCTCTCCAGCAGATCCTTCGGAATGGCCGCCGTGTTGATGGCGACGAAGGGGCCTTCGCCGCGCGGGCTGTGCTTGTGCAGCGCACGCGCGACCAGCTCCTTGCCCGAGCCGCTCTCGCCCGTGATCATCACGGTGACATTGCTCTGCGACAGGCGCCCGATGGCGCGGAAGACGTCCTGCATGGCGGGCGCCTGGCCCAGCATCTCGGGCACCTGGGCCGCAGCTTCCTGTTCGCCCGCCTCGCGCTGGCTCTCTTCCTGCGCGCGGCGGATCAGCTCCACGGCGCGCGGCAGGTCGAAGGGCTTGGGCAGGTATTCGAAGGCACCGCCCTGGAAGGCCGACACGGCGCTGTCCAGGTCGGAGTAGGCCGTCATGATGATGACGGGCAGGGCCGGCAGGCGGGCCTTGACCTTGGCCAGCAATTCCAGGCCCGAGCCGCCGGGCATGCGGATGTCGGACACCAGCACTTGCGGACTGTCGTCCTCGAGAGCGGCGAGCATGTCGCGCGCATTGCTGAAGCTGCGCACCGGCAGCCCTTCGCGGGCCAGGGCCTTCTCGAGCACGAAGCGGATCGAGTGGTCGTCGTCAACAACCCAGATGGATTTCATGCGGTTCCTCAGCCCTTCCCGTCGGCTTGTGGCGTCAGGGCAAGGGCAGCGTGATTCGGAAATTCGTCAGGCCCGGCTCGCTCTCGCAATCGATCATGCCCTGGTGCTGTTGGGCGATCGTCTGCGCGAGCGTGAGTCCGAGTCCCGAGCCGCCCTCCCGCCCTGAGACCAGGGGAAAGAAGATGCGATCCCGGATCTCGGCGGGGACGCCGGGACCGTTGTCCTCGATATGCAATTCCAATGCCAAGCGCCAGCGCTGCTTGCCGATGGTGACCTGGCGAGAGACGCGGGTGCGCAGCACGATCTGGGCGTCGCCGGCCGCGATGCGCGAACCCAGCACCTGGGCGGCGTTCTGCACGATGTTCAACACCATCTGGATCAGCTGCTCGCGGTCGCCGCGGAAATCGGGCAGGGAGGTGTCGTAGTCGCGCGGGATGATCAGGCCCTTGGGATGCTCGATCAGCACCAGCGCCCTCACCCGCTCGCAGATCTCGTGGATGTTGACGTCGCCGACGACATGGGCCTTGCGGTGCGGCGCGAGCAGGCGGTCCACCAGGCTCTGCAGCCGGTCCACCTCGTGGACGATGACCTGGGTGTATTCGATCAGTTCGGGGTTGCTGTCCTGCACTTCCAGCGCCAGCAGCTGGGCCGCGCCGCGGATGCCGCCCAGCGGATTCTTGATCTCGTGGGCGAGGTTGCGGGTCAGCTCCTTGGTCGCCTGGACCTGGTCGAGACTGCGCTCGTCGCGGTCCTGGCGAGCCTGCTGGGCAATCTCGATGAGCTCCACCAGCACGCGCGGCGTGCCGTCGTCGGCCGCGTCCATCTGCGAGACGATGGCGTGCACGGGCAGACCGTCCTCGTGGGCCCAGGAGCCGCGACGCAGCAGCGCATCGAAGCGGCTGCTGGAGTATTGGTTGGCGGCGACACCTGCCAGGGTCTCGGTGAGGCGCTGGGCGTCATCGAACCAGTCGGGCAGCTGAGCCCTTTGCACGCTGCGGCGCGACAGCCGCATGACGTTCTCGAAAGCGGCATTGGCGAACAGGCATTCGCCGTCGGCCCTGACGACGACGACCATGGTCGCCAGCAGATCCAGGCCGGCGAACTCGGCCGGCAGCAAGGGGGTATCAGTCATGGCGCACATCGGCGCCGGGCCGATGACTAGGGCAGTTTGGCGATCTCGCGCTTGAGCGCCTGGATGTCGGACTCGTGGCGGGCGATGCTGTCCTTGAGCTCGGCCATGCGGTCCAGATACTTCTGGTAGTTGCGCTCGTCGCCGCGGCGCTCGCCCTGGCCGTTGTTGAATTCCTTCTGTGCATTGGCGAGGCGCTCTTCGGCCTGGCGCAGCTCGGTCTGCAGCACGCGGCGGCGCTCGTCGTCGCGGGCGCGCTGCTGGCCGGCATCGACACGGCTTTCAGCACCGCGTGGCACCTCGGCCACCGGCGCGGCCGCAGCCCGCGGCTTGGGTGCCTGCAGCACAGTGATGGGCGTGCCCTCGATCGTGCGGCAGCCCTTCTCGTTGGCTTCCTTGGCCGACAGCGCGTCGGTGTAGAGCACCGGCGGCCCGGGGCAGCGGTAGACCGTGCCCTGGGCTTGCGCGCCCAGGCTGGCCAGAACGAGCAGCGGTGCCAGCAGTCGATTCAGCATGGCGGGATTGTGGCCCAGACACGTCAACGAAAAAGGGGCCGCAGCAGCGGCCCCCTTCAGCGGGGATGACAAAGGCAGCGTGAGTGCTGCCCATGGCCATCACAGCGCGTAGTACATGTCGAACTCGACCGGGTGGGTCGCCATGCGGAAGCGCGTCACTTCCTGCATCTTCAGCTCGATGTAGGCATCGATATAGCTGTCGGTGAACACGCCACCCTTGGTCAGGAAGGCACGGCCCTTGTCCAGGTAGTCCAGGGCCTGGTCGAGGCTGTGGCAGACGGTCGGGATCTTCGCGTCTTCTTCCGGCGGCAGGTGGTACAGGTCCTTGGTCGCGGCTTCGCCCGGATGGATCTTGTTCTCCACACCGTCCAGGCCGGCCATCAGCAGCGCGCTGAAGGCCAGGTAGGGGTTGGCGGAAGGATCCGGGAAGCGCGCTTCGATGCGGCGGCCCTTGGGGTTGGCGACGTAGGGGATGCGGATCGAGGCCGAGCGGTTCTTGGCCGAGTAGGCCAGCTTGACCGGGGCTTCGAAGCCGGGCACCAGACGCTTGTACGAGTTCGTACCCGGGTTGGTGATGGCGTTCAGCGCGCGCGCGTGCTTGATGATGCCGCCGATGTAGTACAGCGCGAACTCGCTCAGACCGGCATAGCCGTCACCGGCGAACAGGTTCTTGCCGTCCTTCCAGACGGACTGGTGAACGTGCATGCCGCTGCCGTTGTCGCCGACCAGGGGCTTGGGCATGAAGGTCGCGGTCTTGCCGTAGGCATGGGCGACGTTCTGGATGATGTACTTCTGCAGTTGCAGCCAGTCGGCGCGCTGCACCAGCGAGCTGAACTTGGTGCCGATTTCCATCTGGCCGGCGTTCGCCACTTCGTGGTGATGCACTTCGACCGGGATGCCCATCTGCTCAAGGATCAGGCACATCTCCGAGCGCATGTCCTGGCCGCTGTCGACCGGGGGCACGGGGAAGTAGCCGCCCTTGACGGTGGGGCGGTAGCCGCTGTTGCCGTGCTCGTATTCCTTGGAGGAGTTCCAGGCGCCTTCTTCGGACTCGATCTTGAAGAACGAGCCGGACATTTCATTGCCCCAGCGCACGCTGTCGAAGATGAAGAACTCGGGTTCCGGGCCGAAGTAGGCCGTGTCGCCCAGGCCGGAGGCCTTCAGATAAGCCTCGGCGCGCTTGGCGAGCGAACGCGGGTCGCGCTCATAGGCCTTGCCGTCGGCGGGGTCGACGACGTCGCAGGACAGGATCAGCGTCGGCTCTTCAAAGAAGGGGTCGATGTTGGCCGTGTTCGGATCGGGCATGAGGAGCATGTCCGAGGCTTCGATGCCCTTCCAGCCGGCGATCGAGGAGCCGTCGAAGGCGTGGCCCGAAATGAACTTGTCTTCGTCGAAATGGGAGACGGGCACGGAGACGTGCTGCTCCTTGCCACGGGTGTCGGTGAAGCGGAAGTCGACGAACTTGACTTCGTTTTCCTTAACGATGCTCATCACATCGGCGACGGTCTTGGCCATCAATAGCTCCTAGCGGGATCGGACAGGGGTGGGATGCCGCCACCGACGCACACGCGCCAGCGGCCACGGGGGTATTCAAAGCAGGTTGCATGCCAGATGCACCGACATGGGTTGCTGCCCGGCAGCGCCGGGCATTATGTGGCGGCCCCGGTTACGGCGCGAGAACTATCGCACCAGCTCGGTGCTGATGGTTGCACCAAACTGGATCACGCCCCGCTTCAGGGCGTCATAGGCGCTGTCGAGGCGTTCTGCATCGCCCAAGCCGATCGACGGGCCGCTCCCTAGATCGGCTGCGCCCCCTCGGGGGGCCGACTGCGTACTCGCAGGCGGGGGGCCCCACTTCACGCCCAGCTCGATGCAGCGGCCCCACTGCGGGTGGTCGACGCTCGGCAGGCTGAAAACCTTGATGCCGGCGAACTCGGCCTCGACGGCTTCCATCAGAGGCGTGAGGCTGGCTTCCATCGCACCCTGGACGATCAGGGAGCGCTCGATGACGCCGACCTGGCGGTGCAGTTGCGGGAAGCGATCCAGCACCCAGGCCATCATCGGATGGGCCATGACGGGGAAGCCCGGCACGAAGTGAACGTTGCCGACGAAGAAACCGGGAATCTTGTTGAAGGGGTTGGGCACGATGCCGGCGCCCTCGGGGAAGACGCCCATCTCCAGGCGGCGCAGCGTGTCGGGCTCGTCGAGCGTGACCGTCTTGCCCTGCTCGGCGGCCATCTGCTGGATGCGCTGCCAGATCAGCTCGCGCGCCTCGGGGTGCAGGGCCAGTGGGCGGCCCAGCGCGGCGGCCGCCGACTGGCGGGTGTGGTCGTCGGGCGTGGCGCCGATGCCGCCGCAGCTGACGATGAGGTCACCGCTCGCGAAGGCCTCGCGCAGTTTGGTGACGAGTTGCTCGCGGTCGTCACCCAGGTATTGGGCCCAGGAGAGCTGCATGCCGCGCTCGGACAGCAGCTCGATGAACTTGGCCAGGTGCGAGTCCTGGCGCTTGCCGGACAGGATCTCGTCGCCAATGATGATCAGTCCGACTTGCATGCGTTTCAGTTCTCCAGGAGGACCGCAGATTCGGCCACCGGCTCCGCCGCCCTTCGCGCCTGCAGGGCCGCCAGCGCGTAGTGCGTGAACCAGGCGGTGGAGAAGGCGAACACCAGCGTGTAGAGCCAGATCGCCAGCAGCACGACGAAGGGGGCGAAGATGATGGCCGTCACGCCTGCAACGGCCCAGATCAACGACGGCACGGCGCCGAGATAACCACAGACGACCCCGATGGCCAGCATCGGGATGCGATGCTCCTTCAGCAGCGCGCGGCGCTCCTCGGCCGAGGCATGGTCGGCCAGCACGTCGAAGCCGAAGACGCGGTAGGTCAGCCAGCCCCAGATCAGCGGTGGCAGCACCATCACCAGCGGCGGGATCAGCCACAGCGGCATGGACAGGATGATGAGCACCAGCGCGATGAAGGTGGCGCCGAGCGAGGCGGCGACGCTCTCCAGCAGCGTGCCGCCGCGCTTCTTCTCCAGCAACGGGAAGCGGCGCTGCGCCACCAGCCGCACGATGGCCGGCGTCATCAACAGTGCGACCAGCAGCAGGCTCAGCAGGATGACGACCGGCAGCACGCCGGCCAGCACGACGATGGCTGCCAGCGCGCTGCGGAAGGCCTGCAGGCCGAAGGAGTCCAGCCATTGCAGCAGGCTCTCGATGAGATGCCAGCTCTCCAGTGTCGCGCGCACGCCGGCGATCGCGCCCTCCCAGAAGAAGAACATGAAGCCGAACACCAGCACACCGCAGATGACCAATGGCAGCAGCGACAACCCGATGACGCGCGGGTGCAGGCAGTAGGCGGCGGCGCGCCAGAAGGAGTCGACGAGGCTTTGCATCAAGCAGTTTTCCTGAACGAGCCGAACAGGCGGGTCAGCCCCAGCCATTGCTGATGCCAGAAGCCGGCGCCGTAGTCGCGGCCGCCCTCCTCGGGCAATTGGTCGCGCACGCCGGTGGCGTCGAAGCGGTTCTCGAAGTTGGCGGTGCGAAACAGCAGGTCCCACAGCGGCAGCAGCACGCCGAAGTTGTGGCCGCCCAGCGTGCCGCGGCCACCCGATTCATGGCCGATGCCGATGCTGTGATGCAGGCGATGAAAGCGCGGGCTGATCAGCAGCTTTTCACCGATGCGGCCGAAGCTGATGCGCGCGTTCGCATGCTGCAGGCTTTCGTGCAGCTGGGTGATGACGGTGATGGCGACGAACTGGCCCGGCTCGACGCCGATCAGGCGGGCCAGCAGGGCCAGCGCGGTGCCCAGCAGCACGTCGTCCAGCAGGTGATTGCGGTTGTCGCTCCACATCGTCATCTGGCGCTGGCTGTGGTGCAGGCTGTGCAGGGCCCACCACCAGTTGAACTGGTGCTGGGCGCGGTGCAGCCAGTAGCCGACGAAGTCAAAGACGACGAGATACAGCAGCAGGCTGACCCAGCCGATGTCGGTGACGCCGGACCAGATCGCATCGAGCTGCCAGGTCTGCAGGCCGGCCATGCGCAGTTCGCTGGCGATGCCGTCCCAGACCGGCTCGATGCTGAAGAACATCAGCAAGCGCACGAGGCCAAGGCGGTGGATCAGTGTGTAGATGACATCGGTGCGGACGGCCCCGTGGTCGGTGACGGGCTCGACCGGCCAGCGTCGCTCCAGCATGCCGATGCCCAGCAGGATGACGGCGATCTGCACCAGGCCGAGCAGCAGCCAACCGGTCGCGTCGAAGGCGTCCTCCAGCAGATTGCCCAGCCCCAGGCCGAACACCACCGGCTGCACGATGGACTCATAGAGCCACAGCTGCGCAGCGTCGAAGATGTTGGAGATCCAGTCGATCACGGCTTGCGGGCGTAGGTCTTGGTGCCCGACTTCAGGGCGACCTTGGTTTCAACGGTCTTGAACAGGCTGGCGAAGCGGGGATGCTCGCGCAGCGGTGCAAAGCATAGGCCCCGCTGCTCCAGGCCCGTCATCAGCGGCTCCAGCACCGCGGGCGCCCAGGGGTCCTGGCGCTCCCAGATGCCCAGGTGGGCGATCAGGATGTCGCCCTGCTTGATGTCGCGCAGCGCCTTTTCGAGCAGTTGCGCGTTGGGATTGCTCTGGCTGGGCAACTCATCGCCCAGAAAGCCAGCGCGGCTCCAGCCCACATGCGTGAAGCCGCAGGCCTTGGCGGTGTTCAGCAGCGCCGTCGACGAACGCCCGGCCGGCGCGCGGAAGACGGGGCCCAGCGGCTTGCCCGTCATGGCCGTGAAGCGTTCGCCCACCTTCTTCAGGCTCTCGCAATACTGCTCGGGCGTGACCTCGCGCACCACGGGCGGATTGACGCCGGCCTGCGTCTTCACCTTGAAGCGCACCACCTTGCCGTCTGCGTCCAGCACGTCTTCCATGAAGATGTCGTGGTCCCAGGTGTGGGAGCCGAAATCATGGCCTTCGGCGGCGCGCTCGCGCCACCAGGGCGCCCAGGTCTCGTCCAGCGTCGTGCCGCCGGTCAGCGTGGGCTCGCTGGCGAGGAAGAAGGTCGCTTTCGCGTTGTGCTTCTTCAGCGTCTCGGCGATCAGCGGCGCGACACCCATGTGGCCGGTGTCGAAGGTGAGATAGACCGGCTTGTCGCAAGACGGTTGCGCCGCGGCCGTCGTGACCGTAAGAGCCAACAGCAGCGCCTTCAGGCGTGTTCGACCGCGGGACCAGCGCTGGGCCGCTCCCGAGCCGGCCCGCGGGCGATGTGCTTGCGGCTCAACGCCGCAAGCATCGCCGTCCCCACGGGGGACCGACCGGGCACGCCCGCGTTCAGCGGGACGAGACTGGGCGAGGGGCATCACAGCCTCGGCTGGTGATCCAGCGTCCAGATGCCGTGCGGCGACTTGCCCACCTTGACCTGCTTGACGACCTTGCGCGTGGCGGTGTCGATCTGCGTAAGCTTGCCGGCCCAGCGCGAGGTGACGAGCAGGGTCTTGCCGTCGGTCAGCAGTTCCATGTCGTCGGGGCCTGCCGGCGCGGGGAACTGGTCGACGACGGCCAGCGTCGTCAGGTCGATCTTGCTGATGGTGTTGGCCGCGCGGTTGCTGACCAGCACATGGCGCTTGTCGCCCCAG
Source organism: Roseateles sp. P2_H4 (assembly GCF_056403315.1). NCBI lineage: Bacteria > Pseudomonadati > Pseudomonadota > Betaproteobacteria > Burkholderiales > Sphaerotilaceae > Roseateles > Roseateles sp. P2_H4. The sequence goes on along the minus strand of NZ_JBFUFR010000005.1, from coordinate 124,016 downwards.
GCGCGGAAGGAGTGGGCGCCGGCGCCGGTCAGGATGCGCTTGGCGAGCTTGGGCGCGCCGGCGCCGCTGACGTCCCAGACCTCGACGAACTTGTCGCCCGTCAGGCCGACGAGCAGGAAGCGGTCGTCCGGCGTCAGGTAGATGTCGGCCGGCATCTTGCCGACGGCCTGCTTCCACTTGATGTTCTGCGTCGCCAGGTCGATGGCCAGCAACTCGTCGCTGTCCTGCAGGCTGGCATAGAGCGTCGTGCTCTTGCTGTCGATGTTCAGGTGACTCGGCGTCTTGGGCGCCGGGATGCGCTTGACCAGTTGCAGCGGCTCGGTGGCGGCGCTGCCCTGCCAGCGATAGAGGTCGACGCGGTCCAGCCGGTTGGAGGCGGTGATGAACCACTTCATGTCCGGCGAGAAACGCAGGTGATAGGGGTCGGGGATGCCGCGCACGACGCGCTGGACCTCGGCCGTGCGCGGGTCGATGAAGGTCAGCGAATCAGCCAGCGCATTGGCGACGATGAGGGACTTCTCGTCGGGCGACAGATAGAGGTGGTGGGGCTCCTTGCCCGTCGGGATGCGCTTGACGACGGTGAAGCTGACCGGGTCGACGACCGAGATGTCGGCGTCCAGGGAATTCAGCACGAAGACCGGCGGGCGGCCATTGCTCTGGGCATTGGCCTGGGCCAGGCCGGCCAGGACCATCAGGAGCGCGAACGCGCTGCGACGAAACATTCCAGGAGTCCTTAAAAGCAAAAAGGGCGGCAGCCGCCGCCCTCCACAACGTCGCAGTTTACCGGGGCGTCTACTCGTCATCGCCTCCAAGCAGCCCACCCAGCAGTCCGCCGCCGGCAAAACCACCGAGAACCGAGCCCTCTTCCTTGTGGCCGCCCATCTGCGGCGCCGCCGCGAAGATGCGCGAAGCCAGGCGCGAGAAGGGCAGGCTCTGCAGCCAGACCTCGCCCGGGCCGGTCAGCTTGGCCAGGAACAGGCCTTCGCCGCCGAACAGCGCCGTCTTGATCTTGCCGACGTACTGGATCTCGAAGTTGACGTTGGGCGTGTAAGCCACGACGCAACCCGTGTCGACCAGCAGGGTCTGGCCCGGCTGCAAGCTGCGGCGCACGATGGTGCCGCCGGCATGCACAAAGGCCAGGCCGTCGCCCTCCAGGCGCTCCATGATGAAGCCCTCGCCGCCGAAGAAGCCGGCCGACAGCTTCTGCTGGAAGGCGATGCCCAGGGAGACGCCGCGCGCCGCGCACAGGAAGGCGTCCTTCTGGCAGATCAGCGTGCCGCCGAGGGCCGCCAGATCCATGGGGATGATCTTGCCCGGGTAGGGCGCCGCGAAGGCCACGCGCTGCTTGCCCGTGCCGTTGTTGGTGTAGATGGTGGTGAACAGCGATTCGCCCGTCAGCAGGCGCTTGCCGGCGCCCAGCAGCTTGCCGAGGAAGCCGCCCTGGTTGGCCGAACCGTCGCCGAAGACGGCATCCATGCCGATGGACGAATCCATGAAGAACATCGAACCGGCCTCGCCGATGGCCGCCTCGCCGGGATCGAGTTCGATCTCGACGAACTGCATCTCGGCACCCTTGATCTCATAGTCGACAACATCCATGGCCATGGCGGCTCTCCCATATCAAAAAAACGGTGCGCATGATAGCCACGGCTGGCGCCTTCAAATTTTATTTCTGTATTGACAGAAATTACAGACGGCGTACGCTTGCGGCCATGGAACTCACCGACATCGCCCGCCGCTTCATCGTCCACTGGGGCGAGATGGGCTCCAACTGGGGCGTCAACCGCAGCGTCGCCCAGATCCACGCCCTGCTCTTCGTGCACGGCCAGCCCCTGCATGCCGAGGACATCGCCGACACCCTGGTGCTGGCCCGCTCCAATATCAGCAACAGCCTGAAGGAGTTGCTGAACTGGCGGCTGATCCGCGTCACCCATGTGCTGGGCGACCGACGCGATTACTACGAGACCTCGGGCGATGTCTGGGAGCTGTTCCGCACCATCGTGCGCGAGCGCAAGGAGCGCGAGTTCGACCCCACCGTCGCCCTGCTGCGCGAGCTGTCGCGCGACCCCGGGCTCGACAAGGAGTCCCCCGCCCTGCAGGACCGGCTGCGCAGCACGCTGGATTTCATGCAGACCCTGGGCAGCTGGAGCGACGAGATGCTGCGCCTGTCGCCGGCCACGCTCGAGAAGATCCTGCGCCTGGGCTCCCAGGTGCAGCGCTTTGTGCGGCCGGGGGATGCGATCCAGGCGGCCGATGCTGCGGCACCCAATGTCTTTCCGGTCACGCCACCGATGCCGCCCATGGGGTGACCAACGGGCGCCCGGTCGGCGCCCTTTTTTTGCCTCTCAATTTCACTTTAAACAGAAATAACCGCCGTGACTGCAAACACCCTGCCAGTCCACACCGTCTATTTCGATGGCGCCTGCCCGCTGTGCCGCGGCGAGATGGCCCTGCTGGAGGCGCGCAACAGCGCCGGCCTGCTCGAGTTCATCGACATCGCCGCACCCGGCTTCGATGCAGCAGCACTGGGCGTCAGCCTGGACGCGATGCTGCAGCTCATCCACGTGCGCCGGCCCGACGGGGGCTGGCTCATCGGCATCCCGGCCTTCGAGGTCATCTACGCGGCCACCGGCTTCACCAACGTGGCCCGCTGGCTGCGCCGCCCCTGGTTCGCGCGCCTGGCCGCACGGGCCTACCCCTGGCTCGTCAAGCACCGCTACCAGATGCCCCACACGCTAGTGCGAACCGCCTTTCGCATCCAGGAGCGCGCCTGCCCGGTCGACGGAGCCTGCCGCATTCATTGACTCAACCAAGGAGAGAAAACCGTGTCCGAACTGAACTTTTCCCTGACCCTCGTCATCGCCGTCCTGGGTCCCATGCTGGCCATCGGCTATATGCAGCCCATCCTGCTGGTGGTGCTGGACTCGCTGTGCATCGAGCCGCTGCCTGGCAAGGTCGGCGCCCACTTCTGGGTGCGCAGCGCCTATGTACTGGCCATCGCCGGCACCCTGGTGCTGGCCCTGACCTTCGGCGACTTCCACGGCAGCACGCTGGACGCCGTGCACCGGGCGTTGTGGCTGACCGCGGCCGGCAGCTTCGTCAGCATCGCCATCATCACGCGCCGCGTCTGGGCACCGACGCAGGACAAGCTGGCCCGGCAGCAGGTCGCCTTGTTCAAGCCCCTGGGTCCTGTCGCCACAGCGGCGGCCCGCACGGGAGGCTGAGCCATGAAGATACTCGTCATTGGCGCCGGCGGCTTCGTCGGCCGCCACCTGCTCACGGCGCTGGCCGCGGCCGGGCATGAAGCGGTCAGGGCCGACCTCCACCCCGTGGATTGCTGGGACCTGCCCGAAGCCTGGGAGACCCAGCTCAAGGGCGTGGACGGCGTCGTCTACACCGCCGGCTGCCTGCGCGACCAGGCCGGCGGCGTGAGCGACCTGCTGGACCTGATGCACCACCGCGCGCCGGCTGCGCTGGCCGACGCCTGCGAGGCCCGCGGCATCAACCGCCTCGTGCATGTGTCGGCGCTGTGCGGCGGCGTCAGCGCCTATGCACGCAGCAAGCAGGCCGGCGAGATCGCGCTGGCCGGGCGCGCCTGCATCGTGCGGCCCAGCCTCATCATCGGCGTCGGCGGCATCAGCAGCCGCCTGCTGGACCGGCTCAGCCGCCTGCCCTGGCTGCCCCTGCCGGCCGCTGTCGCCCGCTGCCGCGTGCAGCCCATCCGCGTCGAGGATCTGGCGGCCGGCATCGTGGCGACGCTGGCCGTCCCGCAGGCCCCGTCATGGACCGCCGTCGGCCCCGAAGCCGCCACGGTCGCCGACTGGATTGCGCGCCGCCGCGCCGCCCGCGGCCTGAGCCCCGCACGCCAGGTCGAACTGCCCCACGCCCTGACCCGCGCCTCGGCCCGCCTGGGCGACCTCATCCCCCTGGGCCCCTGGTGCAGCACGGCCCTGGACCTGCTGGCCCACGACAGCGCCGAGCCCGCAGAAGCCTCGCCGCTGGGCCGGCCGCTGCGCAGCGCGATGGAAGGCGCCTGGGCATGACGGCTTCCGGCGCTCGCTCTGGGCTTGAAACCGACTATGGGCCTTTGCTCGCGCCGGGCGCGCAAGCGGGCCTGCCCTTGCCCGCGACCCATTCGACCGCCTGTTCGAGCAGCCTCACATGCGAGGGCTCTGCATAGCTTTCCGGCCGGTGGCCGATGGCGGAGTAAAAGGAACGGCCGCGGCCGACGCAGCGGGTCCAGGCGATGGGGTGGTCACCCATGGCCAGGTCGCCGGGCGCGTAGCTGCGCTCGTCGAGCGTCGCCAGCACGGTCGCGCCGCTGCGCGGGTTGTTCTTGAACGAGTACCACTCGTCCTTCATCGTCCAGCCGCTGCCCAGGCCTGCAGTGATGGGGTGGGTGGCGTCTTCGACGACGACACGGGCGTCCTGGAACTGCGGGTTGCCCGGATGGCCCTTGAAGCGGGCGCCGACCAGGGTGTCGAGGTACCAGTCCCAGAAGGCCTCCGGGTCGCCGGCCGAGCCGTGCATGCCGACATAGCCGCCGCCGTTCTCCACAAAGGCCCGAAAGGCCGCGCGCTGGGAGAGCGTCAGCACGTCGCCGCTGACGTTGTTCCAGACGACGACGTCGAACTGCCGCAGCAGGGCCGGCGTCATCGCGCCGCCCTTGTCCGTGAAGCTCAGCGACCAGCCGCGCTTGCTGGCCATCACCTGGATGGCCGCGTGCGCGGCGTTCACCGAAGGGCCGTCGCGAAAGCCGTTGATCTTCTCGAACACCAGCAGTCTGGGCGAGCCCGGGCCGATGCTGAGCTGCGGCGGGTCGTTGTCGTAGCGGGCGCAACGGGCGGCGCGGTCTGCATCGGTCACGGCCACGGCGCGCAGGGCGGCGTCGAGCCGCGCCAGCGGCGGGAAGTCGGGCCTGTCGGCCAGGGAGCGCACCCGCAGGATGGCCGAGAAGGTGGGCGCCTCGGTGCCGCTCAGCCAGGCATCCAGCGAGCGGGCGCCGGGCCAGGCCTTTTGCAGCGCGTCGACCGCGGCGGGCGACAGCAGGACGTCGATGAGGGGGCTGTCGATCGAGAAGGGCGCGTCGCGCAGCGGGCAGTCCTTCACCGGCTCGGCCAGCGCCACCGCGGCATGACAGGCCAGCAGGACCGCCGCTGCGGCGCCCCGAAAACCGGTGGCAACGACGTTCATCATCCGTTCACTCCCGACTGCCTGGCGAGACGCCCGCGCCGGAGGGTATCAATCTTCAACCGCCAGGGCCAAAGGCCCACGCCGCCGGCGCTGTGAGGCCGATCAGGCGGTCGCGACGCGAAAGCGCGACGCCGCGTCGCGCAACTGCCCAGCCCGGTCTTCCAGCAACGAAGCGGACGCCGCCGTCTCCTCGACCAGCGCCGCGTTCTGCTGCGTCGTCGAGTCCACCTCGCGGATGGCCGCGGCCAGCTGGCGCACCTGGTCGGCCTGTGACGAAGACTGGCTGCTGATGTCGCCGACGATGGCGGCCACGCGATGGATGGCCTGCACGATCTCGCCCATGGAGCCGCCCGCCTGGGCCACATAGGCCTCGCCCTGGTGGACGGTCTCGATGGACGTGTTGATCAGCGTCTTGATCTCTCTTGCTGCTTCCGCTGACCGCTGGGCCAGCGAGCGCACCTCGCTCGCCACCACGGCAAAACCCCGCCCCTGCTCGCCCGCGCGCGCGGCTTCGACGGCGGCGTTCAGCGCCAGGATATTGGTCTGGAAGGCGATCGAGTCGATGACCTGGATGATGTCGCCGATCTTGCGCGAGCTGGCGGTGATCTCCTCCATGGAATCGACGGCGCGCTGCACGATGGCGCCGCCACGGCCGGCCAGGTCGGCCGCGCCCTGCACGAGGTCATGGGCCTCGCGGGCGCTGCTCATGTTGTGGTCGACGGTCTGCTCCAGCATGCCGGTACTGGCGCTGGTCTGCTCGACGACCGAAGCCATCGCATTGCCACGCGCCGACAGGTCCTGGTTGGCGCCCGAGATCTGCGTGGCCGAGCTGGAGATGTGCTCGGCGCCGGCACGCACCTCGTGCACCAGGCCGCTCAGCCGCCGCATGGCCTCGCGCAGGGAATTCGTGGCCAGCACGACCTCGTCGCGGCCGTCCAGCGCCGGGCTGTCGCTGAGGTCGCCCGCGCCGAGGGCCTCGATGCGCCGACCCAGCGCCGCGCAGCTGCTGCGCGAGGCCAGGTAATAGCTCACCAACGCATAGACGGCGATGGCGACGAAGGCGATGGCCAGCACCATGGCCGTCCACAGCTCGCGCGTCAGGCGCTTGACCCGCACCTCGACCAGCTCGGCCAGCTTGGCCTCGGCGGCGCGCTCCAGCTTGTCGGTGGCGGCGATCTGTGCCGTGCCGAGGGCGAACCACTCGGCCGCATCGACCTTGGGCGCCTCGCCCAGTACAAAGCCCTGGGCGAACTTCTCGCGATAGTCCTTGCGGATGCGATCGGGCAGCTGAACGTCCAGGCCCTTGACGGCGTCGGGATTGGCCGCGGCGACGCGGTTCAGCGCGCCGGTCAGGCGCGTCAGATATTCCTCGGCCAGCGTGTCGGCCTGGTGCAGGCGCTGCAGCACGCCTTGGGGCGGCGTGCCCATCTGCGCGGCCGCGGAACCCAGGGCGCGCATGCGGCCGACGGCATCGCGCAGATGCGGCAGGGCGTCGGTCACGCTCAGCATCAGGTAATAGGTGTCGGCATCGGGGTCCAGGGCCAGATTGGACTCGGACGAGGCCTGCTCGACGAGGGACTGGACGCTGTCGGTCAACGCAAAGCTGGCCATGATGACGGCCTCGGGCTCGGCCGCACCGAGGGCGACCAGGGCCTTGGCCTTGGCACGCGCAGCGGCCAGGCCGGCAGCGAGCTTGAGCGGATCCTGGTCGGTGGCGATCTCGCGTTCCAGCGCCTGGGCCTGACTGTCGAACTTGGCCAGGGCCTCGTCACGCTTGGCCTCGGCGCCGGGCGTCTTGGCACTCAGGCCGATGGAGGTGCCGCGCAGCACCATGGCCGCGTTCAGCAGGCCGCTGACCTGGCGCACCTGGGCGACACCGACCAGTTCCTTGGCCGAGAAGTCACGGGCGTCCGAGCGGTCGCCCGCCAACGACACCAGCAGGTAGACCAGCGGAATCGCGAAGCACAGGCAGACGATGAAGAACTTGTGCGCCATCGGCAGGCGGCGCATCAGCCTCACGGCGGGTAGGAAGACAAAGTTCATGCGACTCATCCCTATTGCTAATGCGCCAGCTGTGCGGCGCTGGATCGGGAATGTAGTCAGGCCAAGCCCCTGATTCAGGGGACAAGTTCACAGACACGCGTCTATCCCCGTGCAAGCGTGGAATTGTTGCCATGGCGCCCCAAGGCGGTGCGGAAATGAAAAAGCCGGCATCGCTGCCGGCTCGGGTCGAGGCGCGCTGCCGCGATCACCCCATGTGCATGCCGCCATTGCAGGAGAAGTCGGCACCGGTCGAGAAGCCCGAATCGCCGCTGGCCAGCCAGGCGACGATGGAGCCGATCTCCTCGGGCGTGCCCAGGCGCTTCACCGGGATGGTCGCGACGATCTTCTCCAGCACTTCCGGCTTGATGGCGCGGACCATGTCCGTGCCGATGTAGCCGGGGCTGACGGTGTTGACCGTCACGCCCTTGGATGCCACCTCCTGCGCCAGCGCCATCGTGAAGCCATGCATGCCGGCCTTGGCGGCCGAGTAATTGGTCTGGCCGGCCTGGCCCTTCTCGCCGTTGACCGAGCTGATCTGGATGATGCGGCCCCAGCCCTTTTCCACCATGCCCGGCACCACCTGCTTGGTGACGTTGAACATGCTGTTGAGGTTGGTGTCGATGACCGCATGCCAGTCGTCTGGCGTCATCTTCAGGAACATGCGATCCTTGGTGATGCCGGCGTTGTTGACCAGCACGTCGATGGCGCCATGCTCGGCCACGGCCATGGAGAAGGCCTGGACGGTGGAGTCCCAGTCGGCCACATTGCCGACCGAGGCGTAGAAGCTATAGCCCAGCGCCTTCTGCTCGTCCAACCACTTGGTGTAGTCGCGGCTCGGGCCGCAGCCGGCGATGACCTTGAAACCTTCCTTGTGCAGGCGCTGGCAGATGGCGGTGCCGATACCGCCCATGCCACCCGTGACGTAGGCAACTTTTTGGCTCATGGATGTCTCCTGGTTGTTGTGGGGAATCAGCGTTCAACGGTCAGGGCCACGCCCATGCCGCCGCCAATGCACAGGGATGCTATGCCCTTCTTGGCATCGCGCTTGATCATCTCGTGCAGCAGCGTGACGAGCACGCGGCAGCCGCTGGCGCCGATGGGGTGGCCGAGCGCAATGGCGCCGCCGTTGACGTTGACCTTGCTCATGTCCCAGCCCATCTCGTTGTGCACGGCGCAGGCCTGGGCCGCGAAGGCCTCGTTGATTTCCAGCAGGTCGAGGTCGGCGGGCTTCCAGCCGGCGCGCTCCAGGGCCTTGCGGGCGGCCGGCACGGGGCCCATGCCCATCAGGGCGGGATCCAGGCCGGCGCTGGCGTAGGACGCGATGCGCGCCAGCGGCGTCAGGCCCAGGGCCGCGGCCTTGGCGGCAGTCATGACCACCACGCCGGCAGCGCCGTCGTTCAGGCCCGAGGCGTTGCCGGCAGTGACGCTGCCGGCCTTGTCGAAGGCGGGGCGCAGGCCGGCCAGCGCTTCGGCGTTGGACTTGCGGTTGATGAACTCGTCGGCGGCGAAGACGATGGGGTCGCCCTTCTTCTGAGCGATGCTGAACGGGACGATCTCGTCCTTGAAGCGGCCGGCGTCTTGCGCGGCAGCAGCCTTCTGCTGGCTGCCCAGGGCCAGCGCGTCCTGCTGCTCGCGGGTGATGCCGTACTTCTTGGCGACGTTCTCGGCCGTGATGCCCATGTGGTACTGGTTGTACACGTCCCACAGACCGTCAACGATCATCGTGTCGACCATCTTCCAGTCGCCCATGCGCTGGCCATCGCGCGAGCCCGGCAGCACGTGGGGGCTCATGCTCATGCTCTCCTGGCCGCCGGCGATGACGATCTCGCTGTCGCCGTCTCGGATGGACTGGACCGCCAGCATCACGGCCTTGAGGCCGGAGCCGCAGACCTTGTTGATGGTCATGGCCGGCACCGAATTCGGCATGCCGGACTTGATGACGGACTGGCGCGCCGGGTTCTGGCCCACGCCGGCGGTCAGCACCTGGCCGAGGATGACCTCGCCGATCTGGTCGCCTTGCAGGCCCGTGCGGCGCAGCAGGTCCTGGATGACGGCCGAACCCAGTTCGGTGGCGGGCGTCTTGGCGAGCGTGCCGCCGAACTTGCCGATGGCGGTGCGTGCGGCTGCGACGATGACGATGTCTTCTTTGCTCATGGATGTCTCCTTAAAAACGGTCAGGCTTTGACTTTGACGTAGCGACCGGGCGCAGGCTCGATCGCCTTGAACTTGCGATTGCCCGGCGTCTTGGGCGCGGGCTTCCTGGCGCCGGCATGCGAGGCCAGCCAGGCGGACCAGTCCGGCCACCAGCTGCCCGGGTGCTCGGTCGCGCTTGCGAACCAGGCGTCGGCATCGGCCGGCAATGCGGCGCCCTTGGCAATCCAGTGGCTGCGCTTGCCCTTGGCCGGCGGGTTGATGACGCCGGCGATATGACCCGAGGCGCCCATCACGAAGCGCTTCTTGCCCTTCAGGATCTGCGTGCTGCGGTAGGCGGCCTGCCAGGGCACGATGTGGTCCTCGCGCGAGCCGTAGATGTAGACGGGCGCTTCGATCGCGCCGAGGTCCAGCTTCTCGCCGCAGACGGTCAGCTTGCCCGGCTGCTTCAACTCGTTCTGCAGATAGGTGTGGCGCAGATACCAGCAGTACATCGGGCCGGGCAGATTCGTGGAGTCGCCGTTCCAGTACAGCAGGTCGAAGGGCGGCGGCTGCTCGCCCTTCAGGTAGTTGCCGACGACATAGTTCCAGACCAGGTCGTTGGGGCGCAGGAGGCTGAAGGTGGTGGCCAGCTCCTGGCCGTGCAGCAGCTGCGGGCCCTTGGGCGACTCGGGGCCGAGGGTGGCCTCGCGCAGGCGCACGCTGGCCTCGTCGACAAAGATGTCCAGGATGCCGTTGTCGGCAAAGTCCAGCAGCGTGGTCAGCAGCGTGACGCTGGCGGCCGGCTGCTCGCCGCGCGCGGCCAGTACGCCCAGGGCCGTGGCGAGGATGGTGCCCCCGACGCAGAAGCCCAAGGCGTTGATCTTGTCCTGGCCGGAGATCTCCTGCACGACGCGGATGGCTCGAACAGCGCCCTGCTCGATGTAGTCGTCCCAGGTCAGCGCCTTGACCGACTCGTCCGGGTTGCGCCAGCTGACGACGAAGACGCGATGGCCCTCGGAGACGGCGTAGCGGMTCAGCGAGTTGTCCGGCTGCAGGTCGAGGATGTAGAACTTGTTGATGCAGGGCGGCACCAGCAGGAAGGGCCGCGCATGCACCTCGGCCGTCAGCGGCGCGTATTCGATGAGCTGGAAGAGGTCGTTCTCGAACACCACGCTGCCGGCGGTGGTGGCGACGTTCTTGCCGACCTCGAAGGCGCTCTCGTCCGTCTGCGACACATGGCCGCGCTGCACATCGCCCCACAGATGCTGCAGGCCACGGGACAGCGTTTCACCCTTGCTGTCCAGGGCCAGCTTCTGCGCTTCGGGATTGAGCGCCAGGAAGTTGCTGGGCGAGGCCGCGTCGACGAACTGCTGCACGGCGAAGCGGATGCGTGCCTTGGTCTTGTCGTCCGCCTCGACCTGCTCGGCCATCCTGCCCAGCGTGCGGCCGTTGAGCAGATAAAGCTGGCTCATGAAGTTGGCGGCCGGGTTGGACCGCCATTCGGGTGCGGCGAAGCGGCGGTCGCCGATGGCCGGAGCCTCGGCCTGTCCCAGTGAGGTGTTCCACAATGCCGTGGCCTGCTTCAGATAGTCGGCCTGCAGTTCGGCCAGTGCCGCTGGCGAGATCTGCGGCAGATGGGTCATCTGCTGCATCAGGTCGGCGAAAGCGGCCTGCCCCTCCATCGCGGGCTGGGCGTCGTTCTTCTTGCGTGTGGCCATGTCTTCCTCGGAGCTCCCGCGTCAGCGGTGTTGTCTCGATCCGTTGCAATAAGCTTGCCACATCTCGCAGACCCTGTTTGTACTCTTGCGCACTGACGCGCCAATGACACCCCCATCATGTACCTTGTCGCTATTGCGTGGGCCTACGTCGCGTTGATGATGGCCGCGGCCGAAGCAATCAGCCCTCAGGGCACGCTGTTCGGCGCCTTCGTCACGCTGATGCTTTACGGCGTCCTGCCACTGGGCCTGTTGCTCTACATCCTCGGCACACCGGGCCGCAAGCGGCGCCGTCGCGCCGCCGAGGCTTCAGCGCAGGCTGACGCAGGCGGCCATGCGGCCGCGGGGTCGCCCGAGAGCCTCGCCGCGGAACGAGAAGAAGCGTGAATCATCGGTCAGCGTGCACCAGGATCCGCCGCTGATTTGAGTGACATTGACCGAGGTCAAGCTTTCGCGAGCCAGCAAGGCCAGGTCGGCGCGCCAGCGAGGCTCGGGGTTGGGGCGGTACAGAAAGCCGGGCTGGTCGCGCGCCATGGGCTCGCGGCCGAAAGCGGCAACGACTTCGGGACCGACCTCGAAGGCCTCGGGGCCGATGCAGGCGCCCAGCCAGGCTTTCACTTCATGCGGCTCGCAATTCGCTGCCTTGCAAAGCTCGGCCACCGTGTTCTGCAGCACGCCGGCTGCCAGGCCGCGCCAGCCCGCATGCGCACCGGCCACGCCGCCTGGCGCCGTGAACAGCACCGGCAGGCAGTCGGCGACGAGGATGGCCACGGCCAGTTCGGGGTCGGTGGACACGGCCGCGTCGGCTTTGGGCGCGTTGTCGTCATGCCAGTCGGCGCGCAGGCGCACGACGTCGGCGCCATGGACCTGATCGAGGGAGACGGGCCGGGCGCCGAGCAGTTCGGCCAGGCCGGCGCGGTTGGCCTTGGCGACGTCGGGGTCGCCCGCCTTGCGGCCAAAGTTGGGGCCGCGCGTCGTCATGAAGGCCGTCACACCCGGCCAGTCGGGCCGCAGCCAGTTCCTCGGATCAAGCGGCATCGGGGCAGACGCTGGGGTGGGTGTTGGCGAAGGCCGGCAGGGCCAGGCAAGCTGCATTGACGCGCATCACCGTCGGGTAGTCGCCCAGCGGGCATTCGAAGCGCTCGGCGTTGTAGATCTGCGGCACGAGCAGGCAGTCGGCCAGGCCCGGCGTGTCGCCGAAGCAGAACTGCCCTGCCGTTGCCGCCAGGCGCTGCTCGACGATGGCCAGGCCCGTCGCCACCCAGTGGCGGTACCAGCGGTCGACGGTGGACTGTTCCTGGCCGAGGTCGTTCTTCAGATAGCGCAGCACGCGCAGGTTGTTGATCGGGTGGATGTCGCAGCCGATGTCCTGGGCCAGCGCCCTCACCTGCGCGCGCGCGATCGCCCCCTGGGGCAGCAGCGGCGGCTCGGGGTGGGTCTCGTCCAGGTATTCCAGGATGGCCATGGACTGGCTCAGCCACTGGCCATCGTCCAGCACCAGGGCGGGCACGAGGTGGGAGGCCTGCCGGGCTGCGAAGTTGCCGGCGAACTGCTCGTTCTTGGCCAGGTGGATGGCCGCGTAGTCGTAGTCCAGGCCCTTCAGCGCCAGGGCGATGCGCACCCGCCAGGAGGCCGACGAACGAAAGTAGTTGTAGAGCTTCATGACCGGGATTCTGGTCCCTTCTAAACTGGCTCGCATGCCCTTCCCCGCCCCCCTCAGACATTGCCCTGCCTGCGGCACGGCCGTGGAATACCGCGTCCCCGCCGACGACAACCGCGAGCGCGCGGTCTGCCCGGGCTGCAGCACCATCCACTACCAGAACCCGCTGAACGTGGTCGGCACGCTGCCCGTCTGGGAAGCCGACGGCCGCGTGCTGCTGTGCCGCCGCGCCATCGAGCCGCGCCACGGGCTGTGGACGCTGCCGGCCGGCTTCATGGAACTGAACGAGACCCTGGCCGAAGGCGCCTGGCGCGAGACGCGCGAGGAGGCCGGCGCCGACATCGAGATGGGGCCGCTGTACACGGTGCTGAATGTCGTGCGCGTCGGCCAGATCCATGTGTTCTACCGGGCGCGGCTGCGCTCACCCGACTTCAACCCAGGCCCGGAGTCGCTGGAGGCGCGCCTGTTCGCCGAGGACGAGATCCCCTGGGACGACATCGCCTTCAAGACGACGCGGGAGACGCTGCGCTGCTTCTTCGAGGACCGCCGCGCGGGCCGCGGCTACGGCCTGCACGAGATCGACATTCCCTGATCCTGCGCGCATCATCGACACCATCTCCGGCGGAGGGGTAAGCCATGTCGACGCGACGCGTTTGGTGCAAGGCGGGGCTGGGTTGGATGGCGGGCCTGGGGCTGGCAGGCCCCGCCCACGCCACACCGCTGCGCGCGGTCGGCTCACAGTTCGCGCGCATCTTCGAAGGCGCCGAGGGCCAGGCGCCCAAGGGACTGGCCGTGGAGCTCCTGGGCATGCTGTTCGGCGACAACGTGCGCTGCGAATGGCTGCCCTGGTCGCGCGCCCAGTTGATGATCGAACAGGGCGAAGCCGACATCCTCATCGGCCCCTACCGCACGCCTGAGCGCGAGGCCCGCATGCTGTTCAGCGTGCGCTCCTTCTATTCGGACGCCATGGTCTGGTATGCCCGCCGCGGCGAGGAGGCGCGCTGGACGGGCGAGTTCGCCGAGCTGGCCCAGACGCCCGTGGCCGCCGTGCGCGGCTGGGCCTATGGCAGCCGCTTCGAGCGCATGAAGACGTCGATGAACCAGCTGACCTGGGTACAGAACGTCGACGCCGGCCTGCAGATGCTGATGAAGCGCCGCGTCGAGTTGTTCGCGGCCAATGACCGCAACTGTCAGCCGGTGCTGCAGAAACTCAATCTCGCCGATGCCGTGGCGCGTTGCTCGCCGCCGCTGGACGTGCTGCACGGCCACATGGCTTTTGCACGCAGCGCCGCCGGCGAGGGTCTGTCGCAGCGCTATGACCAGGCCTTCGAGCAATGGCTGCGCACCGGTTCGGCGACCGAGCTGTATCGCCGCTGGGGCGTGGACCGCCCGTCGACGCCACTCTGAAGGCCCGCGCAGCCTCGCCCCGCGGCGCCGACACGCGGGCGCACGCCATTCCGTGCTGCTGTTGGCAGCGCGGCCCTCGTGCCCGTCCGACAGCTTGATCGAAATCAAACCCGGGGTGCAGGGGCGCACCTACGCTGAAGGCCATCTTGCAAGTCAAGCAGGGAGGCCAACACATGACCGCAATCTCACTCATAGAACGAAGTGCCGTTGGCGCGGCAAGCCCACCCCGCCAGGTGCTCAGCTCGCGGCTGGGAGCCGAGGAGTACGGCATCGACATCCTGGCTGTCCAGGAGATCCGCCGCTATGAGCCGCCCACCCGTATTGCCAATGCGGCCACCCATCTGCTGGGCGTCATGAACCTGCGCGGGGTCATCGTGCCCATCGTGGACCTGCGTGACCGCCTCGGCCTGCAGGCCGTCAACGGCACGGACACCGTCACCGTGGTCGTCAACCTCGGTGGGCGCACCGTCGGGCTGGTGGTGGACGCGGTGTCCGACGTCGTGGCCCTGGCACCCGAGCAGATCCAGCCGCGGCCCCGCCTGGGCGATCGGGTCGACGCGGGATTCATCGTTGGCGTGGCCTCGCTGAACGCTGCCACCGGGCAGCGCCTGCTGCTGCTGATCGACCTCGTCGCGCTGCTGCGCGATCTCTGACCCGCAACGGGGACACTGGGAGAACAGACATGAACGCATTGAAGAACCTGCGCATAGGCGCACGCCTGACCATCGCCTTCGCCCTGGTGGCAGTGCTGATGGCGGCCACGGCCCTCAACACCCGCCTGGGCCTGGCCAATGTCCGCGACAACATGGAGGGCGTGCTGCACGACCGCTACGCCAAGGTCAAGATCGTCAACGACATCGGCGACCACGTGAACCTGCATGCCCGCATGGTGCGCAACCTGGTGATCTTCGACAGCGAGGAACAGCGCCGCCAGGAGATCACCTCGCTGCTGGACTCGCGGCAAGCCGTCTCCAAGGCCTACGACGATCTGCGCGGCCGCCTGAATTCGCCTGAGGGCCGCGCCCTGTTCGACAAGGTGCAACTGGAACGCGCCGGCTTCGTCGCGGAGGAAGACGAGCTCGTGAAGCTGGTGCAGGCCGGCGATCAGGCCGGTGCCAAGGCCGTGCTCATCGACAAGCTTCGCCCTCGTCAACTGGCCTACCAGAAGCGCCTGGCAGAGCTGACAGACCTCGAGGAGCAACTGATGGAGACGGCGGGTGCCGACACGATTGCCACCATCGGCAATGTCACGGCGCTGGCCATGGGCGGGGCGCTGCTGGGCATCGTCATCGCCATCGTGGCGGGCATGATCGTCACGCGCTCGGTGACGCGCCCGATCGGCCGGGTCGTCGGCGACCTCCGGACGATCGCCGGCGGCGACCTGACCGTTGACGTGACGGTGGACCGCGGTGACGAAGTGGGCGAGCTGCAGCGCGCCCTGTCCGGCACGGTGGACGCGTTGCGCCGCCTGGTGGGCGAGGTGCGCTCGGGCATCGACTCGGTGACCACGGCGTCGGGCCAGATCGCGGCGGGCAACCAGGACCTGTCCAGCCGCACCGAGCAGCAGGCGTCCAGCTTGCAGGAAACCGCCAGCTCGATGGAAGAGCTGACGGCGATGGTGAAGCAAAGCGCCGACGCGGCCCGCGCCGCCAGCGGGCTGGCCGCCAACGCCAGCAAGGTGGCCGGCCGGGGCGGCGAAGTGGTGGGCCTCGTCGTGGGCACGATGGAGGAGATCAGCAGCAGCAGCCGCAAGATCGGCGAGATCATCGGCGTCATCGACAGCATCGCCTTCCAGACCAACATCCTCGCGCTGAATGCAGCCGTGGAGGCCGCACGGGCCGGCGAGCAGGGGCGCGGCTTCGCGGTGGTCGCCAGCGAAGTGCGCGTGCTGGCCCAGCGCAGCGCCGAAGCGGCCAAGGAGATCAAGGCCCTGATCGGCGCCAGCGCCGACAAGGTGGAAGCCGGCAGCCGCCAGGTCGCCGAAGCCGGCCAGACGATGCAGGACATCGTGGAGGAGGTACGCAAGGTCAACGACCTGATCGGCGAGATCGCGGGCACCGCCGGGGAACAGAGCCGCGGCATCGAGCAGGTCAACATCGCCGTGACGCAGATGGACCAGGTCACCCAGCAGAACGCGGCGCTGGTGGAGGAAAGCGCGGCGGCGGCATCCAGCCTGGCCCATCAGGCCCAGTCACTGGCCAACGCCGTCGCGGTCTTCCGGATGGAGGCCGCAGACCGCGCCGCGCCATCCCTCTCGCGTCCGGGGCCCGAAACCGCGCGCGCCCGCGCTGCGACTCCGGTCGCAAGGCGATCTGTCCAGTCAGCGGCTAGCCGCGCCGCCCTGGAACAAGAGCCCGCCTGGGAAGCGTTCTGAGCACTTCGCCGGTTGGGCCTAGCGCCCACTCAGCACGCGCGACGGCAGCATGACGATGGCGCGCAGCAGCCCGAAGGCGCCATCGACCGCGATGCCCAGCAGCCTGAAGGGCAGCGTGATCAGCCAGACCAGCGGCCACAGCAGCAGGGCCAGGATGGCCAGCGGCCAGCAGATCACGAACAGGATGCACCAGAGCAGGAAGCTGAACATCGCGGAACTCCTTACTTCGCCGGCTGACCGACGCCCGGCTTCAGGTATTTATCCAAGAACTCGACCATGCGGCGGTTGGCTTCCAGCGTGTTGTTCTTCTTCGAGAAGCCGTGGCCCTCGTCGTCGAACACCAGGTAGTCCACCGGCACATTGTTCTTCTTGACCGCCGCGACGATGTCGTCGCTCTCGGGCTTGATGACGCGCGGATCGTTGGCGCCCTGGATGACCATCAACGGCTTCTTGATCTCGCCGGCATGGAAGAGCGGCGACGTGGCCATCAGGCGCTCGCGGTCCTTCGCCGGGTCGCCGATCTCCTGGTAGAGGGCCAGGCGGAAGCTCTCCCAGTAGGGCGGAATGCTTTCCAGCGTGCGGATCCAGTTGGCCACACCGAAGATGTCGATGCCGACCTTGAAGGCCTCGGGCCGGAAGGCCATGGCCGACAGCACCATATAGCCGCCATAGCTGCCGCCGACGATGCCGATGCGCTCGGGGTCGATGACGCCCGTGGAGGCGAGGAAGGTCTTGGCCTCGATGCAGTCCCACAGCGGCTCACGGCCATGCTTGCCGTCATCGGCCGTGAAGAAGCTCTTGCCATAGCCCGAGCTGCCGCGGTTGTTGATGCCCAGCACCGCGTAGCCGTTGTTGACGAAGTACTGCATCAGCGCCGAGTAGCCGCGCTTGGTCTGGCCACCCGGGCCGCCATGCACCCAGACGATGGCCGGCACCTTGTGGCTCGGCGAGGCGTCTCTCGGCAGCATATAGACCGACGGGACGACCATGCCGTCGAAGCTCCTGAAGCGGGCGATGGACGCGTCCACCAGCTCGGCGGGGTCGATGTCCTTGGACAGGCTTTGCGTCAGCTGCTTCGGCGCGGTGTTGGAGCCGACGTCGGCGACGAAGAGGTTGTTGGGCGAGCGGTCGCCGTTCACGTAGAAGGCCATGCGCTTGCCGCTGCGCGAGAAGACCACGCCGCGCACTTCGCCGCCGGGCAGCTTGGGCAGCGCAATCGGCTTGCCGTCACGGTACAGGCGCAGCACCGTGCTGGCGTCGGCGTTGATGCCGGTGACGCGGTGGTGGCCGTCCTTGGAGAAGGCGGTGTAGTCCACATCCCAGTCGGCCTTCTCGACCTCGCGGGTGGCGCCGCTGGCCAGGTCATAGGACACGACGCGCGTGAACTCGCCGCCATCGTTGCTCGTCATCAAGAGCTCTTTGCTGTCGGGCGTGAAGTCCTGCGGTGCGTACTGGGCCACGCCCTGGTGCTTGGTGATGTGCTTGACCTCGCCGCTCTTCAGATCGGCCAGATGCACGTCGGAGTCGGCCGTCGTGTTGATCTTGCCCAGCGCCAGCCAACGTCCATCGCGGCTGACGTCGGCGACCTCCCAGCCCGCCTCGTTCTTGAAGGCCAGCGTGYGGGCATAGGTCTTGGTGTCGTAGCGGTAGAGGTCGAAGAAGCGCGGGTCGCGCTCGTTCGTGGCGGCGTAGAAAGCGGTGTCGTCGCCGCTCCAGCCCATGAAGCGCGCCTTCAATTTGTGATCAGGCTTGTCACCCGGCGTCAGGTCCTTCTCGCTGCCGTCCAGCTCACGCACATAGAGGTGGTTGAGCTCGTTGCCGGCCTGGTCGCGGGTGTAGAGCAAGCGGTCGTCGTTGGGGAAGAAGCCGACGGCATAGTGGCTGTCGGTCTTGGAGTTCGTCAGCTGAACCGGCTTGCCGCCGCCCACGGGCATCGCGTAGACATTGAAGATGCCGGTCTCGTTGCTGTGGAAGAGGATGCGGCTCTCGTCCGCCGAGAAGCTGGCGCCGCCGATGTTCACGGTGGCCATGAACTGCTCGATGGTGTAGCGCTTGGCGGGCTTGGGTGCCTTGGCGGCAGCGGCCGGCTTGTCAGCGGCAACGGCGGCGTTGGCTGCATCGGCAAGCAAGGCCAGGGAAGCGACGAGGGTCAGCAGGGGGCGGCTCATGGAGTCTCCGTTGAATGAACGGGCAGACTCTAGCCAGCCACGCCGCCCTCTCCCATCAGGGTTGTGACGAAGCGGCGGAATTGGGGGTCAGGCGGTTCCAAGGCGACGCTGGGCCGTTCCCGAGTCGCCTTGACCCCTTCGGGGGGGCTGGCTTCAGGCCAGCCCTGGGGGCAACATCAAATTCGCTGCTGACCCGCAACGTAGCAGGCAGCGAGGTTGCGCTCGTCGGCCAGCGTCATCCAGGCGAAGACGCGTTCGTGCAGCTCGCGGGCGACGGCGTCGCGCGCTTCGGCCACCGGGCCGGTCGCCCAATCCCAGACGCAGATGTCCGCCGTCTGCCCCACCGACAGGCCGCCGATCTCGCCACCCAGCTGCAGCGCCTCGGCCGCACCACGCGTGGCGGCATGCAGGGCTGCCCAGGCCGTCAGGCGCTCGCCGCGCAGGGCCTGCACCTTGTAAGCATCGAGCATGTTGCGCGGCAGGCTCAAAGACGTGCCGCCGCCCACGTCGGACGCCAGGCTGATGTTGAAGGCGGCACCCGGCCAGTCGAACAGCCCGCTGCCCAGGAAGAGATTGCTCGACGGGCAATGCGCCACTTGGGCGCCGCGGTCGGCGATGACGACGCGGTCGTGCGGGTCGAGGTAGATGCCATGGGCCAGCACCGAGCGCTCATGCACCAGGCCAACGCGCTCGTAGACGTCGAGGTAGCTGCGCGCGTCCGGGAACAGCTCGGCCACCCAGGCCACCTCGGCGCGGTTCTCGGCCACATGGGTCTGCATATAGAGGCTGGCATCGGCGCGGCACAGGGCGCCGGCCATGGCGAGCTGCCCGGGCGTGCTGGTCGGTGCAAAGCGCACGGTCACTGCGTAGGCCAGGCGCTGGTACTTGCCGCTTTGGCCGTGAAAGCGGCTGATCAGGTCGATGCAGTCCTTCTCGGCCTGCACGACGTCATCGCGCAGCCCGTCCGGCGCATGGCGGTCCATCAACACCTTGCCGGTGATGAGGCGCATGCCACGCGCCGCGGCGCTCTCGAACAGGGCTTCGGCCGAGACCTTGTGCACCGTCGGGAAGACGACGGCGGAGGTCGTGCCGCTGGCCAGCAGGGCGTCCAGGAAGACCTCGGCGCCGGCGTGGCTGCGCGCCGGGTCGGCAAAGGCGCACTCGCTGGGGAAGGTGTAGCGCTTCAGCCAGTCCAGCAGCTCGGTGCCGTAGGAGCCGATGACCTCCAGCTGCGGGCAGTGGACATGGGTGTCGATGAAGCCCGGCAGCACCAGCTTGCCGGCATGGTCCTTGCGCGCCCAAGTCGCATCCGGCGCGGTGGCCTGGCGGCCGACGATACGGCCGTCCTCGATCAGCAGCC
The DNA here is from genome assembly GCF_056403315.1 of Roseateles sp. P2_H4. Lineage (NCBI taxonomy): Bacteria > Pseudomonadati > Pseudomonadota > Betaproteobacteria > Burkholderiales > Sphaerotilaceae > Roseateles > Roseateles sp. P2_H4. Next base: position 103,963 of record NZ_JBFUFR010000005.1, on the reverse strand, counting down.
AATGGTCGCGGTCAAAGCGCACTGCCGACGACTCGGTGTCGCCCCAACGTGGTGCGGCCGTGAAATCGAGCAGATCACCCCTCAGCGCCCATCGGCCGGGACTGTTTGTGGAGAATTTTTCCTGGTTAGTAAAACTCATGTGGCAATTCTGACGCCAAGCCAGACAATAGAGCGCAGCATGAATACCCGACCCATCCGCTTTTTCCATCGCGGCGAGGTTGTCGAGGTGGGAAACCTGCCCCCGACGACCACCGTGCTGCAGTACCTGCGCGAGCATGCCGGCTGCACCGGCACCAAGGAAGGCTGCGCCGAGGGGGACTGCGGCGCCTGTACCGTCATCCAGGGCGAACTGGGCGCCGACGGCCAGTTGGAACTGCGCAACGTCAACGCCTGCACCCAGTTCCTGCCGACGCTGGACGGCCGCGCCCTGCTCACCGTGGAAGATCTGGGCGGCCCCGAGCATCTCAACCCCGCTCAAGAGGCCCTGGTGGCCTGCCATGGCTCGCAATGCGGCTTCTGCACGCCGGGCTTCGTCATGAGCCTGACGGCCTGCTACGAAACCCACCAGGCTGCCGGCACCCAGCCCACGCGCCAGCAGCTCGCCGATGCGCTGTCCGGCAACCTCTGCCGCTGCACGGGTTACCGGCCCATCCTGGATGCCGGCGAGCAGATGTTCGACGCGCCGGCCCGCTGTCTGGACCGCCAACCCATCGCCCAGGCCCTCGAAGCCCTGGCTGCGGATGAACCGCTGGACTACGGCCACGCGGGCGCACGCTTCCACGCACCGCAAAGCGTTCACGACCTGGCCCTGCTGCGCGAAACCTATCCCCAGGCGACGCTGCTGGCCGGCTCCACCGACGTGGGTCTTTGGGTCAACAAGCAGTTCCGCGACTTGGGCGACGTCATCTACACCGGCCGGGTGGCGGCGCTGCGCGAGATCCGCCATGACGGCACCAGCCTGTGGATTGGCGCCGCCGCCTCGCTGGAAGACAGCTGGGCGGCCCTGACCGCCGCCGTGCCGCGGCTGCGCGAGCTGTGGCTGCGCTTTGCCTCGCCCCCGGTGCGCCATGCCGGCACGCTGGGCGGCAATATCGCCAATGGCTCGCCCATCGGCGACGGCGCCCCGGCGCTGATCGCACTGGGCGCCGACGTCGTCCTGCGCCGCGGCGCGCAGCAGCGCCGCCTCAAGCTGCAGGACTTCTATCTCGACTACATGAAGAAGGACCTGCAGCCCGGCGAGTTCATCGAGGCGCTGCATGTGCCGCTGCCCTCGGCGGACTGGCGCTTCAGCGCGCACAAGATCGCCAAGCGGCACGACAGCGACATCTCGGCGGTCTGCGCGGTGCTGGCCATCCGGCTGGATGCCGGCATCGTGCAGGAGGCCCGCTTTGCCTTTGGTGGCATGGCGGCCATCGTCAAGCGCGCCGCCGCGGCGGAAGCCGCCGTCGTCGGCCAGCCCTGGACCGAAGCCGCTGCCAAAGCCGCCGCAGCTGCGCTGGCCCAGGACTTCAAGCCCATGACCGATATGCGTGCCTCGGCCGACTACCGGCTCAAGGTCGCGCAGAACCTGTTCACCAAGCTGTGGCTGGAGACCGTCGGCGCCATTCCGATCGGCATCTGGCCTTCCATGCAGGAGGTGGCGGCATGAACAAGCCTGAAGCCTTGCTTGAACTGCAGCCGGTCGTCGGCAAGTCGACACCGCATGAATCGGCCCATCTGCATGTCAGTGGCGCCGCACCCTATATCGACGACCTGCCGGAGCCCGCCGGCACGCTGCATGCAGCGCTGGGCTTGTCGCCCATCGCCCACGGCAAGCTGCTGGGCGTCGACCTGGAACGCATCCGCCAGATGCCCGGCGTCGTCGCCGTGCTCAGTGCCGCCGACATCCCGGCCGAGAACAACTGCGGCCCGCTGCTGCGCGACGACCCCATCCTGGCTGCGGATGAGCTGCGTTACGTCGGCCAACCGGTGTTTGCCGTCATTGCGACGGATCGCGACCTGGCCCGCCGCGCCGCGGGGCTGGCCAAGCAGGTCATCCAGGCCGAACCGCTGCCGCCGGTGCTGACGGCCCTCGACGCGCACGCCAAGGGTCAATACGTGTTGCCACCCATGCATCTGACGCGTGGCGAGCCGGCCGAGCACCTCGCCACGGCGCCGCATCGCCTGCAAGGCACATGGAGCCTCGGCGGCCAGGAGCAGTTCTATCTGGAAGGCCAGATCAGTCTGGCCCTGCCACAGGAAGGCGGCGAAGGCCTGCTGGTGCATTGCTCCACCCAGCACCCCAGCGAGATGCAGCAGCTCGTCGCGCATTGCCTGGGCTGGCAGGCCCACCGCGTCGCCGTGCAATGCCGCCGCATGGGTGGTGGCTTTGGCGGCAAGGAATCGCAGTCGGCCCTCTTCGCCTGCGTYGCTTCCATCGCCGCGCTGAAGTTGAAGAAGCCCGTCAAGCTGCGCGTGGACCGCGACGACGACTTCCTCGTCACCGGCCGCCGCCACGGCTTCGACTACCGCTGGGACGTGGGCTTCGACGCCGACGGCCGCATCCTGGCTGCCGAGATCGACCTGGTCTCCAACGCCGGCCACAGCGCCGACCTCTCCGCGCCCGTCATGGCCCGGGCGCTGTGCCACTTCGACAACGCCTACTGGCTGCCCCACGTCGCCATGCACGGCTACTGCGCCAGGACCAACACGCAGAGCAACACTGCCTTCCGCGGCTTCGGCGGCCCCCAGGGCGCCATCGCCATCGAGATGATCCTGGACGGCATCGCCCGCCAGCTCGGGCTGGACGGGACGGTCGTGCGCGAGCGCAACTTCTATGCCGCCGGACAGGACGTGACGCCCTACGGCCAACAGGTCGAGGAGCTGCACGCGCAAACGTTGACCGCGCAACTGCTGGCCAGCAGCCGCTACGTCGAACGCCGCGCCGAGATCAGCGCCTTCAACGCGGCCAGCCCGGTGCTGAAGAAGGGCCTGGCCTTCACGCCGGTCAAGTTCGGCATCTCCTTCAACGTCGCCCACCTGAACCAGGCCGGCGCCCTGGTGCATGTCTACACCGACGGCTCGGTGCTGGTGAACCACGGCGGCACGGAGATGGGCCAGGGGCTGAACACCAAGGTGGCACAGGTCGTCGCCCACGAGCTGGGCCTGCCGCTGTCGGCGGTGCGCTGCTCGGCCACCGACACCAGCAAGGTCGCCAACACCTCGGCCACGGCCGCTTCCACCGGCAGTGACCTGAACGGCAAAGCCGCCCAAGATGCCGCGCGCAAGATCAAGGCGCGCCTCGCGACCTTCGCCGCGGAACGCTTTGGCTGCGCGGCCGAACTGGTGGCCTTCGACGGCGGCCAAGTCAGCGGCGGCGGCCAGAGCCTGCCCTTTGGCGAACTCGTCGCCGCGGCCTATCTGAAGCGCATCCAGCTCTGGAGCGACGGCTTCTACGCCACGCCCGGCCTGCACTGGGACCGCAGCAAGCTGCAGGGCCACCCCTTCTACTACTACGCCTGGGGCGGCGCCGTCTGCGAAGCCCTGGTGGACACGCTGACCGGCGAGAGCCGCATCACGCATGCCGACATCCTGCACGACGTCGGCACCAGCCTGAACCCGGCCATCGACATCGGCCAGATCGAAGGCGGCTTCATCCAGGGCATGGGCTGGCTGACGATGGAAGAACTCGTCTGGCATCCGGTGACGGGACTGCTGACGACGCATGCGCCCAGCACCTACAAGATCCCGACCGCCAACGACTGTCCGCCCGAGCTGAAGGTCGAGCTCTTCGGCATCGCCAACGCCAGCGAAACCATCCACCGCAGCAAGGCCGTCGGCGAGCCGCCGCTGCTGCTGGGTTTCGCGGCCCTGCTGGCCATCAAGGACGCCTGCGCGGCCTGCGGCCCCGACCACTGTGACCCGCCGCTGCGCGCACCGGCCACGGCCGAGGCGGTGCTGAACGCGATCGACGCCGTCCGATGAGGTTGTTCGTCCTCGCCCTGCTGCTGGCCCTGGCCGGCTGCGCCAGCAAGCCGCAGGCGCCGACTATCGTCAGCGTCGAGGCCTGGGGCGGCAGCCCGCCCACAGCCCGCGACGAGCCCCAGCACATCAGCCGCATCACCATCCATCATCAAGGCGAGATCTGGAAGGAAGGCACTGACCCCGAGGCCTATCTGCGCCGGCTGCAGCAATGGTCGCGCCTGACCAAGCGCTGGGCCGACATCCCCTACCACTACGTCATCGCGCCCGACGGCCGCATCTACGCCGCGCGGCCGTTGACCCAGGCGGGCGACACCAACACCGAATACGACCCGCGCGGCCATGCCCTGCTGATGCTGGTGGGCAATTTCGAAGAGCAGCAACCGACCCCGGCCCAGTTGAGCGCAGCGGTGGAGCTGACGGCCTGGCTGGCGCGCGAACACCACCTGGGGCTGGACGCCATCGCCAGCCACAAGGACTACAGCAAGCAGACGGTCTGCCCGGGCAAGAACCTCTACGCCTATCTCGAATCAGGTTGGTTCAAGGCAGAGGTCGCGAAGCGGCTTTAACGCCCCTTCTGCGTCGCGATCAGCACGGCCTGAGTGCGCGAGCTCGCGCCCAGGGCCTTGAACACGGCGGCGACATGGTCCTTGACGGTCTCGACGCTGACGCCCAGTTCGCGGGCGATCAGCTTGTTGGACAGGCCTTGCGTCAGCAGATGCAGCACATGTTTCTGGCGCGGCGTCAGCGGCAGTTCGGCCCAGTCGGGTGGCGCCGTGCTGGCCGAGGCGGCCGCGGCCGGCACTTCGCCCGCCCGCTTCAACGGCGGCACATAGGTGCCGCCGGCCAGCACCAGATGCAGGGCCTGCACCAGCGTGTTCAGGTCGCTGCGCTCGGGCACATAGCCCATGGCGCCAGCGCCCAGGGCCTGCAAGGCCTCTTCGCTGTCGTCGCTGCCCGAGATGACCACGACGGGCAGCAGCAGATGCTCGCGGTGGATCTGCTGCAGCAACTCGAAGCCACCTTCGACATGCAGGTCCAGCAGCACCAGGCGCGGCATGGCCTGCTCCAGCGCCGTGCGCGCGGCGGCGACGCTGTCGACACCCTGCACCTGCGCGCCGGCAAAGTGCTGCTCGATCAGGCCGGTGAGCGCCGCACGCACCATCGGAAAAGCATCGACCAGCAAGACCCTCATCACATCCCAAGCCTGTTCTATTGGGCGCCGATGATAGTCAACGCAGCGCAGCCGCCAGCAAAGGTTTTGCCCAGGCGGGCACGCTGCGCAACGGTGCGTGGGCAACGACGCGGCCGGCCTGCATCTGCAAAAGCAGCACCGGCTGCGGCCGGCGGCCGGCGCGGGGGTCGGCCTCGAAGCTGTTGTCGTAGACGCGCAGGCTGGCCAGCACCGGCATCAGCTTGACGAGATTGGCACGGCTCGCGTCGAAGCGTTCGCGCACCTTGGTCTCTGGGATGTCATGCCCGCCGGCGGCCACGCGCGCCTGGATGCGGCGCAGATGCAGCTCGGGCGTCGCCAGGCCCGCATACCAGACATGCACCTCGGCGCCGTCACGGGCACCGTCCAGCAGCAGCCTGGCGATGCTGTTGCCGCCCAGCGTCGTCTCGAAGGCATAGGTCAGGCCTTCGGCCAAGGCCTTCTCCACCCCCTGGCGACCCAGCGTCCAGGCCAGGCCGTTGGCCTGCTCGGCGGAGAGATGGGGCTGCTGTTCGCGCAGGCGCGAGGCGGCGATGTCGGGGTTGAAGAACTCGGCGCCGCTGGCCGTGATGGCCGCACCGCCGATGGAACTCTTGCCGGCGCCGTTGACGCCGGCCAGCACATAGAGCTTGGCGGGCAAGGCTCAGGCGGCCTTGCGGACGGGTTTGCGAGGTTTGGCGGCCTTGACCGCGTTGGCGCCGAGGGCGTCGGGCGCCATCGCGAAGGCGTCGCCGAGAGCGTCGCCCTGGCCCTGCATGCGCGCCAGCATCGCGTCGAACTCGCCGCCCAGGGCGCCCAGGTCGGGCTCGGCGGCGCGCTGCATCTCGCGGTAGCGCTCGACCGACATCAGCACGAAGGCCGGTTGGTCATGCTTGGTGATCAGCACCGCGCCATGGGCGGCGACGGTGCGGCCGACCTTCTGGATACCCGCCACGAGCTGGGTGGCCGACACGCTGGGCAGCTGGTCGGCCAGGGCTTGTTCGAGGACTGCGGACATGATGAGACTCCCGACTGGCATGGCCGGTATTTTCCCTATTTTGGGAAAAATAGGAAATTTAGGGGATTGCGTCCCATCACCAGCTCCCCTCACCAGACTCAGTGCGCCTCTTCCCAGTTGCTGCCCACGCCCACCTCGGCCAGCAGCGGCACCTTGAATTCGGCCACGCCCGCCATCAGGCGCGGCACCTCGGTGCGCATCCAGTCCAGCTCGGCCTCGGGCACTTCGAAGACGAGTTCGTCGTGCACCTGCATGATGATCCTGGACTGCTTGCCCGCGCTCTCCAATTCCGCCTGCACGGCCAGCATGGCCAGCTTGATCAGGTCGGCGGCCGTGCCCTGCATGGGCGCATTGATGGCCTGGCGCTCGGCCCCGGCCTTGCGTTGCCCGTTGCCGCCACGGATCTCGGGCAGGTAGATGCGCCGGCCGAACAGCGTCGACACATAGCCGAGTTCGGCGGCGCTCGCCTTGGTCTCGTCCATGTACTTCTTGACGCCGGCAAAGCGGGTGAAATAGCGCTCGATGTAGTCCTTGGCGGCCTTTTGTTCGATGCCCAGGGCGCTGGCCAGGCCAAAGGCGCCCATGCCGTAGATGAGGCCGAAGTTGATGGTCTTGGCGTAACGGCGCTGCTCGCTGGACACCTCGCCCAGCGCGACGCCGAACACCTCGCTGGCCGTCGCCTTGTGCACGTCCTGGCCTTCCTGGAAGGCCTTCAGCAGGCCCGGGTCCTCGCTGATGTGGGCCATGATGCGCAGCTCGATCTGCGAGTAGTCGGCGCTGACGATCTTGAAACCCGCGGGCGCGATGAAGGCCTCGCGCACGCGCCGGCCTTCCGCCGTGCGGATGGGGATGTTCTGCAGATTGGGCTCGTTGCTGGACAGCCGCCCCGTCACGGCCACGGCCTGGGCGTAATTGGTGTGCACGCGGCCGGTATGGGCGTTGATCTGCAGCGGCAGCTTGTCGGTGTAGGTGCTCTTGAGCTTGGACAGGCCGCGGTATTCGAGGATCTTGGCCGGCAGCGGGAAGTCGGCGGCCAGCTCGGTCAGCACCTCTTCGTCGGTGGACGGCGCGCCGGTGGCCGTCTTCTTCACGACGGGCAGGCCCAGCTTGGTGAACAGGATGTCGCCGATCTGCTTCGGGCTGCCGATGTTGAAGGGCTGGCCGGCGATGTCATAGCACTGCGATTCCAGCAGCACCAGGCGCTGGCCGATCTCGTGGCTTTGCAGCTTGAGGCGCTCCGAGTCGATCAACACGCCGTTGCGCTCCACGCGCGCCAGCAGATCGGCCGTCGGCATCTCGATGTCCGCATAGATGCGCTTCAGCCCCGCATCGGCCTCGATCTGCGGCCACAGCACGCTGTGCAGGTGCAGGCACATCTCGGAGTCCTCGCCCGAGTAGGTCGTGGCCTTGGCCACGTCGACCTGGGCGAAGGGGATCTGGTGGGCGCCCTTGCCGCACAGGTCCTCGTAGCTCAGGCCCTTGCGGCCCAGGTGGCGCTCGGCCAGGGCCTCGAGGTTGTGGGTCTTGTGGGCTTCGAGCACATAGCTCTGCAGCAGGGTGTCGTGCTGCACGCCGGCCAGCTGGATGCCGTGGTTGAGCAGCACATGGCGGTCGTACTTCAGGTTCTGGCCGATCTTCTTGGCGGACTCGTCCTCCAGCCAGGGTTTGAGGCGGGCCAGCACTTCATCGAAGGGCAGTTGCTCGGGGGCATCCGGGCCGCTGTGGTGCAGCGGGATGTAGGCCGCTTCGCCCGGTTTGTCAGCGAAGGAGATGCCGACGATATGGGCCGCCATCGGGTCCAGCGAATCGGTTTCGGTGTCCAGGGCGCACAGGGGCGCGGCGTGCAGGCGCTGCAGCCAGGCCTCGAGTTGCTCGAAAGTCAGGATGGTCTCGTACTGGCGGGCGACATCCGCCGCGCCGGCCAGTGGCTCCGGCTCGTCGAACAGGCCCGGGTTGGCGACCGGCGCCGCCTTGGGCTTGGGGATCACCGCGGTGCCCGTCAGCTCCTCCAGCCACTGCTTGAAGCCGTTGCGCACATAGAACTCGCCCAGGGCCGCCTTGTCCGGCTCGCGGAAGGCCAGGTCCTCCAGCTGCGGCCAGCCCGGCACATGCTCGGCCAGTTCGCAGTCCACCTTCACGGTGACGAGCTTGCGCCCCATGGGCAGCCAGTCCAGTGCCGCGCGCAGGTTCTCGCCGGCCTTGCCCTTGACCGCGGGCGCTGCGGCGATGACGCCGTCCAGCGAGCCGTATTCGGCAATCCACTTGGCGGCCGTCTTGGGACCGACGCCGGTCACGCCCGGCACGTTGTCCACCGTGTCGCCCATCAGCGTCAGGTAATCAATGATGCGGTTGGGCGGCACGCCGAACTTCTCCAGCACGCCGGCCTCGTCCAGCCGCTCGTTGCTCATCGTGTTGATGAGCTCCACGTCGGCATTGACGAGCTGGGCCAGGTCCTTGTCGCCGGTCGACACGATGACGCGGTGGCCCTGGGTGGCCGCGATGCAGCACAGGGTGCCGATGACGTCGTCCGCCTCGACGCCCGCCACCGTCAACGTGGGCCAGCCCAGCAGCTTGACGACCTCGTGGATGGGCTCGATCTGGGCGCGCAGCTCCGGCGGCATGGGCGAGCGCTGGGCCTTGTATTCCGGATACCAGTCGTCGCGGAAGGTCTTGCCCGGTGCGTCGAACACGCAGACGGCGTGCGCCGCGCCGATGTCGCTCTGCAGCTTCTTCAGCATGGCCACCATGCCGCGCACCGCGCCGGTGGGCTGCCCCTCGGGGCCACGCAGGTCGGGCATGGCATGGAAGGCGCGATAGAGGTAGCTGGAACCGTCGACCAGCAGCAGGATGGGTTTACTCATGGAGAGGGATTCTCGGCCAGGTGCCCGCCTAGAATCGGCAGCATGCTTCGCCCCGCCGTACTCCTCCTGCTCGCTGCCTGTGCCGCGAGCGCCTTCGCCGACCCACCCCCCGAGCCCAAGGTCGAACAGACCGTGGCCGAGGATGACCAGGTCCGCATCGAGGAGCTGAAGGTGCGCGGCGAGACCAAGAAAGTCACGGTCAAGAACAAGCTCACCAAGGCACCGGACTACGAAATCGTCGTCAATGACGCAGGCCGGGAATCGGCCGGCGGCACGGGTACGGGCCTGAGCAAGAGCGGCTCCGGCACGCGGGTCTGGCGAGTTCTCAAATTCTGATCGCAGGCGGCCCGAGAGCCGCTTTCTGGACCCATGGCCGTTTTTACCGAAGTCAGCCCTGAGCAGGCGCAAGCCCTGCTGGACCATCTCGCCCTGGGGCAGCTTTCGTCGCTGCGCGGCATTGGCGCCGGCATCGAGAACACCAACTACTTCGTCGACTGCACCCAGGGCGACGGCCATCTGCACCGCTATGTGCTGACGCTGTTCGAGCGCCTGACGGCCGAGCAGCTGCCCTTCTACCTGCGGCTGATGCAGCACCTGGCCCAGCGCGGCGTGCCCGTGCCCGAGCCCCACGCCGATGCCAGCGGCGAGATCCTGTTTGAAGTGGCGGGCAAGCCGGCGGCCATCGTCGACCGCCTGCATGGCGGCCACCAACTCGCACCCGACGCCTTCCACTGCAGCCAGGTCGGCGCCACGCTGGCGCGCATGCACCTGGCCGGCCAGGACTTCGCCCTCTACCAGCCCAATCTGCGCGGCCTGCCCTGGTGGCGCGAGGTGGCGCCGCAATTGCTGCCCTTCCTGGACGCGGCCGAGGCCGACCTGCTGCAAACCGAGCTGGCCTACCAGGAGCAGCTCGCCGCGTCGGCCCGCTATGCCGACCTGCTGGCACATCACTCGGGTCCCATCCACGCCGACCTGTTCCGCGACAACGTCATGTTCGAGCCCGGCGAGGGCCCGGGCCGCGAGCGCCTGACCGGCTTCTTCGACTTCTATTTCGCCGGCTGCGACACCTGGCTCTTCGACCTCGCCGTCTGCCTGAACGACTGGTGCATCGACCTGACCGACGGCCGCCTCATCGAGGAGCGCGCCGCCGTCTTCGTCGCCGCCTACGAAAGCGTGCGGCCGCTGTCCGGCGCCGAGCACCGCCTGCTGCCCGCCCTGCTGCGTGCCGCGGGATTCCGCTTCTGGCTGTCGCGGCTGTACGACCTGCACCTGCCGCGCGAGGCCAGCCTGCTGAAGGCCCACGACCCGCGCCACTTCGAGCGCGTGCTGCGTGAGCGCATCGCCAAGCCCTGGCACGCGCTGCACGACGAGGCGGCCACGTGACGATGCAGTTGCATCTGCAACAGGTGCCGGCCGGCAATGGCCGGCTCTGGATACGCCACGGCTTTCGCGTCTTCCAGCGCCAGCCCTGGGCCTTCTCGATGGCCATCCTGGCGCTCACGCTGTGCTCCAAGCTGATCGCGCTGATGGCACCCGTCGTCGGCACGCCGCTGCTGCTGGCGGTGATGCCGCTGATCTCGCTGGGCTTCATGCTGGCCACGCACCTGGCCCTGCAGCGCAAGCGGCCGGGCGTCGACACCTTCCTGAGCCCCCTGCGGCTGACGCCCGAGCGCACCCGGCACCAGATGGCGCTGTGCGCCACCTATCTGGCCGGCATCGTCGTCGTCATGCTGCTGTCCCACTGGATCGACGGCGGCAGTTCCGACAAGCTGCAGCAACTGATGGCCGCCCCCGCGCCCGACAAGGCCGCCATCGAAGCCGCCGCCACCGACCCGCGGCTGGTCTGGAGCGGCCTGGCCCTGGGGCTGGGGCTGCTGGCGCTGGCCATACCGTTCTGGCACGCGCCCGCGCTGGTGCACTGGGGCGGCCAGGGCGTGGCCCAGGCGCTGTTCTCCAGCACGCTGGCCCTGTGGCGCAACAAGGCGGCCTTTTTGCTGAACGCCCTGCTCTGGGTGGCCCTGATCGCCACCTGCTTCAGCCTGCTGCTGCTGCTCAGCGGCATGCTGGGGCTGCCGGCGGACCCGGTCATGTCGCTGCAGATCACGGGCCTGCTGCTGTCGCCGGTCTATTACGCCTCGCTCTACTTCACCTTCGTCGACTGCTTCATGTTCGGCGCGCCGCAGAACCTGCTGGACGACAAGCAGGCCTGACGCCCCGGTTGCTGCACCGGGCCCGCGTTTTAACGCGGATGACATGCAGGATTCCTACATTGCACGGCTCGTGCCGGGCCGGCGTGCGACCTCGCGCGGGGCTCGGCTGTGCAGCCTTTCTCTGTAGCAGTCGCCAAATGTCCGAATCCCTGAATCGTCGCCACGCCCTCAAGTTCCTGGGCGCTCCCCTGATGCTTCCTATCGCTGGAACGGTCGGCGGCACCGCCATTGCCAGCCTGCTGACCGGCTGCGGCGGCGGCAGCGACGACAACAACGCGCCCGCCCCCAGCTTCGCCTCCGCCACCTTCGTGGCCATGGCCGCGCCCAGCCTGGCCACGCCGGCCGACATGGCCAAGACCCTCGTCAACTCGACGCTGATGGTCAAGTTCAGCGACGACAGCACCCAGGGCTTCTCGCTCGCCTATGCCCCCTTCTTCACGACCGGCGACCTCGTCTCCGACGGCAAGGGCGGCACCCTGCTGGCCGGCGGCTATGTCGACTTCGCCGGCAAGCCCATCGTCGACACGACCGTGGCGGGCAAGGATCGCCAGTTCTTCAGCGACTCGCCCGACGGCACCTCGCTGCTCAAGCTCGACAACGCGACCGTGTCCGGCATCAAGGGCAACGCCGTCTTCGCCGTCGTGCAGTTCGAATACACGACCTGGGCCCAGGACGGCAAGACCGACATGTACGGCAAGCTGCCCTCGCCCATCGCCGTGCTGACGCTGGACCAGGACCCCGCCACCGGCCGCCTGTCGCTGGTGAAGTACCACAACGTCGACACGGCGCCCGCCATGGGCCTGTGGATCACCTGCGGCGCCAGCCTCTCGCCCTGGGGCACCCATCTGTCCAGCGAAGAGTACGAGCCCGACGCCTTCACCATCGCCAGCAACGCGCAGTTCAAGGCCTACAGCAAGAACCTGTTCGGCGACGAGACCAAGGCGAACTGCTACCACTACGGCCATCTGCCCGAAGTGACCGTCAACCCCGATGGCACCGGCACCATCAAGAAGCACTACTGCCTGGGCCGCATCTCGCACGAGCTGATCCAGGTCATGCCCGACAACCGCACCGCCATCATGGGCGACGACGCGACCAACGGCGGCTTCTTCATGTTCGTGGCCGACAAGGAGAAGGACCTCTCCGCCGGCTCGCTGTATGTGGCCAAGTTCGGCGCCGGCTTCTCGCTGGACACGGCCGCCGCCGGTGCGCCCATCACGTGGATCAAGCTCGGCGCCGCCACCAGCGCCGAGATCAAGGCCCTGGCCGACACCCTGAAAGCCACCGACATCATGGACGTGGCCACCACCGACCCGCTGGACGCCAGCTTCACCAAGATCTGGTTCAGCGGCAAGGTGCAGTGGGTGCGCGTCAAGGCCGGCATGGACAAGGCCGCCGCCTTCCTCGAGACGCATCGCTACGCGGCACTCAAGGGCGGCTCCATGGCCTTCACCAAGATGGAGGGCACGACCGTCAACGCCAAGGACAAGATCGCCTACTCGGCCCTGCAGAACATGCAAAGCTCCATGGTGCGCGGCAACGCGGCCTGGAACGAGGCCGCCAACATCACCCTCGACAAGGCGCTGAACGCCGGCGGCGTGCTGGCCCACACGCTGAGCACGGGCCAGAAGGACACGGCAGGCGGCGCCATCACCAGCGACTGGGTACCTTCGCTGACCAAGACCCTGCTGATCGGCGAAGACCTGGCCACGGCAGATGCGCTGGGCAATCTCGCCAACCCCGACAAGATCGGCGCGCCAGACAACCTGAAGTTCTCGGAGAAGCTGCGCACCCTCTTCATCGGCGAGGACAGCAGCTACCACGTCAACAACTTCGTCTGGGCCTACAACGTCGACACCAAGGCGCTGACCCGCCTCGTGTCCATGCCTTCGGGCGCCGAGGCCACCGGCCTGGGCGTGGTGGACGACCTGAACGGCTGGACCTATATCACCAGCAACTTCCAGCACCCGGGTGACTGGGGCACGCCGCTGCACAACATCGTCAAGGCCACGCTGGACCCGCTGGTGCGCGCCAACTACAAGGACCGCTTCGGCGCCCAGGTGGGCTATCTGACGGGTGCGGCCACCAGCGTCAAACTGGCCAAGATCGGCTGATTGCAGGCGCGTGACTGAAGGGCTGCGTGAGCAGCCCTTTTTCGTGGGTCACCGTGGCTCGGCCGCAGGCGACGCCCTCTCGTCGACCTCGCGGGCCACGTCGGCGCTCAGTTCACCGGTGCCCGCATGGCGCCGCTGGCGGTCCTGCTGCTTGCCGAGTGCCGAGTCGAGCGCCCTCGTCAGCTTGTCGGCCGCACCCTCGATCGCCAGGTGCAGGCTTTCAGCCTGGTGCTTGACCGCGATGTTCTTCAGCCCCACCACACGCGCCTCCAACAGGCAGCGCATGTCGTCGGGGCCCGATTTCTCGCCGCTGTTCATGTCGCCCAGATGCGCTTCCACATGCGTCACCTGGACCTTGTAGTGATCCACGGCATCGCGGATCACGCCCTCGACATGCTCGATCAGCTTCTCCCTGCCCTCCACATGGTTGTCGGTCTCGATATGCACCTGCATCGCATTTCCTTTCGGCGTACGGAAGTCGCGCGCTTGAAAGGAAGGGAGCAAGCGGCATGCCGTGAGGTGCTTCAGTGCCTTGGGAGGTCGTTGAAGACTGCGCCGGCAACCGCCGGTAAGAAGCGGTACGTGACGGCCGATTCAACTCCAGCAAGTGGGTGCTGAACGTCAACGCCCAGCGGGCGGCGTCGTCCCCTGTAGCGCAGGGCTAGACCTCGACCGAGTGATCGACTTCGATCTCTTCAGCAAAGAAGTCCGCAAGCCAAAGACTGCTGCCGTCTGGAAGGCAGCTCTCAACGACATACTTGTCTGGAAGATTTGGCGCACTCAGAACATCCAGCACGGTTCCGTAGTCGCCGACCTGTGGGGGCCGCTGGTTTACGCGCCAGCCGTCATAGGACTGCGCTTCATGCAGCAAATGCCGAACACGAACGCAGACGAATGGTTTGAGCACTGAATCCACAGGTAGCGGCGTCTCAGCGCTCCCGCGGAATCGCGTAAGTGCCCGTCGCATGCGCCACCGGCTCGTCTTCGCCTTCGGAATAGATGTAGACCTCGCCCACCGCCAGCGTCTTGCCCAGCTTCATCAACCGGCAGCGCGCAACGACACGCCGGTCGGCGCGCGGCTTGCGCAGGAAGTTGATGGACAGGTTGGTCGTCACCGCCAGCGGCACGATGCCGATGCGCGCCAGGATGGCGAGGTACAGAGCCACGTCGGCCAGCGTCATCATGACCGGGCCCGACACCGTGCCGCCGGGGCGCAACTCGCGCTCACCCACCGGATGGGCGACGACGACGCTGCCGTCCCCTTCGTCCACCTCCTCCAGCGTGCAGCGGTTCTGCGGGAACTCGGCCAGCAGGAAAGCGTTCAGCTCGGCGTGTGAGGGGCGGTGTTCGGTCATGGCGAATTGCAAGTAAATGCGAAGACAGCACTGAACAGCCTAGCATCGCCTCAGAATCCGCCCATGAACCTCAACGACCGGGGCTTCACGGGCTCCATCCCCGAGCTCTACGAGCGCTATATGGTGCCGCTGATCTTCGAGCCCTATGCGCTCGATCTGGCGGCCAGGGCGGCTGCGCTGCGGCCGGCCGAGGTGCTGGAGATTGCCGCCGGCACCGGCGTGCTGACGCGCCGCCTGGTGGCCGAACTGCCGCCCGAGACGCACATCATCGCCAGCGACCTGAACGCGATGATGATCGACATGGCCGCCACGCTGGGCACCGAGCGCCCCGTCGAATGGCGGCTGGCCGACGCCATGGACCTGCCCTTCGAGGACGAGAGCTTCGAACTCGTGGCCTGCCAGTTCGGCGCGATGTTCTTCCCGGACAAGGCCGAGGCCTATGCCGAGATCCGCCGCGTGCTGAAACCGGGCGGCTTCTTCCTGTTCAACGTCTGGGACCACATCGACAGCAACGAGCTGGCCAAGACGGCCACCGAGGCCTTGGCCCAGGCCTTCCCGGACGACCCGCCGCGTTTCATGGCCCGCACGCCGCATGGCTATCACGACATCGACGTGCTGCGTGCCGATCTGCAAGCCGGTGGCTTCGAGCGCGAGGCCGACATCGTCACGCTGCCGCTGCGGGCCCGCGCCGACTCCCCCTCCCCGGCCGCCCTGGGCTATTGCCAGGGCACGCCGCTGCGCACCGAGATCGAGGCGCGCGCGCCGGGCCGGCTGCCGGAGATGACGGCCCTCGTCGCTCGCGCCTTTGCCGACAGATTTGGAGCCGGTCCTCTGGACACGCGCATCCAGGCCCATGTGGTGATCATCGGGCGATAGTCCTTCGTGTTGCGGGCCGAGCGCCGGGCCACTCCCTAGCCGGCCCGCCTTGGGCGATGTTTGCCGGTCAATCCGGCAAGCATCGCCGTCCCCTCGGGGGACCGACCAGATGCACCCGCGTTCAGCAGGGGTGCATCTGGGCGAGGGGCAGTCAATCGATCGGCGTCAGCTTCGCGACCGACAAGGCCAGCCACTTCGTACCGTGGCGACCGAAGTTGACCTGGGCCCGCGCATCCGTGCCCGAACCTTCCAGCGTCAGCAACACGCCCTCGCCGAACTTGTTGTGGAAGACGCCCTTGCCCACGCGCAGGCCGCCATGTTCTTCCGACACCTTCTGCTTCATGCTGGGCGGCACGGGCGGCTCGACCCAGGCCGCCCTCTCTCCACGATTGGGCACATTGCCGGCGCCCACCATGCCCTTGAGGCCGCTGCCGCGCTGCCAGGCCTGCTGGTACTCGCGCGCAAAGCCCGAGCCGAAGCCCTGGTTGCGCGGCGTCAGCCATTTCAGCGCTTCCTCGGGCAGCTCGTCGAAGAAGCGGCTCTTGATGTGATAGCGCGTCTGTCCGTGCAGCATGCGCGTCTGGCAGAAGCTGAGTGACAGCTTCTGGCGCGCCCGCGTGATGGCCACATACATCAGGCGGCGCTCTTCCTCGAGGCCATCGTGGTCGGACATCGAGTTCTCATGCGGGAACAGGCCCTCCTCCAGGCCCGTGATGAAGACCGCATCGAACTCCAGGCCCTTGGCCGAGTGGACGGTCATCAGCTGCACGGCGTCCTGGCCGGCCTGGGCCTGGTTGTCACCAGCCTCCAGCGAGGCATGCGTCAGGAAGGCCACCAGCGGGGACATGATCTCGCCCGTCTCGGCGTCGGGCACCGCGCCCGGCGTGCCGGTGGACTGCACGCTCGGCGCCACCTCGTCCACGGGCAGGCCCACGGCGTTCTTGCCGAAGCCCTCCTGCATGACGAAGGCCTCGGCCGCGTTGATCAGTTCGTCCAGGTTCTCCAGCCGCTCGGCGCCGTCCTTGTCGGTGCGGTAGAAGTCCAGCAAGCCCGAGGTCTCCAGCACCTGCTCGATGATCTCGCGCAGCGTCATGCCCTGCGTGAGGTTGCGCGTCGAGTCGATCAGGTTGGTGAAGGCAACCAGGTTGGCCCCGCCCTTGCCGGTGATGGCGCCCACGCTCTGGTAGAGGCTGCGGCCCGAGGCCTTGGCGGCGTCCTGCAGGTTCTCCAGCGTCTTGGCGCCGATGCCGCGCGTCGGGAAGTTCACGACGCGCAGGAAACTGGTGTCGTCGTTGGCGTTCTCCAGCAGCCTGAGGTAGGCCAGTGCATGCTTGACCTCGGCGCGCTCGAAGAAGCGCAGGCCGCCGTAGACGCGGTAAGGGATGCCCGAGTTGAACAGCGCCGACTCGATGACCCGCGACTGCGCATTGCTGCGGTAGAGGATGGCGATCTCCTGGCGGTCCATGCCGCCGCGGTGCAGGCTCTGGATCTCCTCGATGACCCACTGCGCTTCGGCAAAGTCGCTGGGCGATTCCTGCACGCGGATGGGGTCGCCCGGGCCGGCATCGGTGCGCAGCGTCTTGCCCAGGCGCTGGCTGTTGCGGCTGATCAGCTCGTTGGCGGCATCCAGGATGTGGCCAAAGCTGCGGTAGTTCTGCTCCAGCTTGATGACCTTCTTGACGCGGTACTCGCGCTCGAAGTCGGCCATATTGCCGACGCGCGCGCCACGGAAGGCGTAGATGCTCTGGTCGTCGTCACCCACGGCCAAGAGGCTCTGGCCGCTATCGAGGCCGGGCGGAGCGAACATCTTCAGCCAGGCGTATTGCAGCTTGTTGGTGTCCTGGAATTCGTCGACGAGGATGTGGCGGAAGCGGTGCTGGTAGTGCTCGCGCACCGCCGCGTTGTCGCGCAGCAGTTCGTAGGAGCGCAGCATCAGCTCGGCAAAGTCCACGACGCCTTCGCGCTGGCATTGGTCCTCGTAGTTGGCGTAGATCTCGACGAGCTTCCTTGTCTGCTCGTCACGCTGCTCCACGTCGCCCGGACGCTGGGCTTCTTCCTTGCAACCGGCGATGAACCAGCCCACCTGCTTGGGGACGAAGCGCTCTTCATCGAGCTTCATCGCCTTGATGACGCGCTTGACGGCCGACGTCGTGTCGCTGGCGTCCAGGATCTGGAAGGCCTGGGGCAGGTTGGCCAGTTTCCAGTGCGCCCGCAGGAAGCGGTTGCACAGGCCGTGGAAGGTGCCTATCCACATGCCCCGCACATTGAAGGGCAGCATGGTGGAGAGCCGCGTCAGCATCTCCTTGGCGGCCTTGTTCGTGAAGGTCACGGCCATGATGCCGCCCGGGCTGACCTGGCCGGTCTGCAGCAGCCAGGCGATGCGGGTGGTCAGCACACGGGTCTTGCCGGAGCCGGCACCGGCCAGGATGAGGGCGGGCTCCGGTGCCGCGGTCACGGCGGCCAGTTGCTCAGGGTTGAGATTGCGCAGCAGGGGGCTGGAAGCGGCGTCGACCGCAGCGTCGACAGGGAAAGAGGTCATGCCGGCATTTTAGGGAACCGCCTCTTACAGACCCGGCTGGGGACCACCGCGTTCCCGCGAGTGCGTTGGCGATACTTCTGGTTTTCCCCGTAAGGCTCACTTTCCGAATGCCACGTCTCACTCTCGCCCTCGGCGTTGTCGCCCTCACCCTCGCTTCTCAGGCCACCCAGGCTCAGGACACGCCCGACGGCAAGTGGCATGGCGGCCTCAGCGTCGCCGGCGCCCTGGCCAGCGGCAACAGCAGCAGCCGCACGCTGGCCGCCAATGCGGATGCCAGCGTCGCCACGGCCGAAGACAAGCTCAGCCTCTTCGGCATCGCCAACTACGGCCGCAACAAGAACGCGGGCGTCGACACCACCACCGCCGACCTGCTGCGCCTGGGCGGCCGCTACGACTTCAACTTCGGCCCGCAGTGGTTCGCCTTCGGCGGTGCAGACGCCGAGACCAACAAGGCCGGCGGCGTGCGCGACCGCTACAGCGTCAACGGCGGTCTCGGCTATCACCTGGTGAAGGACGACGCCACCAACTGGGACATCTTCAGCGGTCTCGGCTACACCGCCACCCGCCTGACGGACGGCAGCTCGGCCAATGGCGCGCAAGTGCTGTTCGGCGAAGAGTCCAGCCACAAGGTCAGCGAGACGACGACGCTGAAGCAGCGCCTCGTCTACTACCCCGGCGGCGGCGACCTCGGCAACCGCGCCACCTTCGACGCCGGCCTCGCCACGCAGATCAGCGGTGCCTGGACGCTCAACGCCGGCCTGGCCAGCCGCTACACGAGTCGTGTGCCTGTCGGCACCAAGAAGACCGACAACCTGCTGACGGTCGGCTTCGGCTACAAGTTCTGATTCAGCGGCCCTTGCGCACCTTGCCGGCCCGGCCGGCCTTGGACCATTCGTAGGCTTCGCCGTCCGGCGTCTTGCCCCCCTCCACGGCCGAGACACCGGGCTTGCCCACGCTCTCGTCCAGTTCGGTCGAGATGCTGACGTGGCGATGCCCCGCCCGGCGCCTGTCCTCGGCCCAGGCCAGGGCCTGGGTCAGTTCCTTGCTGCTGAAAAACTGGCAGACGGGCGCAGCCTCTTCGCCCTCGCTCTCCAGCCAATACACGACGATGCCCAAAACGATCTCCGATCTCAGCGTCCAGCCGCCAGCCTAGCGCCTATCCAGCGATTCACCTCGCGCTCCAGCAGATCCAGCGGCATGGCCCCGCCGCGCAGCACGGCGTCGTGGAAGTCGCGCAGCACGAAGCGAGCACCCAGCTCGCGCTCGGCCCGCTCGCGCAGCGCGCGGATGCGCAGCTCGCCCAGCTTGTAGCCCAGGGCCTGGGCCGGCCAGCCGATGTAGCGATCCACCTCGGTCTCGATGAAACCGGCGCCCAGCGCCGTGTGCTCGCGCAAGTAGGCCACGGCCTGCTCGCGCGTCCAGCCCTTGGCATGCAGGCCGGTGTCGACAACGAGGCGGCAGGCGCGCCAGATCTCGAAGGACAGGCGCCCGAAATGCTCATACGCGTCGCGGTACAGGCCCATCTCCACGCCCAGGTGTTCGGCATAGAGCGCCCAGCCCTCCACATAGGCATTCAGGTCATCCAGGCGCCGGAAAGCCGGCAGGTCATCCCGCTCCTGGGCCAGCGCGATCTGCAGGTGGTGGCCCGGCGCGCCTTCGTGCAGCGTCCAGGCCGTCAGGCTGTAGAGGGGGCTGTGCTCCACCGCATCGGCATTGACCAGCACCGTGCCGGCCACGCCCTGCGTCAGGCTGCCCGGGTTGTAGCCCGAGGACGACTCCTTCATCTCCGGCGCCACGACGCGCACGCCAAAGCTCAGCTGCGGCAGGCGGCGGAAATAGGCTGGCAGCAGCGCATCGACCCGCTTGGCGACATCCCGCGTGCGGCTCACGTAGTCGTCCAGGCTGGCGGCGCGAAAGCGTGGGTCGGCGCGCAGCTGCTCCGAGAAGGCGGCCAGGCTGCCGCTGAAGCCGGTGCTGGCCATGACCTGCCGCATCTCTGCCTCGATGCGAGCCACCTCGCTCAGCCCCAGCGCATGGATGGCCTCGGGCGACATGCGCGTGGAGGCCTGGCGGTGGATCAGATAGGCGTAGTAGGCCGGGCCCTCGGGCAAGGTCGTGATGCCCAGGACCCGGCTGGCCGCCGGCACCACCACGCGCTCGAACAGCTCGGCCATCTCGCGCTCGGCCGGCTTCACCGCGCGCTGCACCAGGGCCAGCCCTTCGGCCTGAAGCTGGGCTCGCAGCGGTTGCGCCAGCGTGGCCGGCAGCTCGGCCAGCGGCTTCATCAGCGCGTGGGCCTCGGCGGGTTGATCTGCTCTTGCCCGCAAGGCCGCCGCCGCGCGCTCGGCGATGAGGCGCGGCCGCACGAAGCCGCTGGCCGCACCGCGCTTCAGGTTGTCGGCCTGCGCGCGGTAGTAGGCCGGGAAGGCGGCGATCTTGGCCAGCCAGGCCCGCGCCTGCGCCTCGTCGCGCAGCACGACGCCGTCGGCCGCGTAATTGGGCACCGTGTAGAAGCCGTCGCCACCGATATAGGGCAGGCGCGACTCGTCGAAGGCCAGGCCTTGCAGATCGAGGTCGACCCGCTCGGCCAGCAAGTCGCGGCTCAATGCGTCCTCGGGCGTCAGCCTGGACTTGCCCAGCGCCACGATGCGGGCCTGCAACTTCAGCAGCCGCTGCCGGCGCTCGGTCAGGGCGGAGGCACTGTCGTCCGGCCAGCGCGCCAATGCGGCGGTATCGCCCACCAGCACGGCGCGCAACGGGTCGGTGGCCCGCAGATGGAGGTCGTAGTCCGCCAGCAGCGTGCGCCAGCCCTGCGGGGCCGACGGCGACGCGGCAACAGCCAGCGGCAGGCCGGCCAGCAAAGGCAGCAGAGCGACTCGGAGGGCTCGAAGCATGCAGGCTCCCGGATTGGCGCCCGGCATCATGGCACGCCAAAATACTTGCCAAAAGCAATCATATTCACCATGATGCACTCATGAGCACCTCGACCCAAGCCCTGGACATCCGCGCCTTCAACCGCTTCTACACGGGCCGCATCGGCGTGTTGGCGCCCAAGCTGCCCGACAGCGAGTTCACGCTGCCTGAGGCCCGGCTGATGTGGGAGCTGGCTCATCACGCGCCCGTCAGCGCGGCCGCGCTGAGCAAGAGCCTGCAACTGGATGCCGGCTATATGAGCCGCCTGCTGCGCGGCTTGAAGAACCGCGGCCTGCTGGCGAGCCAGTCCCACCCCAGCGACGGCCGCCAGACCCTGCTCAAGCTCAGCGCCGCCGGCAAGCGCGCCTTCGTGCCGCTGGACCGCGCGGGCACGGCCAAGGCCGAGGCCATGCTGGCGCCGCTGTCCACGCCGCAACGCCAGGCGCTGCTGGGCTCGATGTCGCGCATCCAGGCCATGCTGGAGCCCGACGCGACAACGCCCGTGGAGTTGCGCGCGCCCCAGCCCGGCGACCTGGGCTGGATCGTCGAGCGGCATGGCGCCTTCTACGCCGCCGAATATGGGCTGGATACCCGCTTCGAGGCCCTCGTGGCCCGCATCTGCGCCGACTACGTCGATCGCTTCCAGCCAGGGCGCGAGGCCTGCTGGATCGCTGCACGTGGCGCCGAGCGGCTGGGCTGCGTGATGCTGGTGCAGGCGCGCAATGAGACTCAAGATGGGGCCACCGGCAAGCCGCGCGCCGGCGTCGCCAAGCTGCGCCTGCTGCTGCTGGAGCCGCATGCACGCGGCCTGGGCCTGGGCAAGCGCCTGGTGCGCCAATGCAGCGACTTCGCGCGCGAGGCGGGCTACAAGCGCATCGAGCTGTGGACGCAGAGCGCACTGAGCGCCGCCCGCGCCATCTACACGGCCGAGGGCTACCGGCTGGTGCACAGCGAGGCCCTGAACAGCTTCGGCCAGGATGTCATCAGCGAGAGCTGGGAGCTGGTCCTCTAGGCGCGCCGCACCACGGGTGTGCGGGCCACCGCACGCTTGAGGTGCCATCAAACCGCGCGCACCCGCACAGTCGTGCGGTTCTGCACATTGCGGATCTGGCATCGCCCTGGCATGCGATTTGCGCTGTGCCGCCCATGACCAGCAATCGGGGAGTCAGCATGCCGGCCGCGGCTATCCAGTTCGGACCGCCGCGACATCTCCCCTCGCCCGCCGCCGCCTGCCCTCAGCATCTGGAGCAGGCCGCCGGTTTCGGCCAATGGTGGTACGACCCGCAGACCGGCGTCACCCATCTGTCGTCCACGGCGGCCGAATACCTCGAGATGCCCAGCCGTTCGGCCAGCGGCCTGGCCACCTGCTTCGGTCATGTCGTCGAGGACGACCTGCCCGAACTGATCCAGCTCTGGACCGGCGCCCAGCCCCAGCGCCCGCTGGACATCCGCGTCGCGGGCCTGGCGCGCGGCCTGCGCTGGCTGCGCGTGACGCCGCTGCCGCCCGACCCGGCGCGGCCGCGCTGGCGCCATGGCCTGCTGCAGGACGTGACAGCCCTCACCCACGCCGCCGTGCGCGAGCGCCTGGGCTATGCGCTGACCGAGTACCTGGTGGGCACCCACACGCTGGAGGACGCGATCAGCAACGTCATCCAGCTGATCTGCCGCAATCTCGGCTGGGAATGGGGCGCCTACTGGAATATGGAAGGCGGCGGCAGCCATCTGCATTGCCGCCACTTCTGGCACCAACCCGACGCGCGGCTGGAGCAGTTCAGCGCGGTCAGCGCGTCGCTGAAGATGGCGCCGGGCGAGGGCCTGGTCGGCCGTGTCTGGGCCACCGGCCAGGCCGAATGGGTGGAGGACATGAGCACCGACCCGCGCTTCCTGCGCCGCGGCAGCGCCCAGATGTGCGGTTTGTGGTCGGGCTATGTCTTCCCGGTCACCTATGTGTCGGAGAACGGCGAGCGCCACCGCCCCGGCGTGCTGGAGTTCTACAGCAGCCTGGCCCGCCAGCCCGAGGCCCAGCTGCCCAAGGTCTCGGCCACCATCGGCGCCTTGATCGCCCAGACCGCCCAGCGCCTGGAGACCGAGGCCGTCATCCACCGCCTGGCCCAGGTCGACGAGATGACCGAGCTGGACAACCGCGCCCATTTCTACGCCCAGCTGAATCGCCATTGCGCGCTGAGCCATCACCAGGGCCGCCGCTTTGCGCTGATGTTCATCGACCTGGACCGCTTCAAGCCCATCAACGACGCCTTCGGCCACGAGGCCGGCAATGCGGTGTTGCAGGAGTTCGCAAAACGGCTGCGCAAGCTGGCGCCGCCGCCGGCCCGCGTCGGCCGCCTGGGCGGCGACGAGTTCGCCATCCTGGTGCCCGACAGCGGCGCCGAGGAGGCGCTGGCGACCCTGGTGGACGCCGTGCTCGCCGCGGCCAACCGCCCCTTCGGCTATGAGGGCGTGGCGCTGACCGTGTCGGCCAGCATCGGCGTCAGCCGCTTCCCCGAGAACGGCCAGAGCGGCCCGGAGCTGCTGCGCAGCGCCGATGCGGCCATGTACCGCGTCAAGCAGAACGGCCGCAACGGCAGCAATGTGTTCTCGACCAGCAGCCCCGACACCCTGGCCCAGCAGCGCGCCAAGCTGGCCCAGCGCCTGGCCATCGAGACCGAGCTGCACGAGGCGCTGCAGACGGAACAGCTGCGCCTGGTCTACCAGCCCATCGTCGACATCGCCTCGGGTGCGCTGCATGGCGTGGAGGCGCTGCTGCGCTGGCACAAGCCCGACGGCACGACGGTGCCACCCGATGTCTTCATCCCCATCGCCGAGCAGAGCGACCTCATCGTCGACATCGGCCGCTGGGTGCTGGGCCAGACGCTGCGCGACCTCGCCTCGCTGAAAGGGGGCGTGCTGGAGAAGCTCAAGATCCACGTCAACATGGCGGCGTCCGAATTCACCAGCAACGCCCTGCCCGAGATGCTCAGGGCCATGTCGGCCGGACTCGAGGTGCCGCCCTCGCAAGTCGTGCTGGAGCTGACCGAAGGCATGCTGATGCGCCAGCCCGAGCAGGTGAAACGCGTCATGCATCAGCTGCGCGACATCGGTTTCGAGATCTCGCTGGACGACTTCGGCATGGGCCACTCGTCGCTGGCCATGCTGAAAAGCCTGCCCATCAGCTCGTTGAAGATCGACCGCAGCTTCGTGCGCGACCTGCCCACTGGCGACCGCGACCGCGCCATCGCCCAGACCATCGTCGACCTCGGCCGGCATCTGCAGCTGGAGGTCATCGCCGAAGGCATCGAGAGTGCGGAACAGCTTGAAGTGCTGAGCGCATGCGGCTGCGGCTTCGGCCAGGGCTGGCTGCTGGGGCGGCCGCTGCCGCTGGCGGGACTGATCGAGGCCTTTCCGGACGGCCACTCGGGAGGAGCCAAGCGCTAGAGTGCCGGGCATGGACATGCCCTGCCCCTGCGGTCGCTCTGCCACCTACGCCACCTGCTGTGGCCCCTTGCATCAAGCCTTTGCGGCAAGCAGTGGCCTGACCGCCGCCACGCCCGAGGCGCTGATGCGCTCGCGCTACTCGGCCTTTGTGCTGGACCTGCGCGACTATCTGCTCGCCAGTTGGCATGCCAGCACCCGCCCCACCGAACTGGAGCCGCCCGAGCCTGGGCTGAAGTGGCTGGGCCTCGACGTGAAGCGCGCCGCCATGCAGGACGCCGACCATGGCACGGTCGAGTTCGTGGCGCGCAGCAAGCTCGGCGGCCGCGCGCATCGCCTGCACGAGGTCAGCCGCTTCGTGCGCGAGAACGGCGAGTGGCTCTACGTCGATGGTGACCTGAAAAATTGACTCTGACCCTGCTTTATCAGGACGAGCACCTCGTCGCCATCGACAAGCCGGCGGGCCTGCTCGTGCACCGCACCCAGCTCGCTGCGGGCGAGGACGAGGCCGCGCTGCAATTGCTGCGCGACCAGCTCGGCCGCACGGTCTGGCCGGTGCATAGACTGGACCGCGGCACCTCGGGCGTGCTGCTGTTCGCGCTGTCGGCCGAGATCGCGTCGCTGCTGGGCGCGATGTTCGAGCAAGGGCGGATGGACAAGCGCTATCTGGCTCTCGTGCGCGGCTGGCCGGGCGACGATGAAGGTCTCATCGATCACCCGCTGGCCCGAGATCCCGAGCTGCCGTCGGCGGGGCAGCCCATGCTGGAAGCACGGACCCGCTGGCGGCTGCTGCAGCGCCTTGAATGGCCGCTCGTCACCGACCCGCGCTTCGCGACGACTCGCGTCGCTCTGCTCGAAGCCGAACCGCTGCAAGGCCGCCGCCACCAGATCCGCCGCCACCTGAAGCACATCGCCCACCCCATCCTGGGTGACGCGACCCACGGCAAGGGGCCGCTGAACCGGGCCGTCGCAACCCTCCTCGGCTTGCAGCGGTTGTGGCTGCATGCGCGCGAGCTCAGGTTGATTCACCCGGTCACCGGCACGGCGCTGGTGCTCGAAGCCGCGCCTGGCCCCGACTGGCCGTCTAGCGGTGCCAGATGACGACGGGGATCATCAGGCCGTCGGTGGTCGTCAGGATCAGTGAATGCTTGTCAAAGACGATGGCGGCCGTCATCGGACGCAGGTCGGGGATGCGCATGCGCGCGGTGGCCTTCATGTCAGAGGTCGGTGAGCCGCTCCCGACCTTCATCAGGCGAACGTCCAGGTGGTAGCGCTGGAGCTGCTCATCGAAGTACACCACGCCGTGCACCGGCTCCGCATAGACCCAGTTGCCCTTGTAGCCGGTCATTCGCTGCGCGTTCAGTCCGCCGCTCCTGTCCATGAGGCCGGGTAGCGACGCATTGAGCAGCGAAGTCACGTCATATGCCACCCCGAGCATTGCGCCGTTGCTGTCCAGGCGCACCCCATGCGTGCGGTTGCAGGAGCACGCCGTCGTATAGCCCCACCAAAGGGCGTGCGGCCCCGTCCCGTCATCGAACAGCGTGAAGCCGTCCATGAAGGTCGTGGCATCCACCACCGGCGCCGCCGACACGCGGCCATCGGGCGCCACGCGCGCGACATGCTGGTCCACACCATCCCGCCAACTCAGCAGCAGACCGTCAGGCTGCGCCACCGCCTGCAGCGTGTCCGCATAGCCTCGGCTGCCCAGCGGAATCCAGATCTCACCACCAACCAACTCCTGACCATCGTGGCGACGCACGACGGCGACACGCTGGCCGACGCCCGTGCCGCTCACGTCGCGGCTGGCAAACCAATAGGCCCACAGGACGCCGCTGCCCTCAGCCCACGCGAAGCGGGGCGTCTGCTTATCCTCGCTGCGCGGAGCGAGTTGCAGGGGATCGAAGCTGCTGTAGGGCGCGGCCTCGGGCTTGCCGTCCGCGGCCAGCCGGTGCAGGTCGTAGCGCACGCCATCGGTGACGACGGTCACGCGGCGCATGGCCCAGGTGGTCCCGCCCGTCTGGCCCAGCAGGCTGACATCGGGGAAGGCATGGAAGGCCATGGGGCGGCCGTAGGGGTCCACCAGGCGCAGCCCGCGCGGCTCGGCCAGCAGCAGGCCGGCGGGAAGCTTCAGCGTGGCCGCGAAGTCCGCGCTGGGCACTGGCCAGTCTTCTGCGAAGAACATCGGCGTGTAGCCAATGCCCGCATCGCCGTGGGCATAGCCCACCAAGGTGCGATCGTTGTCCAGCAAGAAGCTGCAGCAGCTGCCAGCCGTCGCCTCGCGGACGATACCCACCTGCGGCGCATACCAGGTGCTGACCTGGGTCGTCGTGGACTGCGCCGCGCCGCCACCGCTGGGCTGGAAGCGCACCACCGTGGTCGTGTCCACGCGCACCGCCGTCATGGGCTCGGCGAGCCAGGTCAGGGTGACCGGCTCATTGCCGACGACGGTGCGCCAGATGGCCACATCGGCCGGGTCGATCTTGCCGTCGCCATCGACATCGCGGCCGCTCTGCTCGATGCGCTGGTCCAGCACGACGATCTGCTCGTTCACCCGCACCGGCGAGCGCAGCTCGAAGCTGTCGTAGGCGACGGGCGTCGCGGCGGGCGTCAGCCGATAGCTGCCGCTGGCGCGGACATGGCCCTGGGCATTGACGCTCACGGCGGCGGTCAACGGCCGCGTGGGCAACTCCTGCGACATCACCTCGACCAGCCCGCCGTCGCTGGCCTTTCTTTGCCCCACTTCCATCAGTTCCAGCCCCTTGCCGAGGAAGGCCCGATAGCGATAGTGCCAGCGGGCGCCGTCCTCCATGGGCCTCAGCACGGCGGCCTGCTCCTGCAGCACGGCACCGAGAGCACTCGGGGCCGGCACCATGCCCGTCGGCACAGGTGCTGGGGCGGGAGCCGGTGCAGGCGCCGGAGCGGGAACCGGTGCTGGCGCTGGCGATCCCCCGCCGCCACCACCACCGCAGGCCGTCATCAATGCCGTCACCACGGCCACGGCAATGCCTGCGGCCTTCCTTTGCTGGAAGGTCATACCCCTCTCCCTGCCCTGTTGTCTTGTTCGAGGCGCGCAGCATAAGGGTGAGCCTGGCCAGGGCTAACCGCCGAGCCACGGGGTTGCGTCCGCGACAGCGCGCAAATCCGGTTGGGATCAGAATCGACCGTTCCATTCAAAACAGGAGACCGGCATGACGATCCAGGGCATCAAGTCGCTTTACGAACAACGCGGCCCGGTGCCGCAGGACGTCATCGGCGCGGTGCCGTTCGACGTGCCCGCGCCGACGGCGGGCCAGGCGGTCGTGGCCGTACTGGCCGCGCCGATCAACCCTTCCGACGTACTGATGCTGACCGGGGGCTACGGCATCCTGCCGCCGCTGCCGGCCGTGGGCGGCAGCGAGGGCGTGGGCCGCGTCGTGGCCGTCGGCGAGGGCGTGAGTCACTTGAAGGAAGGCCAGACCGTGCTGCTGCCCGCCGGCAGCGGCACCTGGGCCAGCCACCTCGTCGCCGACGCCAAGCGCCTCGTGCCGCTGCCGCCAGGGGCCGACGCACAGCAGCTGTCCATGCTGACGGTCAACCCGGCCACGGCCTCGCTGATGCTGTCGGAGTTCGTCACGCTGCAACCAGGCGACTGGGTCATCCAGAACGTCGCCAACTCCGGCGTCGGCGGCTATCTGACCCAGCTCGCCAAGCTGCGCGGCCTGCGCACCGTCAACATCGTGCGGCGCGAGGGCGCGGCGGCGGCCGTGAAGGCCGATGGTGGCGACGTCGTGCTGGTGGACGGCGACGACCTCAGCAAGCGCGTGAAGGACGCCGTGTCGGGCGCGCCGATTCGCCTCGGCATCGACGCCGTCGGCGGCAAGGCGACCAACCGGCTGGCCATGTGCATTGCCGAGGGCGGCACCGTCGTCAACTACGGGCTGATGAGCGGCGAGCCCTGCGTCGTGTCACCGCAGTCCTTCGTCTTCAACGACCTGACCTTGCGCGGCTTCTGGCTGGCCAAGTGGTTCAAAGTGGCCTCGCGCGAAGCGCAGATGGCGCTGTACGGCGAGCTGACCAAGCTCATCGCCACCGGCCAGTTGAAGGCGCGCATTCACGCGACTTACCCGGTCGAGCAGATCAAGGAGGCCATCGCCGCGGCAGCAACCGGCGAGCGCGACGGCAAGATCCTGGTCGTCCCCCAGCATGGCTGACATCGCCCTCATCACCGGCGCGTCCTCGGGCATCGGCGAGGCGTTGGCGCATCGCTTCGCGCGCGCCGGCCACGACCTCGTGCTGGTGGCGCGCAGCGAGGACAAGCTCAAGGCCCTGGCGAAAACCTTGGCGGCGGAGCACGGCATCAAGGCCTGGGCCGTACCGGCCGACCTCAGCCAGGCCGGTGCCGCCGAACGCCTGGCCGCTGCCATGAAGCGCTCGCGCCGGCGCATCGACGTGCTCGTCAACAACGCCGGCGTGCTCGAGCATGGCGAGTTCACGGCCATGCGCGCCAGCCGCCACCGCGAGCTGATCGACCTGAACGTGACCTCCTTGAGCGAGATGCTCGCCCACTTCCTGCCGCCCATGCGCGCGCGGGGCGCGGGCCGGGTGCTGAATGTCGCGTCCATTGCGGCCTTCCAGCCCATCCCGATGCTGGCGACCTATGCAGCGACCAAGGCCTATGTGCTGTCGCTGACCGAGTCGCTGTCCGAGGAGCTGCAGGGCACCGGCGTGACCATCACGGCGCTCTGCCCCGGCATCACGGCCACGTCGATGCTGGACCAGGCCCAGGCCGGCAGCAGCGAGCTCGGCGCCCTGCCCGGCTTCGTCATCGGCACGGCCGAGGCGGTGGCCAACGAGGGCTTCGAGGCCTGCATGGCGGGCGAGGTCATCCGCGTGCCCGGCGTGCTGAACCTGGCGGCGACGCTGGCCGGACGCAGCACGCCGCGCTGGCTGGTCCGGCGGGTGACGGGTGCCTTCGCACGCCGGCTCAAGCCCAAGGGCTAGCGCCGGGGCTCACCCAGCCAGCGGCTGCGGATGCGCTGCAGCTCGCCGCGCGCCTCCAGCCGCTGGATGGCTTTGTTGAAGGCGCGCAGATCGGCCTCGGTCAGGGACTTGCGGCTGAGCTTGTAGGTGACGGCGTCGCGCAGCACGTGCATGGGCAACTCGATGAGGGGCACGTCGGCCGCGCGTGCGGCAAAGGCGATGGCGACGCTGTCGCCGAGCAGCACATCGCCATGGCCGGCCTGCATCAGCTGCACGCCCTTGGCGTATTCCTCGAACAGGGTCAGCAGGCCGCGCGCCTTGAAGTCGTTGATGATGGGCACGCTGGCCGGGCCGCGATGCGTGACCAGGCGCAGCCTGGCGCGCAACAACTCCTCCAGCGAGCGCGCGTCCATGCGCGCTTCGTCGGCACGCATGAAGGCGCCAAAGACTTCCTCGCGGTAGGGCCGCGTGTACCAGGCGGCGTCGCCCGGCCTGGGCGTCGCGGCAATCAGCAGGTCCAGCTCGCCGGCCACCAGCATCGGCAGGCGGCGGTTGCGGGGCACCTCACGCACATAGCTGATGCGGCAGCCTGCCTCCTTGGCGACGGCGGCCAGCAGCTCGGTCTCCAGGCCGGTGTGCTGACCATCGGCCATGAAGGAATAGGGTCGCCAGTCCTCGAAGGGCACGCGCAGCGGCCGCGTGCAGGCGGCCTGCGCCAGCAGCGGGGCAGACAGCATCAGCGCAAGCAGCAGTCGTCGGAACATCTCGGCCTTGGGCGGTGACCGCCAGCGGCCGAGAATAGTCCCGCGCCGCGGCATCAACGCGCTTCCAGCACCTTGAGTTCCAGCCCCGAAGCCTGGCCCTGCCAGCGGTAGAGCTTCTGCGTCGCGGCCCGGAAATCCTCGGGCCGGGCGCTGCGGATGGGCACGAAGGTCTGCGGATTGCGGTCGATGAGCGGGAACCAGCTGCTCTGCAGCTGCACCATGATGCGGTGGCCGCGGCGGAAGCTGTGGTTGATGTCCTGCAGCTCGACGCGCAGCTCCTCGACCCGGTCCGGCACCATGGCCTCGGGGGCCTCGAAGCTCTTGCGGAAGCGGCCGCGCAATGGGTCGCCGCGCACGAGTTGCTGGTAGCCGCCGAGGGGGCTTTCCGGCGGCTCGACGTCCTCGGTGCGCGCCTTGCGCTTCTTCGCGGCCTCGTCCTCCAGTTCGGCGGGGTAGACGTCGATGAGCTTGACGACCCAGTCGGCGTCGCTGCCCGACGTCGATGCGAACAGCCGCGCGACGATGGGGCCGACGACGGTGACGTCATCCTCCAGCACCTCGCTGCTGAAGGTCAGCACGTCGGGCCGGGTGGCCGCGAAGCGCTGGTCGCTGACCATGTATTCCTGCGGCACGCCGAGCGTCGCGTAGCCGACGTAGGGCACCGGCTTCGTTGGGTCGCTGACCCAGCTGTCGAACTCGGGCTGCGTGGCCGCCGGCGGCGTGAAGCTGAGCTTGCCGCCGGCCGCGAAGTAGAGGGTGCGGGCCTTGGCCTGCTGGGGCGGCCAGGCGTCGTAGCGGCGCCAGACATTGGTGCCGGTCTCGAAGACGGTGGCCTTGGCAATCGGCGCCTTGGGCGCGACCTCACGCAGATGCTGCTCGAAGAAGGGCAGCAGCACGTCCTTCTGGAACTGCTCGGCGGTGGCCTGGCGGAACTGCACACGGCCCAGTTGGCGGCCCGGCGCGCCGACCCAGCCGCCATGCACCCAGGGGCCTATGACGAGGCGGTTGTCGGTCGCCGGGCTCTGCCTGGCGATGGCGCGGAAGGTCGCGAACGGGCCGGCCAGATCCTCGGCGTCGAACCACCCGCCCACCGTCAGCATGGCGGCGCGGATGTTCTTCAGATGCGGCAGGATGGCGCGCGAGGTCCAGAACTCGTCGTAGCGGTCATGCTCCAGCTGCACGTCGAAGTAGGGGTTGGGGCCGCCGTCCCTGGCCAGGCGGCGCGACAGCGCGTCGAGGTTGCCGTGCTGCAGGAAGAAGTCGTAGCCGTCCAGCGTGCCCCAGTCGAACTGCGGCCAATGCTTGGGCGGCGGCACCGGGGCATCCTGGGGCTTGAACCCTGTGTAGAAGCCGAAGTTGGCGGCCAGCATGAAGGCGCCGCCGTGGTAGCTGTCGTCGCCCTTGAAGAGGTCGCCGATGGGCGCCTGCGGCGAGGCCGCCTTGATGGCCGGATGCGAGTCGATGACCGAGGCCGCGGCATAGTAGCCCGGGTAGGAAATGCCCCAAAGGCCGACGCGGCCGTTGTGGCCAGGCACATGGTCGAGCAGCCATTGCACGCTGTCGTGAGTGTCCGAGCTCTCGTCGAATTCCGACCTCAGCGTCTTGGCGGGCTGGTGCGGCGTCATCTCGATGAAGTGGCCCTCGGACAGGTTGCGGCCCCGCACGTCCTGGCAGACGAAGATGTAGCCGGCCTTCAGGAAGTCCTCGTTGGGCGCCAGGCCCTTGACGCCATCGCGGTCCACGCCATAGGGGCCGCAGCCATAGGGCGTGCGCACCATCAGCAGTGGGTAGCGGCGGCTCTGGTCCTTGGGGACATAGACGGCGGTGAAGAGCTTCTTGCCATCGCGCACCGGCACGCGGTACTCGTACTTGGTGTAGTGCTCACGCGGCTCGTAGGCCGGCGGCTTGCTGTCTTCGTCGGCGGCTTGGACGACTGAACCGGTCAGGCCCAGCAGCAGGAGGAAGGAGGCGCGCAGCAGCATCGTCGACGACAGCGGAGTGACGGAGGGGCGAAGTCTGACACCGACTCGCGGCGGGGGACGTTAGTCTGGGCACCCGCCAGCTTGCAGGAAACCCCACCATGACGATCGACACCGAGGCCTATCGCGTCCTGCCCGATCAGAAGATCAAGCTCAAGCACTGGGCGACCCGCGTGGACCCGCTGTACAGCGACAAACGCGACTACGAGCAGCAGCTGGGCGCCCAGGTCGAGCGCTTGAGCGAGCTGCAAAACCTGCTCTACGCCCACAACCGCTACTCGCTGCTGCTGATCTTCCAGGCCATGGACGCGGCGGGCAAGGACGGCGTCATCAAGCATGTGATGTCGGGCGTGAACCCGCAGGGCTGCCAGGTGTTCAGCTTCAAGCACCCCAGCGCGCTGGAGCTGG
This sequence comes from Roseateles sp. P2_H4, assembly GCF_056403315.1. Taxonomy (NCBI): domain Bacteria; kingdom Pseudomonadati; phylum Pseudomonadota; class Betaproteobacteria; order Burkholderiales; family Sphaerotilaceae; genus Roseateles; species Roseateles sp. P2_H4. The sequence goes on along the minus strand of NZ_JBFUFR010000005.1, from coordinate 71,386 downwards.
ACCACGATTTCCTGTGGCGCACGACGCAATGCCTGCCSGAGCGCGGSCGCATCGGCATCTTCAACCGCTCCTAYTACGAGGAGGTGCTGATCGTGCGCGTGCACCCGGAGATCCTGAAGGCGCAACTGCTGCCCAAGGACACGGCGCGCGCGCCGGCGATCTGGCCGGAGCGCTATGCCTCCATCAACAACCTCGAACAGCATCTGCACCGCAACGGCACGCGGGTGCTGAAGTTCTTCCTGCACCTGTCCAAGGAGGAGCAGCGCCAGCGTTTCCTCGCGCGGCTGGACGACCCGGCCAAGAACTGGAAGTTCACGTCAGACGACATGGCCGAGCGCGAGCTGTGGCCCAAATACATGCAGGCCTATGGCGACATGCTGGGCGCCACGAGCAGCGAAGAGGCGCCCTGGCATGTGGTGCCGGCGGACGACAAGCGCAATGCGCGTCTCATCGTCTCGCAGGTCATAGGCGACACGCTGAAGGCGCTGAAGATGAGCTATCCCGAACCCACGCTGGATGCGGCCGAACTGGCCGCCATCAAGAAGAGGCTCAGTCGGGCTTGACGTCGGGGTGCGTATTTCGGGCCGAGCGCTGGGCCGCTCCCGAGCCGGCCCGCCTGGCGACGCTTGCGGCTCGATGCCGCAAGCATCTGCGTCCCCTCGGGGGACCGGCTGGGCTCGCCCGCGTTCAGCGGGGCGAGAACGGACGAGGGGTCAACATTTCAGCCGAACTTGACCGCGTAGACCGGCGGCAGGTGGGCCGACACGGCCTGCCAGCTGTCGCCGGCATCGCCGCTGGCCCACAGGCCGCCGGTGGTCGAGCCCATCATCAGCTGCTCGCCGGCGTCGTCCACCGCCAGGCCGTGGCGGAAGATCAGGTCGTAGCAGTGCTGCTGCGGCAGGCCGGTGCGGAGCACGTCGAAGCTCTTGCCGCCATCGCGGGTACGGGTCACGCACAAGGCGCCGTCGACGGGGATACGACGCTCGTCCTTGACGGCCGGCACGAACCAGGCGGTCTGCGGGTCGGCCGGGTGCGCGGCGACAGCAAACCCGAAGCTCGATGGCTGGGCCTGCAGCTCTTCCCAGGTCGCGCCGTTGTCGCTGCTGCGAAAGATGCCGCAGTGGTGCTGGCACCAGAGCACATCGGGCTCGGCGCGGCAGCGGGCGATCAGGTGCGGGTCCTGCGAGTTCTCGTCGCCGGCCAGTTCGGGGGGCATGAAGTCGGCCCGCATGCCCTTGGCGCGCAGGCCCCAGCTGTCGCCGCCATCGGTGGTGCGCCAGGCGCCGCCGCAGGAGACGCCGACCAGCAGTTCGTCGGCGTTTGAAGGATGGGGGCAGATGGAATGCAGGGCCGGCGCCGGATTGCCGCCGCCCATCCACTGCAGGCGGCGCGGGTCCTGCCACAGCGCCTCGCTGAGCTGCCAGCTCTCGCCGCGGTCGCGGCTGACGAAGAGGCCGCCGGGGATGCTGCCGCACCAGATGGCGTCCCCTGAGCGCTCCAGCGAGAACACCTGCTCCAGCTTCCAGGCCGGACCTTCCGAGCCCTCCGGTTGGGTCGGGAAACTCGGCGCCGCCACCTCGCGCCAGGTCTTGCCGGCGTCGTCGCTGGCCTGCAGCTTGGCTCCGAAGTGGCCCAGGTTGAGGCCGGCCAGCATGAAGCCCGAGGCGTCGGGCGGCAACAGCATGGTGACCGGGTCGGCCACGAAGCTGAGGTTCTCGATATGCCAGGCGCCCGCACGGCGGCGCAACTCGAAAAGGCCTTTGCGGGTCGCGGCCCAGGCGCGGTCAGTCATGGTTCAACCTCCGGATAAAGCTTGCAGGACATGGATGCGACTGTCCGACCGCAGCGGGTCGCTCAGGCCGCGCAGGTCGCGCGCCCGTTTGCCGTCGATGAAGACGACCACGTTGACGCGCAGATGGCCCTGCTCGTCGAGGATGTAGCCCCGCAGCCGCGGCTGCTCGGCAAAGGCGGCATGCAGGGCTTCGCCCAGCGTGGATGCCTCGCACTGGCAGGACGGCGCATCGACGAAGCGCCTCAACTGGGGAGTGAATTCGACAAGGGCCATGGATGCACGACGAACGACGTCCATCGAATTCGACGACCTCGTATCCCTCAAATATCCCCGGGCTTACCCGCACGGACAGAATGCGGCCGATGAATTCCGGTGTCCTCTTCGCCCTCGGCGCCTATCTGAGCTGGGGGTTGTTCCCGCTCTATTTCCGCCAGATCGCTGCCATCCCCGCGCTGCAGATCGTCGCCCACCGCACGCTGTGGTCACTGGCCTTCGTGGCCGTCGTGCTGCTGGTGACGCGCAATCTCTCCTGGCTGAAGCAGGTCAGCGCGGCGACCTGGCGGCGCTTTGCACTGTCGGCCACGCTGATCGCCATCAACTGGCTGACCTATGTCTGGGCCGTGGGCAACGGCCATGTCATCGACGCCAGCCTGGGCTACTTCATCAACCCGCTGGTCAATGTGGCGCTGGGCTTTGCGGTGCTGCACGAGCGGCCGCGGCCCATCCAGTGGCTGGCCGTGGGCCTGGCGGCCTTCGGCGTGCTGTGGCTGACGGTGGCCGGCGGCAAGCTGCCCTGGGTGGCCCTGGTGCTGGCGGTCAGCTTCGGCCTCTATGGCCTGATGCGCAAGACGGCGGCCCTGGGCGCCATCGAGGGGCTGACGCTGGAAACGCTGATCCTCGCGCCACTGGCGGCGGTTGGGTTGATCTGGTGGTCGCAGGACGGCAGCATGGCCGGCCAGACGGCGGTGGACTGGGCCTGGCTGATCGGCACCGGGCCGGTCACGGCCGGCAGCCTGCTGCTGTTCGCGGCCGGCGCGCGGCGCCTGCCACTGGCCACGCTGGGCATCGTGCAGTACGTGTCGCCGTCGCTGCAGTTCCTGCTCGGCGTCTTCCTGTTCAAGGAGCCGATGGACGGGACGCGGCTGATCGCCTTCGGATGCATCTGGGCTGCGTTGGCGGTCTACAGCGCGGAGGGTCTGTGGCAGACCCGCCGCGTCCTGACCGTCAAGCCGGCCTAGCTCCGCATCAGGAAGTCGAAGGCGCCCAAGGCCGCCTTTGCACCATCACCGGCGGCGATGATGATCTGCTTGAAGGGCACGGTCGTCACGTCGCCGGCGGCGAACACGCCGGGCAGCGAAGTGGCGCCCTTGGCGTCCACGATGATCTCGCCGTGCTTGCTGAGCTCCAGCGTGCCGCGCAGCCATTCGGTGTTGGGCACCAGGCCGATCTGCACGAAGCAACCTTCCACCTCGACACGCTTGCCTTCGCCACTGATGCGGTCCGTGTAGTTCAGGCCGTCGAGCTTGCCGTTGGTGCCGGTGAACTCGGTCGTCTGCGCGTTGACGATGATGGTGACGTTGGGCAGGCTCTGCAGCTTCTTGACCAGCACCGCGTCGGCGCGCAACTCGGCACCGAACTCGACCAGCGTCACGTGCTTGACGATGCCGGCCAGGTCGATGGCCGCCTCGACGCCCGAGTTGCCGCCACCGATGACGGCCACCGGCTTGCCCTTGAACAGCGGGCCGTCGCAGTGCGGGCAGTAGGCCACGCCTTTGTTCTTGTACTCGGCTTCGCCGGGCACGCCGACGTTGCGCCAGCGCGCGCCGGTGGACAGGATGACGGTCTTGCCCTTGAGCTTGGCGCCGTTGGCCAGTTCCACCTCGACGAAACCGCCGGGCTGAGCGGCCGGCGTCAGTTTCTCGGCGCGCTGCAGGTTGTGGATGTCGACCTGGTAGTCCTTGACGTGGCCTTCCAGCGCGGCGGCGAACTTGGGGCCGTCGGTGACGGAGACCGAGATGTAGTTCTCGATGCCCAGCGTGTCGTTGACCTGGCCGCCGAAGCGCTCGGCCGCCACGCCGGTGCGGATGCCCTTGCGGGCCGCGTAGACGGCCGCCGCAGCGCCGGCAGGGCCGCCGCCGATGATGAGCATGTCGTAGGGCTCTTCTGAATCCAGCTTCTTCGCGTCACGCGCGGCAGCGCCGGTGTCGAGCTTGGCGACGATCTCCTCCAGGCTCACGCGGCCGGAGACGAAGTGCTCGCCGTTGAGATAGACGCTGGGCACGGCCATGATCTCGCGCGCCTCGACCTCGCTCTGGAACAGGCCGCCGTCGATGACGGTGGTGCGGATGCGCGGATTGACGATGGACATCAGCGCCAGCGCCTGCACGACGTCGGGGCAGTTGTGGCAGGTCAGGCTCATGTAGATCTCGAAGTCGAGATCCCTGTCCAGCGCCTTGACGGCGTCGATCTGCGCCTGCTCGACCTTGGGCGGATGGCCGCCGGTCCACAGCAGTGCCAGCACGAGGGACGTGAACTCATGGCCGAGCGGGATGGCGGCGAAGCGCAGCGATTGCTCGGTGCCGGTGCGGCGCAGCAGGAAGGACGGGGTGCGGGTGTCGACACCATCGGCGCGGAACGAGATCTTGTCGTTCATGCCGGCGATCTCTTCGAGCAGTTCGCGCATCTCGTCGCTGGACTTGGAGTTGTCCAGCGTGGCAATGATTTCGAAGGGGAGCTTGACGTGGTCCAGGTAGCCCTGGAGCTGGGTCTTCAGTGCGGCGTCCAACATGGTGGGGTCATCCTTTCAGTGAGGCGTGGCGAGGCGGGCCACTGCTGAAAGGGTCCCCGCGTTGGAGGCCCTTTCAGCAGAACCTGTGAGGCTCTGCGGAGGGAAGGAGCCCTCCCGGGCTCCCCAAGCTAGTCATCTGGATCAGTTGGGGTCGGAGCTTGCCGCTACGCAGCAAGGTCCAACCCGCAAGGTCATCAGATTTTGCCGACCAGGTCCAGGGACGGGGCGATCGTGGCAGCGCCTTCCTTCCACTTGGCCGGGCAGACCTGGCCAGGATGGGCGGCGGTGTACTGGGCGGCCTTCAGCTTGCGCAGCGTTTCCGACACGTCACGGGCGATCTCGTTGGAGTGGATCTCGGCGGTCTTGATGACGCCGTCCGGGTTGATGACGAAGGTGCCGCGCAGCGCCAGGCCTTCTTCGGGGATGTGCACGCCGAAGGCATTGGTCAGCGTGTGGGTCGGGTCGCCCACCAGCGGGAACTTGGCCTTGCCGACGGCCGGCGAGGTCTCGTGCCAGACCTTGTGCGAGAAGTGCGTGTCGGTCGTGACGATGTAGACCTCGGCGCCCATCTTCTGGAACTCGGCGTAGCTGTCGGCCGCGTCTTCGACTTCGGTCGGGCAGTTGAAGGTGAAGGCGGCCGGCATGAAGATCAGCACGGACCACTTGCCCTTCAGGGATTCGTCGCTAACGGTGATGAACTTGCCGTTGTGGAAGGCTTCGGTCTTGAAGGGCTGGACTTGGGTGTTGATCAGGGACATTTGAGAAAAGCTCCAGTGGGGGCTGGGTTGATGGGATAGGCATAACTATATCGGCAACACGTTTTCAGTAGAAAACATTTATCAAATCGCCGTCATTGATCCAGCCTATGACAGGCGCCTCGCAGAGGCGCTCAGGCTTCGTAGCGGCGGTCGTAGAGCTGGTGGGGACTGAGCTTGACGCGCAGGGCCTGCGCCGTCGCCAGACCCGTGATCGCATGCTCCGGCATCGCCGTGTCGCGCCTGACGGGAGAGCCTAGAGCATCCCCATGACGATTCATCACGGCGCTGACGATGGGAGTGTTGCCCGATGTACCGCGGCGCACCGCCACGGCGACCTCGCCGCTGGCCAGCTTGACCAGGGTGCCGGGCGGGAACATGCCGACTTCCTTGACCAGCAGCGCCGCAAAGGGGTGGCCGTTGCTGCCGGTGTAAAGCGATTTGGCCGCCTGCGGCGCCGGCAGCCCGGCCCGCCCTCCCCGGCTGGCGAGCTTGGCCAGGAAGATGTCGACGAGACGCAGCAGTTGCGCCGTCTCGTCCGGCTCGGCCAGGCCCTGCGGATAGCCGCCGCCACCGGGTTGCTCGTGGTGCTGGGCCACCGCGGCCAGCCATTCGGCATCGTCCAGGCCGGCATTGCGCAGCCAGGCGACGGCCTCGTCGGGGTGGCGATCGATGGCGGCGCGCTGGGGCGGCGCCAGCTTGCCGCCCCGCGAGGCCAGCCGGCCCTGCAGGTCGATGATGGACAGGTTCATCGTCAATGCGGCGCCGACCAGACTCTTCTGGCGCTCGGGCGTCCAGGCCAGGCGCCTCGCCAACAGTGCGGCAACCGCCGCCGTGTGCAGCAGATGGGCCAGACCGTACACCTCGTGACGACTGTGATCATGCTGAATCACGACGAAGAGCAGTTGGTCCGGGAAGCGCTCGGCCCAGCCTATGAGCTGGGCGGCGCATTCCTTGACTCGCGGCAGGAAGAGTGTCTCCTGTGGCGCGCGCAGCAGCACGGACAGCCGCGTCTGCAGCGTCTCCCAGCGGGCAAAGAAGTCCTCGCCGCCCGTGCCGTCGTCATGGCCGCGCTTGGACGGATCGCGCAACTCTTCCATGTCGACGAAGACGCCGCGGTTCAGCAGCGCCTCGCGCATCTGCTCGTTGGGCACCGGCTGGCCCTTGGCCAGCAGCAACTTCCCTTCGGCATCACGGACGCCGAAGGGCAGCGGCGCCCCGGCCTTGATATGGCCGGCAACCTGCTGAATCGGAACGAGTTTCATGTCCGGATGATGACCGGACTTTGGTCTAACTACATCAAGCGATGGCAGCAGCCAAGGCGCTGACGATCTCGTCCTGCTGCGCCTCGGTCAGGTCTGCGCTCATGGGCAAGCTCATGACGCGCTGCGCCGCGGCGATGCTGTGCGGGCAGTCTTCGGCCTTGGCGTATTTGGCATAGGCGGGCTGGTGATGCAGCGGCCGGGGGTAGTGCACCGCGGTCGGGACGCCGGCGCCCTTCAGCCTGGCCTGCAGGGCTTCGCGGTCGTCCACGAAGACGGTGTACTGCGCCCACACGCAATCGCGGTCACCCCTGACCGCCAGCAGTTGCAGGCCCGGGACGGCCGCCTGCAACTTGCGCCGGTAGGCGTCGCCGAGCTCAAGCCTGCGGCGGATCTCCCATTCGAAGCGGTCCAGCTTGCCCAGCACGACGGCGCATTGCAGCGTGTCCATGCGGCCGCCGACACCCAGCCGCGTGTGCAGATAGCGCTGGCTCTGGCCGTGGGTGCGGATCTCACGGCAGGCCTGGGCAAGCTTGTCGTCGCTGGTGAAGATGGCGCCGCCGTCGCCATAGCAGCCCAGCGGCTTGCTGGGAAAGAAGCTGGTGCAGCCGAAGGTGGAGAGGTTGCAGCTCTTCTTGCCCGGCCCGCCGCCGGGCCGTCCCAAGGCGGGCGCCCCCCCCCGGGGGGCAGCCGACGTACTCGTCGGCGTGGGGGCTCCCCAATACGTGGCGCCGAAGCTCTGCGCGGCGTCCTCGATGACGGCGAGGCCATGCTTCGCGGCGATGACATTGATGGCGTCCATGTCGGCCACCTGGCCGTACAGGCTGACCGGCATGATGGCCTTGGTCTTGGCCGTGATGGCAGCCTCGATAAGCGTCGCGTCGATATTGGCCGTGTCCGCCTCGATGTCGACGAAGACCGGCACGCCGCCAGCCAGCACGATCATCTCGGCCGTCGCGGCAAAGGTGAAGGGGCTGGTGATGACTTCGTCGCCGGGCTGCAGGTCCAGGGCCATCAGGCAGATCAACAGCGCCTCGGTGCCGCTGGCCACGCTGATGCAATGCCTGGCACCGGTGTAGGCGACGAGTGCAGCCTCCATCTCCTTGACCTCGGGGCCGAGGATGTACTGGCCATGGTCCAGCACCTTCTGGATGCGGGCATTGATGTTGTCGCGCAGAGCCGCGTACTGGCTCTTGAGGTCGATGAAGTCCATTCAGATCAACTCGAGTTGGTGACGGCTGAGGCGGTAGCGGTCGCCGGTGTGGGGGCAGACGGCCTCGATGGGCTGCTCGCTCGCGACGGGCAGTTCCAGCCTTTCGCCGTAGCGGCTCATCCAGCCGATCTGCCTGGCGGGCACGCCCACCATCAGCGCGAAATCGGGCACGTCACGGTTGATGACGGCGCCGGCGCCGATGAAGGCGTGGCGGCCAACGGTGGTGCCGCAGACGATGGTGCTGTTGGCGCCCAGCGTCGCGCCCTGCTTCACGAGCGTGCGGCGGTATTCGTCCTTGCGCGTGACCGCCGAACGCGGGTTGTAGACATTGGTGAACACCATGCTGGGGCCGCAGAAGACGTCGTCCTCCAGCGTGACCGCGTCGTAGACCGACACATTGTTCTGGATCTTGACGTTGTTGCCGATGGCCACGTCGTTGCCGACGTAGACGTTCTGGCCGAAGGAGCACCTCGCGCCGATGCGCGCGCCGGCGCTGATGTGCACGAAGTGCCAGACGCGGCAGTCCTCGCCGAGCTGGGCGCCGGCATCGACGATTGCCGAGGGGTGGACGGTGGTGGCCATCAGTAGCTCAGCGGCAGGTTGACGCGGCGGCCATCGCGGGCGCTCATGTAGAGGGCAATCAGCAGCTCCAGGGACTTCAGGCCCTCGCGGCCGTCGGTCTCGGCATGGGCCTCGCCACGCAGCGTCTGGATGACGTTGTCGTAGTACAGCGGGTGGCCGAAGCCGTAGACGGACGTGGTCTGGTAGCTGGCGTCTTTCGTCAACGCGTCCATCTCGTGCGGCGCGTCGAATTCCCAATGCTGGATCTCGTTGACCGCGAGGCCGCCGACGCGCACCGAACCCTTCTCGCCGAGCAGGGTGATCGAGCCCTCGAGGTTCCTCGGATAGGTCAGCATGCTGACGTTGACGGTGCCCATGGCGCCATTGCGCCACTTCAGCGCCGCCACGCCGCTGTCCTCGACTTCGATGTTGCGGGCCAGCGTGCCGGTGTAGGCCATCACGCTCTCGACCGGGCCGCAGATCCAGTCCAGCAGGTCGATGTAGTGGCTGGCCTGGTTCATGAAGGCGCCGCCATCGAACTCCCAGGTGCCGCGCCACTCGGCGCTGTCGTAATAGGCCTGGGGCCGGGTCCAGAAGACATTGACGGCAACGTTGTACAGGCGCCCGAAGCGGCCTTCGGCGACGGCGCGCTTGAGCAGCTGCAGCGTCGGGTTGCGGCGGTTCTGCTTGACGACGAAGAGGCGCACGCCGGCGTCGTCGCAGGCCTTGACCATGGCCAGGCCGTCCTGCCAGCGCGTGGCCATGGGCTTCTCGGTCATCACGTGCAGGCCGGCCTGGGCCGCCTCGATGGCTTGGCGCGGATGCAGGCCGCTCGGGGTGGTCAGCACGACGCAGTCGGCGCCGATCTCGTGCTGCGCAGCCAGCAGCTCGCCCTGCGACGCGAAACCGCGCGCGCCCGTCTTGGCCACGGCGGCAGCCAGGGTGGCGGGGTCGACATCGCAGACCGCCACCAACTCGGCACGCTCGGCATGCTGCTTGACGGCCTCGATGTGGTTCTGGGCGATGCGGCCGCAGCCGATCAGCGCGAAGCGGACCTTGCGGCCCTGGACGGGCGGGCGGGGAATGGGCATGAGCAATCCGGGGCGTTCAATGCCCGGATTGTCAGACCTCCTTCAGGCTTCCAGCGCCAGCAGTTCTTCCACCGTCTGGCGGCGGCGGATCAGGCGGCTGGTTTCGCCGTCGACAAGCGCCTCGGCCGCCAGCGGGCGGCTGTTGTAGTTGCTGGACATGGAGGCACCGTAGGCGCCGGCGTCGTGGATGACGAGCAGGTCGCCCACCGCCGCAGGCGCCAGGTCGCGCGTCAGCACCTCGCCGCCCGGGCCTTGCGTGAACACATCGCCCGACTCGCACAGCGGGCCGGCCACCACCGTCGGCTGCTCGGGGCCGCCGGCGCCGATGACGCTCATCGCATGGAAGGCCCCATACATGGCCGGGCGCATCAGCTCGTTGAAACCGGCGTCCACCAGCACGAAGCGGTTGGCGCCGGAGTTCTTGACCGCCCTCACCTCGGCCAGCAGCACGGCGCTCTCGGCAACGAGGTAGCGGCCGGGTTCGATCTCCAGCTTCAGCGCGTGGCCGACCAGGCCCTCGGCCTCGCGGCGGGCGGCGTCCCAGAGGCCGAAGTAATGCGCCACGTCGATGCGCGCATCGCCGTCGCGGTAGGGGATCGACAGGCCGCCGCCGGCCGAGATGGCGTGCAGGTCATGGCCGGCCGCCACGGTCTCGCGCACCAGACCGACCATGGCCTGGCCGACCTGGGCCAGGTGCTCATAGTCCACGCCCGAGCCGATGTGCATATGCAGGCCGACCAGCTTGAGCCCATGGCGGCGGATGGCGGCCAGCGCCATGCCCAGGTCTTCGTGCCAGATGCCATGCTTGCTGTGCTCGCCGCCGGTGTTGGTCTTGTGGCTGTGGCCATGGCCGAAGCCGGGGTTGATGCGCAGCCAGACCGGGTGGCCGGGGGAGGCCTGGCCGAGCTGGTCCAGCATGTCGATGGAACCGGCGTTGACGGGGATGCGGTGCTCGACGACGGTGGCCAGCGTGGCGTGGTCCAGCAGGTCGGCCGTGAAGACGATCTCATCGCCGCCTGCCTCATAGCCCGCAGCCAGCGCACGCAGGATTTCGCCGCGCGACACCGAGTCGACCTTGACGCCCGCCTCGCGCAGCAGCTTCAGGACGTGGATGTTGGAACAGGCCTTCTGCGCAAAGCGAACGACGTCAAAGCGCTTCAGCGAGGCGGCGCGATCGCGGATGGTGGCGGCGTCGTAGACCCACAGCGGCGTGCCATGTGCGGCAGCCAGGGCGGAGAGGCGGGCGGGGTTCAGGGCGACGGGCAGGGGCTTGGTCATGGCTCACAGCATGCGCCGCCACGCCCATTCAATCAAATTGAAATTTGTGCTGCGACAATTCATTCCTGATATGGATATCCAGCACCGCCACATCGAAGTCTTCCGCGCCGTCATGACGGCCGGTAGCGTCACCGGCGCCGCCGCGCTGCTGCACACCTCGCAGCCGACCCTGAGCCGCGACCTCGCCCGGCTGGAGCATCTGCTGGGCTATGCCCTGTTCGAGCGCGAGCGCGGTCGGCTCAAGGCCACGGCACGGGCGCGGGCGCTGTTCGACGAGGTGGAGCGCAGCTTCCAGGGTCTGGGCCGCGTCATCGAGCGCGCCGAGGCGCTGGGCCGCTCCGAAGACGCGGAGCTGAGCCTGCTGAGCCTGCCTGCGCTCAGTCACGCGCTGTTGCCGGCCGCCCTGCAGCAACTGCTGGCCACCAACCCGTCCGCCCGCGTGTCCATCACACCCGCCGAGCCGCCGTTGCTGGACGCCTGGATCAGCGAGCAGCGCTTCGACCTGGGCCTGGCCGAGCAGGCGACGCCTCTGCCCGGCGTGCGTGTCGAGCCGGTGCTGGCGGCTGACGAAGTGGCCGTGCTGCCGGCCGCCCATGCGCTTGCATCGCGCAAGCGGCTCAGCCTGAAGGACTTTGAAGGCCAGCATTTCATCAGCCTGGCCGAGGACGATCCCTACCGGCGTGAGATCGACGCGCGCTTCGATGCCGCGGGCGTGAAGCGTCGCCTGCGAGTGCAGACGCACAGCGCCGTGGCCGTCTGCGAACTGGTGCGGGCGGGCCTTGGCCTGGCCATCGTCAATCCGCTGACAGCGGTGGCTTGCGCCGGGTCAGACTTGGTCGTACGGCCGCTGACCGTCTCGATTCCCTACCGCGTCAGCGCGCTGATCCCATTGCACCGTCCGGCACAGCCGCTGGTCGATGCCTTGCTCAGCGCACTGCGGCGCGCACGACCGTCGGCTTCTCGCCAAAGCGCTTGACGATGCTGGCTTCGATGCCGGCGGCATCCAGGCCGCACAGGCTCATCAGCTTGACCGGATCGCCATGCTCGACGAACTCGTCGGGCAGGCCGAGTTGCAGCACGGGCACGCTCAGGCCGGCGGCGTTCAGCGCCTCGACGACGGCGCTGCCGGCACCGCCCATGACGCAGCCGTCCTCGACGGTGACGAGGGCGTCATGCGTGCGCGCCAGCTCCGCCACCAACTCGGCATCGAGCGGCTTCACGAAACGCATATTGGCCACCGTGGCATCCAGGCGCTCAGCCACTTCCAGGGCTGGATAGAGCAGCGTGCCGAACGCCAGGATGGCCACGCGGTGGCCCTGGCGGCGCACCTCGCCCTTGCCCCAGGCCTGGGCCGTCATCTGCTTGACCGGCACGACACCGGCACCGGCGCCGCGCGGATAGCGCACCGTCACCGGGCCGTTGTGCATGAAGCCGGTGTACAGCGCCTGGCGGCATTCGTCCTCGTCGGCCGGCGTCAGCACGGCCATGTTGGGGATGCAGCGCGTGTAGGCGATGTCGTAGTTGCCGGCATGCGTGGCGCCGTCGGCCCCCACCAGGCCGGCGCGGTCCAGCGCGAACAGCACGGGCAGGTTCTGGATGGCCACGTCGTGGACCAGCTGGTCGTAGGCGCGCTGCAGGAAGGTCGAGTAGATCGCGACGACGGGCTTGATGCCCTCGCAGGCCAGGCCGGCGGCGAAGGTGACCGAGTGCTGCTCGGCAATGCCGACGTCGTGATAGCGCTGCGGGAAGCGCTTGTGGAACTCGACCATGCCCGAGCCCTCGCGCATCGCGGGCGTGATGCCCACCAGGCGCGGGTCGGCCTCGGCCATGTCGCACAGCCAGTCGCCGAACACCTGCGTGAAGGTCGTCTTGGGCGGCGTGGCCGGCTTGACGAAGCCCACGGCGGGGTCGAACTTGCCGGAGGCCGCGTGGTACTTGACCGGGTCGGCCTCGGCCAGCTTGTAGCCGGCGCCCTTCTTGGTGACGATGTGCAGGAACTGCGGGCCCTTCTTCTCGCGCAGGTTCTCCAGCGTCGGGATCAACGAGTCCAGGTCGTGGCCGTCGATGGGGCCGACGTAGTTGAAGCCGAACTCCTCGAAGATGGTGCCCGGCACGACCATGCCCTTGGTGTGCTCCTCGAACTTGCGCGCGAACTCGTAGAGCGGCGTGTTCTTCAGCACGCTCTTGGCACTCTCGCGGGCCGCGGCGTAGAAGCTGCCGCTCATCAGCCGCGCCAGGTATTTGTTCAGCGCGCCGACCGGCGGGCTGATGGACATGTCGTTGTCGTTCAGGATGACGAGCAGGTCGCCCATCAGGCCGCCATGGGCCACGCCGGCGTTGTTCAGCGCCTCGAAGGCCATGCCGGCCGTCATCGAGCCGTCGCCGATGATGGCCACGGCCTTGTTGTTCTCGCCCTTGAGCTTGAACGCCATGGCCATGCCATGAGCGGCCGAGATGCTGGTCGACGAATGGCCGGTGCCGAAGGTGTCGTAATCGCTCTCGTCGCGGCGCGGGAAGCCGCTGATGCCGCCAATCTGGCGCAGGCCCGGCATGCGGTCGCGCCGGCCGGTCAGCACCTTGTGCGGATAGGTCTGGTGGCCCACGTCCCACACCAGCCGGTCATCCGGCGTGTTGAAGACGTAGTGCAGGGCCACGGTCAGCTCGACGGTGCCCAGGTTGGAGCCGAGATGGCCGCCAGTCTTGGAGACGCTCTCCAGCACGAAGGCGCGCACCTCGTCGGCCAGCTTGCGCAACTCGGTGCGCGGCAGGCGGCGCAGGTCGGCCGGGCTGTCGATGCCTTTCAGCAGCGTGTATTCCATGGCGGTCCTCTTTAGTTGTCCCGCTCTACAACGGAGTCGGCGAGCAGGCTGAGGTGGCTGACATCGGCCAGACCGCTGGCGGCCAGGGCCGCCTTGGCCTCGGCGCGCAGCGCCTGGGCCAGCGCCCGCGCGGCATCCAGGCCGAGCACGCTGACGTAGGTCGGCTTGTTCGCATCCTGATCCTTGCCGGCCGTCTTGCCCAGCACTTCGGAATCCTGGGTCACGTCCAGGATGTCGTCGACGACCTGGAAGGCCAGGCCCAGGGCCGCGCCGTAGACGGACAGCGACTGGGTGGCCTGCGTCGACGCCGGCCCGCAGGCCGCCCCCATCATGACGCTGGCCTGCAGCAGCACGCCGGTCTTGCGGCGATGCATGTCGCGCAGCGTGGTCTCGTCCAGTCGCTTGCCGATGCTGGCGAGGTCGATGGCCTGGCCGCCGGCCATGCCGTCGTGGCCCGCCGAGCGGGCCAGCAGCGCGCACAGGCGCGCCTGCAGGGCCGGGGCGATGCCGCCACCTTCAGATTCCAGGGGCGTCAGCACCTCGAAGGCCAGCGCCTGCATCGCGTCGCCGGCCAGCATGGCCTGGGCTTCGCCAAAGGCGACGTGGGTGGTCGGCTTGCCGCGGCGCATGACGTCGTCGTCCATGCAGGGCATGTCGTCGTGCACCAGCGAATAGGCGTGGATGAGTTCGACCGAACAGGCCGCGCGCATCGCCGCAAAGCTGTCGCCGCCAACGGCCGCGCAGCTCGCCAGCACCAGCAAGGGGCGCAGCCGCTTGCCGCCACCGAGCACCGCATAGCGCATCGCCTCGCCGAGGCCGGCCGGCGCAGCGGCGGGAACCAGATCGTCCAACGCCGCTTCGAAGGCGTTCAGCGACGCCTGCACCCAGCGGTCAAAGTCCTGTGCATTCAAGATTCGGGGCCCTCCCAGGCCTTCAGTTCGGCGCCGTCCAGCAACTTGACCTGTTGTTCCACAGCCTGCAGCCGCCCGCGGCACAGCGCCAGCAACTCGGCCCCGCGCTTGTAGCTGTGCAAAAGCTGGTCCAGCGGCAACTGCTGCCCCTCCATGGCCGCCACCATGCGCTCCAGCTCGTCGAGCGCCTGCTCGTAGCTGAGGTCGGCATCGCCGTCGCTCGCGGCGGCCTTGGTGCGGGGAGAGGACTTGGTCATTTCAAAACGCGAAACGGCAATTGTAGTCAGCGGGTTTCCTCAGCTCGGTGCATGCGGACGTAACCGTCGGACGGCGTGCACGGGCATGCGTAGAATCCCGGACCTCTCGCTCGAGCGCGCACGCGCGCTGCCTCGAACTCCCCTTTTCCACACCTAGCAACCTGGCCGACTCGGCAAACCCGAGATGCGCCGGAGGGACGCAGCACCCCATTCCGTCTGAAAGACCCGCCTGGATCATGTCCGACCTGAGCCTTCCCGTCTCGGCGCTCAAACGCAGCCAGACCCAGCTCCCGGTGAGCGCCTATTTCGATACCGATCTGTTCCAGCGCGAGCAGGCCAGCATCTTTCAGCGAGGGCCCCGCTATGTCGGCCATGCACTGGCCGTCCCCGAAATCGGTGACCACTACGCCCTGCCCCAGGAGGGCGAAGGCCGGGCGCTGGTGCGGTCGGCCCAGGGTATCGAGCTGATTTCCAACGTCTGCCGCCACCGCCAAGCGCTGATGCTCAAGGGCCGCGGCAACACCCAGGCCAACATCGTCTGCCCGCTGCACCGCTGGACATATTCACACCAGGGTGAACTGATAGGCGCGCCGCATTTTGCCGAAGACCCCTGCCTGAACCTGAACCGCTACAAGCTGCAGGAATGGAACGGCCTGCTGTTCGAGGACAACGGCCATGACGTCGCCGCCGAGCTGGCCCAGCTGGGGCCGCGCGCGCAGCTGGACTTCTCCGGCTATGTGCTCGACAAGGTCCAGGTCCACGAGTGCAACTACAACTGGAAGACCTTCATCGAGGTCTACCTCGAGGACTACCACGTCGGCCCCTTCCACCCGGGCCTGGGCGGCTTCGTCAGCTGTGACGACCTGGCCTGGGAGTTCGGCAAGCACCACTCGGTGCAGACCGTCGGCGTACACCAGGAGCTGGAGCGCCCCGGCTCGCCGGTCTACCAGCGCTGGCACGACCAGCTGCTGAAATTCCGCGAGGGCCGCCCGCCCGAGGCCGGTGCCATCTGGCTGACCTATTACCCGCACATCATGGTCGAGTGGTACCCCCATGTGCTGGTCGTGTCGACGCTGCACCCGGTGTCGCCGCAGAAGACCGTCAACCTCGTCGAGTTCTACTACCCCGAGGAGATCGCCGCCTTCGAGCGCGACTTCGTCGAGGCCCACCAGGCCGCCTACATGGAAACCTGCGTGGAGGACGACGAGATCGCCGAGCGCATGGATGCCGGCCGCAAGGCCTTGATGATGCGCGGCGACAACGAGACCGGCCCGTATCAAAGCCCGATGGAAGACGGCATGCAGCACTTCCATGAGTGGTATCGGAACGAGATCGGCGCGCCTCTCTGATGCCGGCTCCGCTGCTCATGGTCGCGGCGACGCTGCTGTTCGCCACCATGGGCGTCTGCGTCAAGCTGGCCAGCGAGTTCTACGCGGCCAGCGAGATCGTCATGTACCGGGGCCTGGTCGGCTCGGTCATGATGGCCCTGCTGACGCGCCGCCAGGGCATCAGCCTGAAGACCCGCCTGCCCGGCATGCACCTGTGGCGCAGCATCTCCGGCGTCACCTCGCTGTGCCTGTGGTTCTATGCCATCAGCCACCTGCCGCTGGCCACGGCGATGACGCTGAACTACATGTCCTCGGTCTGGATGGCCCTCTTCCTGCTCGGCGGCGCCGTGCTGATGGGCGCCCAGCGCCTGGACTGGCGGCTGATGGCCTCGGTGCTGCTCGGCTTCGTCGGCGTCGCCATCATCCTGCGGCCCACGCTGGACCAGCAGCAGCTCTGGTACGGCCTGGCCGGACTGCTGTCCGGCATGATCGCCGCGATGGCCTACCTGCAGGTCACGGCCCTCGGGCGCGTCGGTGAGCCCGAACTGCGCGTCGTCTTCTACTTCTCGGTCGGCGGCTGCGTGGCCGGCGCCGTCATCACGGGCATCACGGAAGGCGGCCTGCAGACCCACACGCTGTGGGGCGCCAGCCTGCTGCTCGCCGTCGGCGTGCTGGCCACCACGGCCCAGGTCTGCCTGACACGCGCCTATTCCATCGGCCGCCCGCTGGTGAACGCCTGCCTGCAATACCTGGGCATCGTGTTCTCCTTCATCTACGGCATGCTGCTGTTCAAGGACCCGCTGACCTGGCAGGCCTTCATCGGCATGCTGCTCATCATCGGCGCGGGCCTGGCTGCCACGGTGTTGCGCAGCAAGGTCGCACCACCACCCAAGGACAGCCAGTTCAACCCCGCCGAGTCATGACCTACACGACGCTGATCACCGCCGCCGAACTCCGTGCGCTGCACAACCCGCTGATCCTCGAAGGCAGCTTCGATCTGGCCGACACCGATGCCGGCGAGCGCGCCTACGCGGCCGGCCACATCCCCGGCGCCTTCTATCTGCACCTGGACCGTGACCTCTGCGGCGACAAGACCGCCGCCGACGGCTCCTTCCGCGGCCGCCACCCCCTGCCCGAACGCGAGGCCTTCGCCGCGCTGATGCGCCGCCTGGGCCTCGCCGCTGGCCGTCAGGTCGTCGCCTATGACCGCCAGGGCGGCCCCTATGCCGCCCACATCTGGTGGATGCTGCGCTGGCTGGGCCACGCCGAAGTGGCCGTGCTGGATGGCGCCTGGGATGGCGAGATGACGACAGACGTCTCCACCGCCACGCCGACCGACTGGCAGCCCGGCCAAGCCCTGGTCGGCCAGATCGACGCCGCCATGTTGCTCAAGAAACTCGGCAATGTGCGCCTCATCGACGCCCGCGCCGCCGAGCGCTTCCGCGGCGACGTCGAGCCCCTGGACAAGGCCGCCGGCCACATCCCCGGCGCCAGCAACCGCTTCTTCAAGGACAACCTCGGCACCGATGGCCGCTTCAAGCCCGCCGCCCAGTTGCGCGCCGAACTGCAGCCCCTGCTCGCGCCGCACGGCGCCGACGCCGTCGTTCACCAATGCGGCTCGGGCGTCACCGCCTGTCACAACCTGTTGGCCATGGCCCACGCCGGCCTGGGCGATGGGCTGCTGTATCCGGGTTCCTGGAGCGAATGGTCGTCGGACTCCGGCAGGCCGATCGCAAAGGGTTGAGCAAAGGCTTGATCTCCGACAAGCACTACGCCCGCTGATGGGCCACACTGTGGTTCTCCGCAACGACTGGAGGACCGAATGTTCAAGCGCATCCTCGTCCCCACTGACGGCTCCGACATCACCGCCCACGCGGTGGACACCGCCATCCAGCTCGCCAAGGTGCACGGCGCCCAGCTGCTGACGCTCAGCGTCATGGAGCCCTTCCCCTACAGCGCCGTCTCCGAGATCCAGCCCGTGCCGCCGCAGGAGTTCATCGACGCCCAGCTGCGCGTCGCCACTCAGCGCGTCGAGGCCGTCAGCGCCTCGGCTGCCGCGCAAGGCCTGTCATGCAAGGCGCACACCACCGAGGCCCTGCACGCCTGGGAGGCCATCGTCGACCATGCCAAGGCCGAGAACGTCGACCTCATCGTCATGGCCTCGCACGGCCGCAAGGGCTTCGCTGCGTTGCTGCTCGGCAGCGAAGCGCAAAAGGTGCTGTCGCACATCGAGACGCCGGTGCTGATCGTCAAGTAAGCGCCGGCTACCGGCCCAGCCGTGGCCACCGGCTTCAGCACGACCTTGTCCAGGCCCTCGTTGAAGGCCAAGGTCTTTCGGTTGACCGACTCCAGGGGTCGGGGTTCCGCGTCGTGGCGCAGCCCGACAGCTGTGCGGCGGCGCCCAGCAGCAGGCCGGGCAGGTGGGCTTTGAAAGGCGGATGCGAGATCTCGCTTCATTCATCGTGACCCGGGCCTCGTGGCCAGGGTCTTCTTGCTGGGAACTTGCCGCGGCGCCAGGCTGACCTGGGCCAGCAGGCCGCAAGCCACGGGCGCGTGCTGCTCCGGCAGCGGCGCATGCACTACACCGACGAGCGAGAAGGCCGCGCCGGCAATGGCGATGAAGAAGGTCGACAGGAGTCGCTGGGTGGAGGCTTGCATGTCGTGTCCTCGGTGAAATGCGTGGGGCAGTCGTTCGCGGCGCATGGCGCTGCACAGGCGCCCTGCGATGGCTTGGCGGCGGCCGCACGCAACAGGCCGGCAGCGGCCCAGGCCATGCGGGAAGGGGGTGCGAATCTCATGGCGCCGACTGTTCGGCCGCCTGACTTTCCTGGCACTTACCGCGCCATGCCCTGCAGCACGGCTGCCCGGTAAGGACACGGTAAGACGGCCGCGTCGACGATGGGCGCCCCTTCACCCTGCCCGCCCCTGGAATGCTCATGCGACAGCTGTACCTCTCTCCCTCCCGATTGCCTGCGACCCTGCTGCGCCTGGCCCTGGCCAGTGCGGCGTTGGCACCGCTGGCTGCCGCGGCAGCTCCCGCAGACAACGGTGGCAAGGACGGCGAAGCCTCGTCCTGGGGCCTCGGGCTCGCGGCGATCTCCAAGCAACAGCCCTATGCCGGCATGGACCGCGAGACCCGCGTGTTGCCCATGCTGAGCTACGAGAACGCATGGTTCAAGTTCAGCGGACTGAGCGCCGAGGTCAAGCTGCCGCGCCTGGGCCTCAACGAAAGGCAATCCATCGATGTCCGCCTGGTGGGCCGCTTCGACATGGGCGGCTACGAGGCCGACGATGCCCCCATCCTGAACGGCATGGATGAGCGCAAGGGCGGCTTCTGGCTTGGGGCCAAGGCCACCTGGCGCAACGACATCGCCCACCTGAGCGCCGACTGGTCGACGGACGCCTCGGGCCACAGCAAGGGCCAGCGTTTCGGCCTGAGCCTGGAGAAGAACTTCCGCCTCGGCCAGCAGCTGATGCTGACGCCGCGCCTGGGCGCCGTGTGGCTGGACAAGAAGTACGTCGACTACTATTTCGGCGTTCGCGCCCATGAGGTCCAGGCGGGCCGCGCGGCGTACTCGGGCAAGGCCGGCATCAACACCGAGCTGGGCCTGCGCGGCGCCTATCTGTTCGACCGCCACCACTCCATGTTCGTCGACGTCGGCGTCACCAGCCTGGCCAAGGAAATCAAGAACAGTCCGCTGGTGGACCGCTCGACCGAGAACCGCGTGCTGCTGGGCTATCTCTACCGCTTCTGATGAATCGCATTCTCCTGGTCGAGGATCACGAACGACTGGCACAGCTGATCAGCAAGGGGCTGGCGAATGCCGGCGTCGCCGTCGATGTGGTCGACCGGGTGAGCGCGGCCTGGGCAGCGCTGCAGCAGATTCCCTACCGCGCACTGGTGCTCGACCGCGGCCTGCCCGGCGGTGATGGCCTGGAGCTGCTGAAGCGGCTGCGCGACGCAGGGCTGGGCACGCCCTGCCTCGTGCTGACCGCCCGCGACGCGCTGCATGACCGCGTCGAAGGGCTGGAGGCCGGCGCCGACGACTACCTCGCCAAGCCCTTCGCGATGGACGAGATGGTGGCGCGCGTGCGGGCGCTGCTGCGCCGGCCGATGCAGAGCCGCACGCTCGCGCCTCAGCTCGGCGACCTGCAGTTGCGCCCGGATGCCGGCACGATCTGCTGCGGTGAGGAAGGCGTCACGCTGGCGGCGGCCGAGATGCAGATCATGCTGCTGCTGGTGGAGAAAGGCGGCGAGACCGTCAGGCGCGGCGCGCTGGAGGCGGCCGGCTGGGGGCTGGACGAGGCCGTGACGCCCAACGCGCTGGATGTGGCCCTGCACCGGCTGCGCCGCAAGCTGGGGGCCATCGGGTCGCGGCAACGCATCGTCAACGTGAGGAACCTGGGATATGCGCTTCGTGAATCGGGCGTGGACGAATAGCCTCAGCTTCAAGGTCATCCTGGCCTATGTGGCCGGTGTCGTCCTGAGCGTGCTGATCATCGTGCTGGTCATCAAGGGCCTGCTGGCCTTCAGAAGCCCCATCCTGCTGGAAGAAGACGTCAACCAGAACGCCGAAGGGTTGGGGAAGCACCTGAGGTTCGACGCGTCAGGGGCGCCCGTCGGTTTTGACGAGAAGCATTCCTGGGTCTTCGAGACCATGAGGGAAGAGGTTGCGTATCGCGTCCTGGACAGCTCGGGACGGGTCGTCCTGCAGTCGCAGGCGGGCGATGCCTTCTGGCCGTCGAGCAACGGCCAGGTGGGAGCGCCAAAGCCTGGACGCCTTGATTTCACCCGGACAGGCATCCCGTTCCAGGGCGCCACCGCAGTCCTGGAACACGGCGGTCGACAGTGGTTTTTTCAGATGGCCAACAGCGCGAGGCTGGCCGAGCTGATCAGGCTCGAGTTCGCGCTGCCCTTCATGGGCATAGGCATCGGCCTGTTCAGCGCGGTGCTGCTGTTCGTGTTCGGCGTCTGCGCCTTCATCACGATGCGCCACGTGCAAAAGCCCTTGCAGGCGCTGTCGGCCTCGGCCGCCGCCATCTCGCCGCGCTCGCTGCACGCCCGGCTGCAGAGCGAACGCGCGCCGACGGAGATCGCGCCGCTGGTGGAGAGCTTCAACCGCGTGCTGGAGCGCCTGGAGCGCGGCTATCGCGTGCAGCAGGAGTTCCTGGCCACGGCGGCCCACGAGCTGAAGACGCCGCTCGCCCTGATCCGCGCACAGATCGAGCTGACGAATGCAGGCGGGGAACGTGACGCGCTGCTGCGCGACGTGGCGCACATGACGCGGCAGGTACAGCAGCTCCTGCTGCTGGCCGAAGCCAGCGAAGCGAACAACTACGGCTTCGCGCCGACGAACGTCATGGACGTGGCCCGCGAGGCCGCCGACTACCTCGACCGCATGGCCCAGGCCGCCCAGATCCGCATCGAGCTGACTGGCCCGGACGATCCGGTCTCATGGAACGCTGACCGCGGCGCGCTCTTCACGCTGTTGAAAAACCTGCTGGAGAACGCCATCCAGCACGCGCCGGCCGGCACGCCTGTCTTCATCGAGGTGGACGCCGTGACCTTGTCGGTCCGGGACTTCGGCCCGGGCGTGACGCCCGATCAGCTCCCCAAGCTGTTCGCGAGGTTCTGGCGCGGCGCCCACAGGCGTGACCACGGCGCCGGCCTGGGTCTGGCCATCTGCCAGGAGATCACCCAGGCCCATGGCTGGTCGCTGGCCGCCCAGCGCGCCGAACCGGGACAGGGCTTGCGTCTGGTGGTGTCGAGCTCAGTGGCGGCGGCCTGATCGGGCGGCGGAAGGAACCAGCTCAGTCCTCGGCAGCAACCAGCAGCGTACTGGCCTCTACGGCCTGCCACGCCGGCATCGCCACATCGAACGACGCGGGCACCGGCTCGCTGCCCGCCACCAGCTCGGGCGGCATGGCGGCCACGACGACGGCGCAGCTCAGGGCGAAACACAGGGCAACGATCGACGTGTCGAACAGGGCGACGAAGAACTCGACGGCGGACAGGCTTTTCATGGGGGGCTTTCGGCGAGGCGCTCACGCAAGCGGCGCGGATGGAAAGCCGTCACTGTCGCCAGTGCAGGTATCAGCCTCGTTCCCTGGAGCGGCAGCCGCGTTTCAATTGTTCTTGCCGCGCTTGGACGGGGAGAGATCCTCAACCAAGCCTTACCCCGAAGTCTGTGGCGCCTGCCGGCCCGCAGTGACACAGGCCTAACATGGCACGGCTCTGACCTCGGAGAACACTGCCATGGCTGACGATGGATCCTCGCAAGGCGCGAACGCCTGGCCGATGCCGAAATTCTTCTTCCGGGTCCAGTGGGGCTCGCAGGCGCTGTCCTTCCAGGAGGTCAGCGGCCTGGACATCGAGGCCCAGGCCATCGAGTACCGGCATGGCGACAGCAAGCAGTTCTCGACCGTCAAGATGCCGGGGCTGACGAAGTTCGGCAACGTGACGATGAAGAAGGGCATCTTCAAGAACGACCCAGGCTACCTGAGTTGGTTGGACAAGCTCCGCGCCGGCACCGCTCAACGCGGGGTGGTCACGATCAGCCTGCTGGATGAGTCCGGCAGTCCGACCATGGTGTGGACGCTCACCAACGCCTGGCCCACCAAGATCACTGGCACCGATCTGAAGTCCGACGGCAACGAGGTCGCCGTCGAGTCCATCGAGGTGGCCCATGAAGGCATGAGCGTGGTCGCCGCCTAGCTCAGGAGGCCGTCGCCGCAACCACTCGCACCGGCGCCGAGCGCACGCCCATCACCGCCACCGCCGCGATGAGGCAAGCCCCGCCCGCCACGAACAGCGCCGGCGAGTAGGACAGGGTCACCGAACGCGCGAACCCGGCGCCGAAGGCTGCCGTGGCGGCGCCGAGCTGGTGGAAGGCGAACACCCAGCCGAACACCAGCCCCGCACGCGCCGGGCCGAAGACCTGGGCGGCGAGCTTGACCGTCGGCGGCACCGTGGCAATCCAGTCCAGGCCGTAGAACACCGCGAAGGTCGAGAGACCCGCGACCGTGAAGTCCGAGTACGGCAGCCAGAACAGCGACAGGCCGCGCAGGCCGTAGTACCAGAACAGCAGCTTGCGGTTGTCGAAACGGTCCGACAGCCAACCCGACAGCGTGGTGCCGACGAGGTCGAACACGCCCATCATGGCCAGCACCGACGCCGCCGGCACCGGCCCCAGGCCGCGGTCGCTGCACAGCGAAATGAAGTGGGTCTGCACCAGGCCGTTGGTGCTCAGGCCGCAGATGAAGAAACTGCCCGCCAGCACCCAGAAGGCGGGCACGCGCGCGGCGCTGGCCAGGGTCTCGAAGGGCAGCTTCCAGGTGGGCTTGGGCGCATTCGCGGCCACAGGCGTGTCCGCCGTGGCGCCATAGGGCGGCAAGCCCAGGTCGGACGGCGAGTTGCGCACCAGGAGCATCACCAGCGTGGCCACGACGCCGGTGGCGACGACGACAGGCCACAGCGCCGAGCGCCAGCCATGGTTCTCGATCAGCCAGGTGGCCAGCGGCAGGAAGACGAGCTGGCCGGTCGCGCTGCTGCCCGCGAGCAGGCCCATGACCAGGCCCTTGCGCTCGACGAACCAGCGGTTCACGACGGTGGCGCCCAGCACCATGGCCGTCATGCCTGTGCCCAGGCCCAGCACCACGCCCCACAGCACGAAGGCCTGCGTCAGGCTGTGCATGAACATGCCCAGCAGCAGCGTGCCGCCGATGGTCAACGAGGCCAGCGCGACGACGTGGCGCACACCGAAGCGCATCAGCACCACGGCCGCGAACGGTCCCAGCAGCCCGAAGAGGGCAAAGCGCGTCGCGAACACTGACGACAGCTCCGTCGTGCTCCAACCGAACTCCTTGGTCAGCGGCTGCAGCAGCGCGCCCGGCAGGCCGAGCGCCGCCGACGTGATCAGCATGGCCAAAAAGGTCAGGGCGGCAACGACCCAGGCGTAATGGATGCCGCGGCGCTGCAGCAACTGGGCAAGACGGGGAGCGAGCATCAGTTCACCTTTTGATTGCGAGTGATTTCATTAAAGCAATGATATCAACCATAATCAAAACCCCACAAGCACCTCTTCCCTTCAGGTGATTTGATGAAAGTGACCAAGGAACAGTCCGAACTGAACCGCCAGGCGCTGCTGGATGCGGCGGCGCGGCTGTTCAAGCAGCACGGCATCGACGGCGTGGGTGTGGCCGACATCTGCAAGGCCGCCGGCCTCACGCATGGCGCGCTGTACAAGCACTTCACCGACAAGCAGGACCTGGCGGCCCAGGCCTTCGCCCACAGCTTCCGCAAGGGTTTCGACAAGACGACCAAGGCCGACAGCGGCAAGACACCGACGCTGGCCACCTACCTCGACCAATACCTGAGCCGCCGCGTGCGCGACGACCAGGCGGCCGGCTGCCCGGTCGTCACGTCCGCCTGCGACACCGGCCGCCAGAGCGAGGCCGTGAGCCAGAGCTACACGGCCGGTTTCCTGGAACTGCGCGAGGGCCTGCAGGCCGTGCTGGACCCAGAAGGAAAAGACCCCGCCAAGGCCACGCTGGCCGTGGCCGCCCTCATCGGCGCCATGGCCATCTCGCGCGGCGTCGCCAAGACCGACGCGGCCCTGGCCAACGAGGTGCTGAAGCAGGTGCGCCAGCAGATCGAACAGCTGGCGGATTGAAAACATGCTGTCGGGCCCGACCTACGTCCGCATGCGGCGCCGCGCACGGCGCCGTCCCGCGACCCTTGCACTAAATTCCATTCATGATCCTCGTCTGCCCCCAATGCGGCACCCGCAACCGCGTGCCGGATGAGCGCCTCGCCGACGGCCCAACCTGCGGGCATTGCGGCGGCCCCGTCGCACCGCGCAAGCCCGTCGCTCTCGGCGATGCTGACCTCAGCGCCTATCTGCAAGGCACCGAGGCGCCGGTCCTCGTCGACTTCTGGGCGGCCTGGTGCGGCCCCTGCCGCTCGTATGCACCGCACTTCGAGCAGCTCGCCGCCAGCCGGCCGGACATCCGCTTTGTCAAGGTGGACAGCGATGCGGCCCAACACAGCAGCGCCAGCCTGCAGATCCGCAGCATTCCGACGACGGTGCTGTTCGTCGGTGGGCGTGAGGTCGCGCGGCAGAGTGGTGCGATGACGGCGGCGCAGCTTGGAGCTTGGGTGAACGGCGCGTTGCGCTGACCGACTCCGGTGTGTTGGCTGGTCCTGGGGCCAACTGGTTCGCCGTTCCCCGTCCTCGCTTGTATGCGCTCACCCCCGCGATCAGGTGATTCGGTCCTGCAGTGATCAGGGCGGAATGCAACTCCTGCTGGCTATATTTCGCGGACTTCTAAAAGTAGCAGGGAGAGGGGTCATGGGCGCGAACAAGAGTCTCAATAAATTCCGGTCGCCGGTCACGACTGCTGTCGCGGCATTGCTGCTCAGTGGCGCCGCGCAAGCTGATACCGTGAGCTGGCTTGGTAGCAATGGCTCCTGGCAGGACGCGTGGCATTGGACCAACTTCGGGCGCCCCGGTGCCAATGACGACGTTTCGCTGGCCTGGCCCTATGCCATGGGCGCGACCGCCTATCTGTCGAAAGGGTACTCGTCCTCCTACGGACCAGCGCAGATCGGCAGCTTGACGATTGGCGCCAGCAACCGCGTCCAGATCTGGGCCGAAACACTGCAGGTCAGCGGAGCCATCGTCAACGACGGCGAACTGTTGCTGGACACCAGCAACGGCGTCCCCAGTTCCCTGAAGATCGGGACAGACACGACGCTGGCCGGCACGGGCACGCTCACACTCAAATACGGCGGCTTGCTGGACCTCAATGCACGGACGCTGACGATAGGCAGCGCACAGACGGTCCACGGCACGGGCGGCGACATCGGCAACGGCAACCTCATCAACCAAGGCCACCTGATGGCCGATGGCGTCCTGAGCTTCTATCCCGGCGCCGGCTCGGTCGACAACAGCGCGGGCAGGATCAGCGTCGGCGCCCAGGGCATTCTTTCGGCCAACCAGGCCAGCTTCACGGGCGGCCGGATCACCACCGCAAGCGGCGGAGCCATCTACGGCTCGGGGGGAGCTGCCAGCGCGACCTTCTCGAAGCTGACTTTCGAAGGCGACGCGAGGTTCGGCGGCGCCATGACGCTTGTCGATGCGGCTAACAAGGGAACGCTTTCTATCAACGGCACTGCCGCAGTCACCTCGGTAAAGGGTGCACTCGTCAACGACGGCAGTATTTACGTAGAGAAGACGCTTGCCATCCAGGGCGACACGAGGCTCACGGGCAGCGGTACGGTATGGCTAAGGCGAGACAGCGGCCCGTTCCAGACGTTCATCGGATTTCTCGACGTAGCTGCGAACAGCACGCTCACGATCGACAGCACCCAGACCGTGCGCGGTGCCGGGCGCATCCGCGGCTCCGCCAACAGCCGCATCGTCAATCAAGGCTCTCTCATTGCCGAAGGCGGAACGCTGTCGCTGTTCGCAGGGGATGGCATCTTGGACAACAGCGCAGGGCACATCACCGTCGCGCACGATGCCGTGATCGGTAGCAACGGAACCCTGATCCTGGGCGACGCCTCGACGCTCGCCTTCGACGTAGGCAGCAGCGCCGCCGACCATGGCGCGCTGTACATCATGTCCAGCGCGCCGCAGGCTCTGGACGGCACCCTCCGGCTCAACATCGGCTACGGCGCCAAGGTCGGCGACAGCTTCACGCTGCTGTCTTACATCGGCGGCGAGACGGGTACCTTCGACCAGGTCATTGCCACGGGCTACACCCTCACCACGAGCTACAGCGCCAGCGACATGACCGTGACCATCTCCGGGATCACCGCGGTGCCAGAGCCGGCAAGCTGGCTGCTGGCCGGCGCGGGATTGGTCGTGGTTGGGCGCCGCGTGCGCAAGCAAGCCTGACACGGAGTGCAATCGCTGGAGACCAACGAGCAGGACGGCTGAACAGCAGTGCTAGCTCTGCGGGCTGGCGCGTGCCGCTGAATTGGCGCCTATCAGATGCATGCGAAAGAAGTCCACCGTGGCGCTCACCCACAGCGCCGTCGCTGCCGCCCGGTCAAAGCCCGGTGGGTCGCACAGCAGGTCGCATTCCAACCGGCCAAGATTGCTGGCCGGCGGGGACGGGGCGAGCAGCGCGCCATGACCGGCGCCGGGTAGCGCGGCGACGAGCTTGCAGCTCTGGCAGGCCGCCAGCAAGGGGTCGCTGTGGAAACGCGGCAGCAGCCAGCGGTCGCCGTCGGCGGTGATGAGGCCCAGCGGCACGCGGGGCCGGGCCAAGGTGGCGAGGTCGAAGTCGGCAGCGGCCGGCACGGCAGCGACGATGGCGGCAATGCGCGGGTCGGCGTGGGTCTGGGGCGCGGCGTCGCCGCGGAACTTCCAGTCGAGCACGTGGCGGGCCACCCAGAGCTTGAGGCCGTCCAGCGAGCCACCGGTCAGGCGGGTGGCCAGGCCGACGCAGCTGTAGAAGTCTTCCGCCAGGTCTTTCTCGCAATGCGCCCGGAAACGCTCGGGCGACCAGGCACCACCCGCCAGGCTCAGCATGGTGTGCCCGCCGGCCGACATGCCGAAGCCGCCGACGCGGTCCAGCTTCAGGTGGGCAAAGCGTGGGTCGGCGGCGACGCGGTCGATGGCGTGGCTGATCTCGGCGGGGCGCTGCTTCCAGCTCTCGGGGCCCGGGCGGCCGGGGTCGGTCCAGTTGTCGCCGCGGTGCAGGGGCAGCACGACGGTGAAGCCGGCCTCGACCAGGGCCTTGGCCAGCGTCGTGTGCACCCAGGGCCCACCGCCCGAGCCGTGGGAGATGGCGATGAGGCGGCGGTTGCCTTCAGCGGGCGCGGCGCCCGGCGCCAGCATCAGTTGCAGGTCGCCACGCGTCTCGGGCCGGCCGGCGGCGGCGGTGGGATAGAACAGCGTGACGGTGCCGCCCGCGTCGTCGGCGGGCAAGGTCAGCGTGCCGACCGTGGCGGCGTGGGCGGCGGCAGCGGCGCTCAAGGCCAGGCTGGCGAGCAGGGTTCTGAAGAACATCGAGGGCTCCTCGGGTTGAGAAGCCCACAGGCTCGACCGCGGCGGCCGTGGCGTCTGGCCGAAACCTCGGCTTTGCAGGTTTCGGCGCTGGTTTTCAGGAATCGGCCAGCTGTTTCTGCCGGAATTCCGTCGGTGTGAGGCCGGTGTCGGCCTTGAAGGCACGGTTGAAGGGCCCGATGGAACCGAAGCCCACGTCCAGCGCGATGCTCAGCACCGGCAGGCCGCGCTCGGCCGGGTCGGCCAGGCGGCGCTTGGCCTCAGCCAGGCGCAGGCCGTTCACATAGGCGTTGAAGTTGCGATGCCCCAGGCCCTGGTTGATGACGCGGCGCAGCCGGTATTCCGGCGTGCCCAGTTGCCCGGCCAGGCCGGCCAGGCTCAGGCCCTCCTGCGCATAGCCGCGGCGCTCGGCCATCAGCCTGGCGAGTTCGGCGGCCACGGCCTGGTCCTGCGGGTCGTCGGCGGGTGGCGCGGGCGCCGGCATCGGCGCGGCGGGCTCGCCCCACAGGCCATGGGCGCGCGGCGCGAGCAGCTGGCCGGCGATGACGGCGGTCAGCGTCAGCAGCATGGCGACATCGACCAGGGCCGCGCCGTGGCTGAGGCTGCCGTCCGCCGAGCTGACGCGCAGGGCCACCAGCACCAGGGCATAGAGGGCGCCGCCGCCCACGACGACGCCACGCAGCCGGCGCCGCGCTTCGATGAGGTCCACCCGCCAGGGCCCGACGACGGCGGCCAGGCCCAGCAGCGCGAAGACGACGGGGATGGCCCGCATCACCACCCAGCCCGGCCCCCAGGCGGCCCACTGGCAGAGGGCGGCACCGAACAGCACGACGGCCGCCCACAGCCCGCCATGCCAGGCGCGCAGCTTGAAGCCGTCCTCGAAGACGGCGCGCGCGAACAGCCAGAACACCACGGCCGAGCCCAGCGAGATGCCGATGCCGGGCGCCTGGGGCTGGCAGCGCAGTTCATGCTCGACCCAGGGCGAGGCCGACAGCGTCTGCACGATGAGGGAAGCCGACAGCGCGATGCCGATTCGCACCAGCTCGGCATGCCGGGCATGGCGCCAGTGCGGCAGCAGCGCGGCGATGACGAGGGCCAGCAGCGCGATCAGCGCGCCGCGCAGCCCCGCGTCAATGAGTGCCATGCAGCAGCTGGGACACCGCGAAGGCCACGCCCAGACCCACGCCCAGCCACGCGACCTGGGCAAAGGTCTCGCGCCAGGCCAGGCGCTGCTGCAGCTGGGGCAGCAGGTCGGCCACCGAGATGTAGATGAAGCTGCTGGAGGCCAGCACCAGCAGATAGGGCAGCACGCCCTCGAAGCCGCCAATCAGGAAGTAGCCCAGCACGCCGCCCACCACCGCCGCCATGCCCGAGATGGCGTTGAACAGCAGCGCCTTGCCGCGGCTGAAGCCAGCGTTCAGCAGCACGATGTAGTCGCCCACCTCCTGCGGAATCTCGTGGGCCACGATGGCCAGGGCGGTCGCGAAACCCAGGCGCGTGTCGGCCAGGAAGGCGGCCGCGATGATGGCGCCGTCGCAGAAGTTGTGGATGCTGTCGCCCACCAGCACGGTCAGCCCGCCGCGCCCGGCCTGCTCGGCGTCGAAGTGGTGATGGTGGTGGTGGCCGTCGCCCTCGTGGTGGTGCACATGGCGGTAGAGCTCCACCTTCTCCAGCAGCCAGAAGAACAGCAGGCCGCCCAGCAGCACGGCGAACAGCGTCTGGGGCTGGGCGGTGTGGCTTTCGAAGGCCTCGGGCAGCACGTTCAGCAGCGAGGTGCCCAGCAGAATGCCGGCCGACAGGCTGACGAGGCTCTTCACGAGGCGGGTCAGCACGCCGACGGTCAGGCTCGCGGCGACGAGCACCGACAGCAGGCCGCCCGCGAAGGTGGCGAGCACGATGTAGATCAGGGTCATGGATGGCAGCAAAAGCAACGGGCCACAGCCATGGACTGCGGCCCGAAGGCGGTCAGCGTAGCAGAGGCGTCAAGCCACACCGTTTTTGCGGAACCAGGCCAGGGCCCGCGCCCAGGCATCGTCGGCCGCGGCCTTGCGGTAGCTGGGGCGGTAGTCGGCATAGAAGCCATGCGGCGTGTCGGGGTAGACGACGAACTCGCATCGGGTGTTGCCGGCGGCCTTCAGCGCGGCTTCCAGCTGGGCCAGCGTGTCGACCGGGATGCCGCCGTCCGCCGCGCCATACAGCGCCAGCACCGGCGCCTTGATGCTGGCGGCGCGTTCAATGACGGTCTTGTCGCCGGCGTGGTAGTTGCGCGCCACCGGGCCGTACCAGGCGGCGGCCGCCGTCAGCTTGGGGTTGTGGGCGGCATAGGACCAGGTGGTGCGCCCGCCCCAGCAAAAACCCGTGATGGCCAGCCTGGCCGTGTCGCCACCATTCGCCGCGGCCCAGGCCACGGCGGCGTCGAGGTCGGCATTGACCTGGGCGTCGCCCGCCTTGGCCACGACCTCGTTGATGAGCTTGGGGATCTCGGTGTAGGCGCCGGCATTGCCGTGGCGCGCGAACAGCTCGGGCGCGATGGCCAGATAGCCCTGCTTGGCAAGGCGCCGGCAGACGTCGGCGATGTGCTCGTGCACACCGAAGATCTCGCAGGCCACCAGCACGACGGGCAGGTTCTTCTTGCCCGCGGGTGCAGCGCGGTAGGCCGGCATCTGGAAGTCGCCCATGGGGATGGTCACGGGGCCGGCCTCCAGGCCCGCGGCGTCGGTCGTGACCGTCTGCGCCGTCACGGGCAGCACGGCGGCCGCGAAGCCGCTGCCCACGGTCGTCTGCACAAAGCTGCGGCGGCTGAAGTCGCGGGACGGCGCGAGGCTGTCGATCTCGTCTTCCAACATGAGGCTCCTGGCTTGGGGGTTACGGAGGAGCGTCAAATTTTGCCCCGACAATCCCCCGCCATGACGACGCGCCCCGACCCAGCCGGCCAAATCTGGGCCTCCATCGACATCGGCTCCAACAGCTTCCGGTTGGAGCTGGCCCGGCTAGCCGGCGACCGCTACCAGCGTGTCAGCTACATCAAGGAGAGCGTGCGCCTGGGCGCCGGCCTCGACGCGCAAGGCATGCTGACCGAAGAGGCCATGCAGCGCGGCCTCACCTGCCTGAAGGGCTTTGGCGAGCAACTCGTCGGCATCCCGGCCGAGCGCATCCGCGCCGTCGCGACGCAGACGCTGCGCGAGGCCCGCAACCGCAACGCCTTCCTGGCCCGCGCGCAGGCCGTGCTCGGCCATCCCGTCGAGGTGATCGCCGGCCGTGAAGAGGCGCGCCTGATCTTTGCCGGCGTGGCGCGCCTGCAGCCGTCCAACAAGCCCCGCCTGGTCATCGACATCGGCGGTCGCTCCACCGAGATGATCCTGGGCAGCGGCCGCAAGCCGCTGCTGGCCGAGTCCTTCGGCGTCGGCAGTGTCGGCCTGTCGATGCGCTTCTTTGCGGATGGGCGCTACACGGCCGAGGCCTTCCGTGCTGCCCAGGTCGCCGCCGGTGCCGAGCTTGAAGAAGCGCTGACGCTGTTCCGCCCCGAGCTCTGGCAGGAGGCCCTCGGCTCCTCCGGCACGGTGGGCGCCGTGTCGCAGATCCTCGCGGCCTCGGGCCAGACCGATGGCCGCATCACGCCCGCGGCGCTGCGCTGGTGCATCGAGCAATGCCTGGCCGCCGGCTCGCAGGAAAAGCTGCAGATACCCGGCCTGAAGGACGACCGCCGCCCCGTCGTGGCTGGCGGCCTGTGCATCCTCTACACGCTGCTCAACCAGTTCGGCATCGCCGAGCTGCTGCCCACCAAGGGCGCACTGCGCCAGGGCGTCATCTTCGACCTGGTCGAACGCCTGCAGCCCAGCGGTGCGCGCGACCCGCGCGCCGACGCCGTCGCCGATCTGCAGGAGCGCTTCGCCGTCGACACCGCGCAGGCCGGGCGCGTGGCCAACCAGGCGGAGCAGCTCTACCACCAGCTGAGCGCCAAGCCCACACCCGAGTTGCTGCGCGAGCTGGTCTGGGCCACGGCCCTGCACGAGGTCGGCATGCTGATCTCCCATCACGACCACCACCGCCACAGCGCCTACGTCATCGGCCACGCCGACGCGGCCGGCTTCTCCACCAACCAGCTGCAGCGCCTGGCGGCCCTGGCCCTGGGCCAGCGCGGCGGCCTGCGCAAGCTCGAAGCCCAGCTGAGCGACGCCAGCCTGCTGGACCAGCTCATCGTGCTGCGCCTGGCCGTCATCCTCTGCCATGCGCGCACGCCGGTGGCCGTGGCGACGCCCAAGCTCGAGCGCGATGGCAAGAAGCTGACGCTGCGCTGCCCCACCGGCTGGTCGACCGAGCAGGCGCGCACGCGCTTCCTGCTGAAGGAAGAGGCCGAGGCCTGGGGACGGACCGGCGTGCTGGAGCTGGTGGTCGTCTGAACTTCGGCAAGCTTGGGATGTCGGAGCGTCACCCGGCCACGGACACTGCTGCCAAGGCCTGACAGCACCGTCGGTGAGCATGCGGGCCTGCACCACGACAGGAGATCCCGACATGCTCAAGACCTACACCGGCAGCTGCCATTGCAAGGCCGTCCGCTTCGAAGTCGACCTTGATCTGGCTGCCGGCACCGGCCGCTGCAACTGCTCCATCTGCTTCAAGACACGCAACTGGAGCGCCAGCGTCAAGCCCGACGCCTTCCGCCTGCTGGCCGGCGCGGATGCGCAGAGCGACTACCAGTTCGGCTCCAACAGCGTGCACAACCTGTTCTGCAAGACCTGCGGCGTGCGTTCCTACGGCCATGGCTACATCGAACAGGTCGGCGGCGCCTTCGTGTCGGTCAAGCTCAACTGCCTGGATGACGTGACGCCCGAGGAGTTGGTGGCCGCACCGGTGCAGTACTACGACGGCCTGCACAACAACTGGTGGAACAAGCCCGAAGAGACACGACACCTGTGAGCCCCTCGTCCAGCCCGGCCCCGCTGAACGCGAGCCGGTCTGGCCGGTCCCCCGAGGGGACAGCGATGCTCGCGGCATTGAGCCACGAGCACATCGCTCAAGGCGGGCCGGCTAGGGAGCGGCCCGGCGCTCGGCCCGCAAGACTAAAGCGCGTCAGGTCCTTGCACGGCGTGCAGCGTCACCTCGGGCTCGCCATCGCGCTGGCGCCAGCGCAGCCACCAGACGGCGCCCTTCTTGACGGCCCATTCCTGGTCGACGCCGGCCAGCAGCCTGGCAGCCAGCAGGCCCAGCGTCGGTTGGTGGCCGCAGATCAGCACGGGTTCGCTGGCCTTGGGCCAACGAGAGGCTTCGATGAGCGCCTCGACGGCGGCATCCGGTGCGATAGCCGGCACGATGCGCGCTTCACGCCCCAGCGCCTCGGCCGTCTGGCGGCAGCGCAGCGCCGGGCTGACCAGCACGCGTGTCGACGCCGCCAGCCGGTGGTTCAGCCAGGCCGCCATGCGCCGGGCCTGGCGCTCACCCTTGGGCGTCAGCGCGCGCTGCAAGTCGTCCTGGCCGGGGGCGATGACCTCGGCTTCGGCGTGGCGCCAGAGGATCAGGTCCATCAATGACCGCCCGGCCGCCCGAAGGGCATTGACGCCCCCTGGGGGGGCAGAGAGCGAAGCGAACGTGGGGGCTTCATTTCGTTCAGCCTTCGGAGTAACGCCGCATCAAGGCCTGCTGGGCGCTGATGCCGTGATCGCTGATGCGCACCGAGCGGCCGTCGGGGCCGAGCTGCCAGGCGTCCATGCTGTCGTGCAGATAGGGCTGCAGGGCCTCGTCGACGACGCGCTGGCGCAGCCTGGCGTCCTGCACCGGCCAGGCCACCTCGATGCGACGGAACATATTGCGGCTCATCCAGTCGGCGCTGGACAGGAAGAGGGCTTCGCCCTCATCGGCATCGGCCCAGCGGAAATACAGCACCCGCGTGTGCTCCAGGAAGCGCCCGACGACGGAGCGCACGACGATGTTGTCGCTGACACCCGGCAACCCCGGCGGCAGCATGCAGGCCCCCCGCACGATGAGATCGACCTTGGCGCCGGCCTTGGCCGCGCGCAGCAGGCCGTGGATGAGCTCGGCATCGGTCAGCGCATTGATCTTCACGACGATGCGCGCGCCCTTGTAGCCGGCCAGGGCCGCGGCCTCCACCTGGGCCAGCAGCTCCAGCATGCGGCTGTGCATATTGAAGGGCGCCAGCAGCATGCGGCGCAGCGGCTTGAACTTGCCCAGAGAGGCGAGCTGGCGGAACACCGAGTCGGCATCGGCCGTCAGGTCGGCGTCGGCCGTCAGCAGGCCGAGGTCGGTGTACAGGCGCGCCGTCTTGGGGTTGTAGTTGCCGGTGGAGATGTGGGCATAGCGGCGCAGCTTGCCGTTCTCGCGCCGCGTGATCATCAGCAACTTGGCGTGGGTCTTGTAGCCAACGATGCCGTAGACGACCTGGGCGCCGACGGCCTCCAGCCGCTCGGCCCAGTTGATGTTGGCCTCCTCGTCGAAGCGCGCCTTCAGCTCGACGACGGCCATGACCTCCTTGCCACGCCGCGCGGCCTCGATGAGCAGGTCCATCAGCTCGGACTTGGCGCCGGTTCGGTAGATGGTCTGCTTGATGGCCAGCACGTCGGGGTCCAGCACCGCCTCGCGCAGCATCTGCACGACCGGCTCGAAGCTCTCGAAGGGATGGTGCAGCAGGACATCGCCCTTCTTCAGCTTCTCGAAGATGGACTTGTGGCGCGGCAGGCGGCCCGACGGCCAGGCCGGCTCGAAGGGCGTGAAGCGCAGGGCCGGCGCATCGGTCTGGTCGATGAGCTCGTTCAGGCGCACCAGGTTGACGGGGCCGTTGACGCGGTAGAGGGCCGCATTCGGCAGACCGAACTGCTCGAGCAGGAACTCCGACAACTCGGCCGGGCAGGTGTTGACGACCTCCAGCCGCACGGCGCGGCCGAAATGGCGCGTCGTCAGCCCCGAGCGCAGCGCATGGCGCAGGTTGGCGATCTCTTCCTCATCGACTTCCAGGTCGGAGTCGCGCGTGACGCGGAACTGCGAGAAGGCCTCGACCTTGCGGCCGGGGAAGAGCTCCTCGAGGTGGGCGCGAATGACGCTGGTCAGCAGCACGAAGGCCTGGCGGCCGTCGCTCAGGTTGGACGGCAGCTTGATGACGCGCGGCAGCACGCGCGGCACCTTGACGATGGCGATGCGGTTGTCGCGCCCGAAGGCGTCCTTGCCCGACAGCCGCGCGATGAAGTGCAGCGACTTGTTGGCCACCTGCGGGAAGGGGTGGGCCGGATCCAGACCCACGGGCACCAGCAGGGGCTTCACTTCACGCTCGAAATACTTGGCCACCCATTGGCGCTGCGGCGCGTCGCGATCGGCGTGGTTGAGGACGACGATGCGCTGCTTGCGCAACAGCGGCGTCAGCTGCTCGTTGAAGATCAGGTACTGCTCGTCGATCAGCGCATGGGCCGCGCGGCCCACCCGGTCGACGTCCTGGCCGGTCACGCTGCTGAGCGGATCGCGCGCTGCCTCCAGCATGTCGGCGAAGCGCACCTCGAAGAACTCATCCAGGTTGCTCGACACGATGCAGATATAGCGCAGCCGCTCCAGCAGCGGCACGTCTTCGCGTTGGGCCTGGGCGAGCACGCGCCGGTTGAACTCAAGGATGGCGGTTTCGCGGTTGATCAGCTTCAACGGGGTCGGGTCGGTCATGAAGAAAAGTGTATGAAGCTTGTGTGACAACGCGTTGAAAGGCCCCCGGGATAATCCCGTCCCATGCATCTGATGATCCCCCATGCCGGCGCGCTCGACGAGGCCGCGCGGCATGCCTTCTCCAGCCTGGCCCTGCCCAACCTGGCGGCCCAGCTGGGCCGGCTCAGCCCGGCCGACACCTGGGGCAGCGACGAATACGCGCCCCACCCCCCCAACCACCTGGCCCTGGCGGCCCTGCGTGGCCAGGCCGAACCCAGCGCGGCCGCCTGGGCCGTGGACGCGGGGGGCGAGCTCGCCTGGGCGCTGATGACGCCAGTGCATCTGGCCGTCGGAACGGATGGCGTCGACGTGCTGCCGCCGGCGGCGCTGCAGCTTTCGGAATCGGAGGCGGCCCGTTTCGTCGCCCTGCTGAAGGAACTCTGGCCCGAGTCCGAAGGCTGGCAATGGCGGCTGCTGGATTCGACACGCTGGGCCATCGGCCATGCCAGCCTGCTGGAGGGCCTGCAGGCCGCCAGCATCGAACGCGCAGCCGGCCGCTCCATCGAACCCTGGCTGCCGCAGAGCCGCGTGCTGCGCCGCTGGCAGAACGAGGCCCAGATGCTGATGCATGGCCATGCGCTGAACGAGGAGCGCGAGGCGCGCGGGGACTATGCGATCAACTCCGTCTGGATCAGCGACATCGGCCGCTCGAGCGGCCGGCCGGCCGACGTGACCGTCGACGCGCGCCTGACCGGGCCGCTGCTCAACGGTGACCTCGCTGCCTGGGCCGAGGCCTGGCAGCGCCTGGACGCCGGGCCGCTGGCCCAAGAGCTGGCCAGCCTGACGCTGTGCGGCGAACGCTTCGCGCGCCGCTTCACGGCCCAGCCGCTCTCGCTGGTCGAGAAGCTCAAGCGCCGGTTCAAGGCGCCCGACCTGGCTGCCGTCATGGAGGCGCTGTGAACTCGCCCCGCCTCATCGAACGCGATGTGCCACCGCGCACCGCCTGGGCGCTGGAGCAGGCCGGCGTCGCGCCGCTGCTGGCCCGCCTGCTGGCCTCCCGCGGCGTGCGTGAGGCCGCCGAGCTGGACGAGAGCCTGGCGCAGTTGCTGCCGCCCACCGACCTCAAAGGCCTGGCCGAAGCCGGTCGCCTGCTGGCCGATGCCATCCAGGGCGGCGAGC
Source organism: Roseateles sp. P2_H4 (assembly GCF_056403315.1). Taxonomy (NCBI): domain Bacteria; kingdom Pseudomonadati; phylum Pseudomonadota; class Betaproteobacteria; order Burkholderiales; family Sphaerotilaceae; genus Roseateles; species Roseateles sp. P2_H4. Next base: position 34,500 of record NZ_JBFUFR010000005.1, on the reverse strand, counting down.
GCCTGGTCATCGTGGCCGACTACGACTGCGACGGCGCCACCGCCTGCGCCGTCATGCTGCGCGGCCTGCGTCTGCTGGGTGCGCGGCCCGAGCAGCTCGGCTATGTCGTGCCCGACCGCGCCGTGCATGGCTATGGCCTGACGCCCACCATCGTCGACCTGGCGCTGGCGCAGCGACCCACCCTCCTCGTCACCGTCGACAACGGCATCGCCAGCCTCGCCGGCGTGGCCCATGCCCGCGCGCATGGGCTGAAGGTGCTGGTCACCGACCACCACCTGCCAGCCCTGGTCGAGGGCGCCATCGTCGTCCCCGATGCCGATGCAATCGTCAACCCCAACCAGCCGGGCTGCACTTTCGCCAGCAAGTCGCTGGCCGGCGTCGGTGTCGCCTTCTACGTGCTGATGGGCCTGCGCGCCGAGCTGCGTTCGCGTGGTGCATTCACGGAAGTGCCGCGCCTGGACGGCCTGCTGGACCTGGTGGCCCTGGGCACCGTGGCCGACGTCGTCAAGCTCGACGCCAACAACCGCCGCCTTGTTGCCCAAGGGCTCAAGCGCATGCGCGCCGGCCGGGCACAGCCGGGCGTCATGGCCCTGTTCAGCGCGGCCAAGCGCGATGCGTCCAAGGCCCAGGGCTTCGACCTCGGCTTCGCTTTGGGCCCGCGCATCAACGCCGCCGGCCGCCTGGCCGACATGACGCTGGGCATCGAAACACTGACGACCGACGACCCGGAGCGAGCGCTCGAACTCGCCACCCAACTCGACGCCATCAACCGCGAGCGCCGCGAGATCGAAAGCGGCATGCGCGAGATGGCCGAGGCGCGGCTGGAGGCCCTGGTGGAGGCGCTGCAGGGCGCCCTGCCGCCGGCGGTGGCGCTGTTCGATGCCGACTTCCATGAAGGCGTCGTCGGCATCGTCGCCTCGCGCATCAAGGACCGCGTGCACCGCCCCACCTTCGTCTTCGCGCGTGGCGCCGATGGCCAGCTGAAGGGTTCGGGGCGCTCCATCCCGGGCTTCCATCTGCGCGACGCGCTGGACCTCGTCAGCAAACGCGAGCCCGAGCTGCTGGCCAAGTTCGGCGGCCATGCGATGGCGGCCGGCGCGACGCTGGCGATCGACGACGTGGCCCGCTTCGCGCTGGCCTTCGCGCGCGTCGCCGAGGAATGGCTGAACGAGCAGGACCTGACCCGCACGCTGCGCCACGACGGCATGCTGCCGGTGGAGGCCGCCACGGCCGAGACGGCGCGACTGCTGGACGCCCAGGTCTGGGGCCAGGGCTTCGAGGCGCCGGTGTTCTGCGACCGCTTCGAGCTGATCTCGCAGCGCCTGGTCGGCGAGAAGCATCTCAAGCTGCGCCTGCGCCGGGGCGGCCAGCTCATCGACGGCATCTGGTTCAACCGCGTCGACATGCTGCCCGAGCGCGTCACGCTGGCCTACCGGCTCAGCCTGGACGAATGGCAGGGCCAGCAGCGCGTGCAGTACGTCATCGAGGCTTGCGCCGAAGTCTGAGGCCCACCGCACCCTGCTGGCGGCCTGAGTTTTCCGCCTTTCGCCCGGGCCGCGTCTGCGGCATGCTGCACCTCACCAATTCAATGACGAGGTGGGACATGCTCAGACAGATGACGATCAAGCTGCGCCTGGCCGTGGCCTTCGGTGTGATGCTGCTGTTGATGCTGGTGCTGGGCCTGGGCGGGCGCTTCGCCACCGGGGCGATGTACGGCGCCTTCGAGCAGTTCAACGAGAACGTCGTCGGCTCGCTGCGCAGCGTGGACCAGCTGCGCGCCGGCCTGCTGACCGCGCGCCGCTACGAGAAGGACATGATCTTCGCCGCCATCGGCGTGGCCGACTTCAAGCGCGCCAGCACGCGCTGGGAGGAGTCCATGGCCGAGGCCGACAAGGGGCTCATGGACCTGGAGCAGCGCGTCAAGCGCGAGGAGGTACGCAAGAGCCTGGCCCAGGTGCGCCAGAACTTCGACGCCTACCGCGGCGCGATGAAGCCCGTCATGGAAAAACTGTCGCAGGGCGACATGGCGGGCGACCTGAAGGCGGCCTGGGACACGCCGCGTGACGCCAAGAAGCATGTCGACGAGGCCGAGAAGATTCTCGAAGGCGCCATTCAGCGCGTCGATGAGGCCGTGAAGGAGGCCCAGCAGAAGCTGGCCGGCGTCTACGCGACGATTTCCATGGTCATCTGGGCCGCCCTGGGGGCCGGCGCCCTGCTGGCCGTGCTGATCGGCTGGCGCATCACGCTGTCGGTGCTGGAGCCGGTGGAAGGCAGCATCCGCTTCGCAGCCGCCGTGGAAGGCGGCTCGCTGGACGAGGAACTGAGCACCGAGGGCCGCGACGAGCTGAGCCGGCTGTCCAGCAGCCTGGTGCAGATGCAGGCCGGCCTGCGCGGCATCGTGCTGCGCGTGCGCGAGGGCTCCGAATCCATCCAGCTCGCCGCGGCCGAAGTGGCCACCGGCAACCTCGACCTGTCCAGCCGCACCGAGCAGGCCGCGGCCAGCCTTCAGCAGACGGCTTCTTCCATGGAGCACCTGACCGAGAACGTGCGCCACAACGCCGACTCGGCCCGCCAGGCCAACCAGCTGGCGGCCAACGCGTCGGAAGTGGCGACGCGCGGCGGCAACGTGGTGGCCCAGGTCGTCACCACCATGGACGACATCAGCGCCAGCGCCAGGAAGATCGCCGACATCATCGGCACCATCGATGGCATTGCCTTCCAGACCAACATCCTGGCACTGAATGCCGCCGTGGAGGCGGCACGTGCCGGCGAGCAGGGTCGCGGCTTTGCCGTCGTGGCGGGTGAGGTGCGCCTGCTGGCCCAGCGCAGCGCCGAGGCGGCCAAGGAGATCAAGTCGCTGATCACCGCCTCCGTCGAGAAGACGGGTGCCGGCGCGGCCCTGGTGCAGCAGGCCGGCACGACGATGACCGAGATCGTCGCCTCGGTGCGGCGCGTGACCGACATCATGGGCGAGATCAGCGCGTCGACGACCGAGCAGAGCCAGAGCATCGGCGAGGTCGGCCAGGCCATCACCAACCTGGACCAGATGACCCAGCAGAATGCCGCCCTCGTCGAGGAAGGTGCCGCGGCCGCGGCCAGCCTCAAGGAACAGGCCGTGGGGTTGACACAGGCCATCAGCAGCTTCCGCGTGCGCTCGCGTTAGGGCTTTCATGCCCTTCCTACAATGGGGCCGTGAACCTCGACCCCACGCTCAACGCCGATCTGCACTGCCACTCGGTCGTCTCCGACGGCACACTGACCCCCGAGGCCCTGGCCGAACGCGCCAAGGCCGGTGGCGTGCAGCTCTGGTCACTGACCGACCATGACGAGATCGGCGGCCAGGCACGCGCCATCGCCGCGGCCCGTGCCAACGGCCTGGCCTATCTGACCGGCACCGAGATCTCGGTCAGCTTCGCCGGCCGCGTCGTGCACATCGTCGGCCTGGGCTTCGACCATGAAGCGCCCGAGATCATCGAAGGCCTGCGCGCCACGCGCGGTGGCCGCGAGGCCCGCGCCCGCGAGATGGCGGCCAGCCTGGCCCAGGTCGGCATCCACGGCGCCTTCGAGGGCGCGCTGAAATACGTCGGCAACCCCGACCTGATCTCGCGCACCCACTTCGCCCGCTTCCTCGTCGACGCCGGCCATTGCAACGACATCCCCGAGGTCTTCCGCCGCTTCCTGACCGAGGGCAAGCCCGGTTTCGTGCCGCACAAGTGGGCGTCGCTGAAGGACGCCGTCGGCTGGATCACGCGCGCCGGGGGCATCGCCGTCATCGCGCATCCGGGCCGCTATGGCTTCACGCCGACGGAAGAGTACGCATTGATCACCGAGTTCATGGCCCATGGCGGCCGTGGCATCGAGGTCGTCACCGGCAGCCACACGACGGCCGAGTTCGAGCAGTACGCCAACACCGCCCAGGAGTTCGGCCTGCTGGCCTCACGCGGCTCGGACTTCCACTGCCCGGAAGAAAGCCGCATCGACCTGGGCGCCCTGCCGGCGCTGCAGGGCCGGCTGACACCGGTCTGGTCGGCCCTCGAAAGCCGGATCCATCACTGATGGCCCAGCTCTTCGAAGTCCACCCCGACAACCCGCAGCCGCGCTTTCTGCGCCAGTGCGCGCAGATGCTGCAGGCCGGCGGCATTGGCGCCGTGCCGACGGACTCCAGCTACGCCTTCGTCTGCCACCTGAACGACAAGTCCGCCGCCGAGGCGCTGCGCCGGGTGCGCGGCGTGGACGACAAGCACCACCTGACGCTGCTGTGCCGCGACCTGTCGGCGCTGGCCACCTATGCAATGGTGGACAACCGCCAGTACCGGCTGCTGAAGCTGGCCACGCCGGGCGCCTACACCTTCATCCTGCCGGCCACCAAGGAAGTGCCGCGCCGCCTGTCCCACCCCAGCCGGCGCACCATCGGCCTGCGGGTGCCGGAGCACAAGGTCCTGCAGGAGCTGCTGGCCTTGTTCGGCGAGCCCCTGCTGTCGACGACGCTGATCCCGCCCGGCGACACCGAGCCAATGAACGATGCCGCCGACGTCTGCGAGCGGCTGGACCGTCAGCTGCAGTTCGTGCTGGACGCCGGCGCCTGCCCGGCCCAGCCGACGACGGTGCTGGACCTGAGCCAGGGTGACGAGCCGGTACTGGTGCGCCAGGGGCGAGGCGATCTGAGCCGGCTGGGCCTGCAGTTCGACTGAGGCGTCATGCCTCGCCGCTGGCGGGCCGGCGGCGGTTCATCCGCCGCGCTTGCAGTTCGTCCAGCCCCGCCGGCGCTTGATCGCAGGCGCCTGGAAGCGTCGCCATCCATTGCCGAAACTGACTCCATCGAACAAGCAATCAAGCAGTTCGAAACCCACCGAACGGAGTCCATCATGAGCCTGCAAACTGTCTTCACCGCCGCCGTCCTGGCCTTCTCTGCGGTCGCCGCCCAGGCCGCCACGCAAGAGGTCGTCAAGCTGGAGCGCGTCGTCATCACCGGCAAGGCCGTCCGCGAAGTCGCACAACTGCCGCGTGTCGTCGTGACCGGCTACGCCCAGCGCGCTGATTCTCAAGTCGTGGCCCAGTTGCCGCGCGTCGTCATCGTCGGCTACAGCGAAGCCACGCTGGCCCGCCAGACCCTGGCCGCCGCCAAGACCAGCGCCAAGCGCGGCTGAACCAGGCGTCGAATCGATATGCATCTGACGCCTTTTTGCACCACCGCCGAGTCGAGTCGCCAGCGCTGCTGAGCAGCGTTGCCGACTCGGCTCGGTCTTGCCGTTCTGCCGACCTCACGAAGCCGCCCACGGGCGGCTTCGCCATGCTATGGCCACAGGGACTGGTCCGTGCCCGTGGGCCTGGACACGCCGGGTTCACTGCAGTTTGTCAGCCGCGCCTGCAGTTCATCCACCGCCGCCGGCGCTTGATCGCAGGCCCCTGGAAGCGACGCCATCCATTGCCGAAACTGACTCCATCGACAAGCAATCACGCTTCTCGAACCCCAAGCAAACGGAGTCCATCATGAGCCTGCAAACCACCCTCTTCGCCGCCGCCCTGGCCCTGTCCGCCGTCGCCGCCCAGGCCGCCCCGCAAGCCACCGTCAAGCTCGAACGTGTCGTCGTCACCGGCAAGGCCACCCGCGAAGTCGCGCAACTGCCGCGCGTCGTCATCGTCGGCTACAGCCAAGCCACCGCCCTGGCCCGCCAGACGCTGGCCGCTGCCAAGAGCAATGTGAAGCGCGGCTGAAGCAGGCGTCGAATCGATATGCATCTGACGCCTTTTTGCACCACCGCCGAGCCGAGTCGCCAGCGCTGCTGAGCAGCGTTGCCGACTCGGTTCGGTCTATTTCAGGATGTCGAGCAGGCGCGCACGGTCAAAGCCGATGACCGGCTGGCCGCGAACGAGCAAGGTCGGCGTCCCCAGGCCGCCCAAGGCCTGGTAGTCCGCCAGGCATTGCGCGTCGCGCTCGATCAGGCATTCCTCGAAGGGAATGCCTTCCTGCTTCATCCAGCGCCTTGCGGCCAGGCAATACGGGCAGGTCTCGGACGAGATCATGCGGATGTCGCCCGGCTTCACGCGCTGCACCAGCAGCGCGCCGTCCTGATCGGCCACGTGGCCGCGCCAGGCGGCCGACGCCAGCCAGGCCAGGCCGGCAACCACGAGCAATGACATCGGAGGCCACTTCATGCCCCGATGCTAGGACGCTCTCAGAAAGGTTTCACCGGTTCGGCCGTAAGACGGTCGCGACTCAATAGACCTCGGGCACGAGGATGTCGTCGGGCACCGGGTGGCGGATGTAGTCCTCGCGGCGCTCGCGCGCGGGCAGCTCGATGTCGGCGTGCGGCACTTCCTGGTAGGGCATCTGGCCCAGCAGGTGGCTGATGCAGTTCAGCCGCGCACGCTTCTTGTCGTCGGCCTTGACGACCCACCACGGCGACTCCGGCGTGTGGGTGCGCTCCAGCATCACCTCCTTGGCCCGGGTGTACTCCTCCCAGCGGCGGCGCGACTCCAGGTCCATGGGGCTGAGCTTCCACTGCTTGAGCGGGTCATGGATGCGGCCCAGGAAGCGCACGCGCTGCTCGTCGTCGCTGATCGAGAACCAGTACTTGATGAGCTGGATGCCCGAACGCTGCAGCATGCGTTCGAACTCGGGCGCGGAGCGAAAGAACTCCTCGTACTGGTCGTCGGTGCAGAAGCCCATGACGCGCTCGACGCCGGCGCGGTTGTACCAACTGCGGTCGAACAGCACGATCTCACCGGCCGCCGGCAGGTGCGACACATAGCGCTGGAAATACCACTGGGTGCGCTCGCGGTCGTTGGGCGCCGGCAGCGCGGCGACGCGGCAGACGCGCGGGTTCAGCCGCTGCGTGATGCGCTTGATGACGCCGCCCTTGCCCGCCGCGTCGCGGCCCTCGAACAGGATGACGACCTTGTGGCCGGTGTGCTGCACCCAGTCCTGCAGCTTGACGAGCTCGCTCTGCAGGCGGAACAGCTCGCGGAAATAGCGCTTGCGCTCGGTCGAGGCGTCGGCGGGCGCATCGCTGGGCATGGCGCCGTAGTCGCGGTCCTCCAGTTCGAGCTCCAGCTCCTCGTCGAAATCGTCCTGCAGGTCCCGGTGAATGCGCTTCACCAGTTCGTCATCGATGTGGCTCACAAGGGCTCCCAGCCGCGACAGCGGCTCCGGCCGCCAGCCTAGGCAGCGGACATGGCGAGGGTGTGACACCGGGGCTTGACGAACGCGATTACACGCGTAATCATTCGCCATCGTTTACGCACGTAATCATGAACAAGCCGCCCCCACCCATCAGCGACGCCGAGGCCCAGGTCATGCGCCAACTCTGGCAGCGGTCTCCGCAGGCAGCCGACGAGATCGCCGCGGCCCTCGGCCCCCAGCAAGGCTGGGCCATGGCGACGGTCAAGACGCTGCTGAACCGCCTGCTGAAGAAGGGCGCCGTGACTGCGGAGCGCGATGGCCGGCGCTTTCTGTACGCACCCGCCATTCCTGAGGACGCCTGGGTGGCCGACACCGGCCTGTCGCTGATCGACCGACTGTTCGGTGGGCGCCTGGCGCCGCTGGTGGCGCAGTTCGCGTCGGAGCGCAAGCTGAACGCGGACGACATCGCGGCGCTGAGAGCGCTGCTGAAGGAGCAGGATCATGGCTGAGGCACTGCTCACCGGCCTGCTGCTGCAGGCATTGCTGCTGAGCCTGGCCGTCACGCTGCTGTGGGCCCTGCGTCCGCTGCTGAAGCGGCTGGGCGCCAGCGCCGTCTACGCGGCCTGGCTGCTCGTGCCGGCCCTGCTGCTGACGCCCGCCCTGCCGCGCCCGCAGCAGGAACCGCTGACCCTGATGTTGAAGGCGACGGTCGCAACCCCGCTCGTTGCCCTGCCCGCGCTGCCGACGCCGCCAGCCACGCAAAAGCCGCTCTGGTTGCTGCTGTGGCTGGGCGGCAGCGCCGTCTTCATCGCCCTCCAGGCCCGCCGCCAGTGGCGGCTCGCCCGCCTGGGCAAGCAGTTGCCGGCGGGCAGCAGTCCGGCACTCGTCGGCCTGCTGCGCCCGCAGGTCGCGCTGCCGGTGGACTTCGAGCAGCGCTTTTCGCCCGCCGAGCAGCAGCTCATCCTGGCCCACGAGCAGGTGCACCGCGAGCGCCTGGACAACCTCTGGAACCTGCTGGCCTGCGCGCTGACGGCCCTGCACTGGTGGAACCCGCTGGCCTGGTGGGCGCTGGCCCGGCTGCGGGTCGACCAGGAGCTGTCCTGCGACGCCACCGTGCTGCGTGCCCGGCCCCAGGCCCGCGCGGACTACACCCAAGCCCTGCTGGCCGCTCATGGCCTGAAGGCGACTGCCGCCCCACTCGCCAGCCGCTGGGGCTCTGTTCATCCCCTGGTTGAAAGGATCGCGATGCTGAACCACCCACACCCACCCAAACGCCGTCACCTGCTCATGCTGGGCATCGCGATGCTGGCCACCGCAGGCGCCAGCTACGCGCTGCAGGCTGCCAAGGCCGAGCCTGCCGTGGCGGAAGGCTTTCTGCAGCTGCGCTTCGACATCCGGCTCAGCATCGACGGCAAGGAGATTGCGCATCCCCGGCTGCACACTTTCCCGGCGAAGTCAGCCTCCATCCTCTTCAACGAGCCGAATGCACCGCGGCTGTGGAGTCTGGCGCTGAATGGCCGCTTCACCGACTCGCAGCATGTGATGGTCGAGACCGAACTGGGCATGAACGATGACGAACCGGCCATCCTGGCCTGGCGCTGGGCCAAGGGCCAGTCGACACCGCCACCGGTGCGCCAACTGGCCGCACCTCGACTGCTGATCCAGGACGGCAGCAGCGGCCGCGTCGAAACGACCACGCCGGACGGCCAACACCGCCTGACGATGGAGATCCAGGTCAGCTCGTTCCGCAGTGCGACGCCGGATTACAGCAACCCCAAGTTCTGAGACGCACCGCGAGGCCTTTACAGTCGCGCCCTCCCGACCCTTGCCTGAGACATGAGCCTTGCCGACGTGCGCGCGGCGCTGGATGCCGAGCTGTCGGCCACGCCCGAGTATTACGACTTCAAGGTGCTGAGGAGCGAGCGCGAGGGCGCGCTGTGGCGCGTGACGCTGGAGGCCGGCTATGTGTTTGCCGAGGGACAGCGCCCCGGAAGCGCGTCGGCGCAGGCACTGCTGGACGACAGCCTGGACGGCGCCAGCGCCTGGTGGGGTGCGCCGGTCAAGGGCGGCGCCAGCGTGCTGGCCGTCGTCGCCGAGGACGATCAACTGGTGCTGCAGAACGCCAGCAGCGCGCCGCCGCCGGCGGCCAGCCTGATCCGCCTCTACCCAACCCGATTCCTGAATGCCGTGGCCGACGCCTGGTGGGACACGTCCTGGGCCGAGCGCGCCCTGGCCTGCCTGCCCGATCTGAGCCAGCCGCAAACCGTCGATGCGATCCCGGCATTGACCGGTGCGCCCTTTCGCTGGCTGCGCAAGGCCCAGCGCGAGGCCCTCGCCCTGGTCGGCCATAGCAGCGCCTTCCTGTGGGGGCCACCGGGCACGGGCAAGACGACGACCCTCGGCGTGCTGCTGGCCGAGTACCTGGACAGCCGGCCGGCGGCGCGTGTGCTGCTGCTGTCGACCACCAACCACGCCGTCGACCTCGCAACGCTGGCCGTCGACAAAGCCTTGCAGAAGGGCCGCCGCGAGCATTGCCGCCCGCTGGTGCAACGCCTGGGCACGCGCTTCGACGCAGCAGCCTATGCGGGGCGCGAGCACCTCATCCCGACCGACGACGCGGACCTGATCGCTCGCCTGGCCCGCGCCGAAAGCGCGCGCCCATCCGCACGCGACGCCGTCGTCCTGAAGGCCTGGGCCGACCGTGTCGCAGCCCTGCGCGACGAGTTGCGTGCGGCCTCGCTGAAGGTGCTGAAGCGCTGCCGCCTGGCGGCGATGACCACGACACGGGCCGCCTTCACGCTGAAGTCGCTGCGTGAGCTGAGCGCCGGTGGAGAACCGCCCTTCGACCTGGTCGTGTTTGACGAGGCCAGTCAGGTCAGCCTCGCCCATGCGCTGGCACTGATGCCCCTGGGCCGCGCGCGGCTGTTTGCCGGCGACCCCCAACAGCTGTCGCCCGTGCTGCGCAGTGAAGACCGCGGCGCGCGCCGCTGGCTGGGCCGCTCAGCATTTGCCGGGATGCCGCGCGCAGGAGCCTCGGTCGCCCTGTTGGACGAGCAATCACGCATGGCGGCGCCGATCGGCGACCTGGTCAGCCAGCTTTTCTACGACGGCGCGTTGCGCGTGGCCGCCGACACCTCGGCCGATTGGCAGGCGGCACGCTGCCGCGTGCTGGGCGACATCGGGCCCGACGAGCATGTCCACCTGCGACGCATCCAGCGCGACGGCGGCTGGTCCGCGCACGAGCGCGGGCCGGTGCGGCGCGAGTCGGCAGAGGCCATCGCCGAACTCATCGTCAACGCTTTGAGCAGCGGCTCATGGCAGCCCGAGGAGCTGATCGTGTTGACGCCCTTCCGCGCCCAGCGGGCACTGATCCGGCAAGCCTTGCGGGCGCGCGGCCTGCCCGAATCGCTGCGGGTCAGCACGGTGCACCGCGCCCAGGGCAGCGAGGCACCGGTCGTGTTGTTCGATCCGGCCGATGGCGCCCAGCCCTTTCTGCAGGGCGAGGAGGCGCAGCGCCTGCTCAACGTCGCGCTGAGCCGCGCCCAGGCCAAGCTGGTGGTGTTCGTGTCAGCCGCCGATGCGGCCAGCCCGTTCCTCGCGCCGCTGGTTCAGAAACTGCGGCTGGCGGCCGACGATCGCGCCGCCCAGCCCTTGATCGAGCTGGCGCGTCTACCGGGCTTCCCGGCCAACGCCGTCGGCCGGCGCGTCACGGCGGGCCGGCACAGCGGCGAAGTGGCGCGCATCAGCGCCGACGGCAGCCAGTTCTGGTTGATCAACGCGAACACCGGCCTGCAGCAGGTGTTCGACGCCGAGTTCTGGCGCCAACGGGCCAGGGAGGGTGCCCGGGGCGCTTAGACCGCAGCGGTGACGACGATCTCGACCTTCCACTCCGGCCGCGCCAGGCCGGCGATGACGGTGGCGCGCGGCGGCGTGTGGCCGGCCGACACCCAGGCATCCCAGGCGGCGTTCATGCCGGGGAAATCGGCGCGGTCGGCGAGGTAGATCTGGGCGCGCAGGATGCGGCTCTTGTCGGTACCGGCGCGCTGCAGCAGCTTGTCGATGGCGGCCAGCACCTGGGCCGTCTGGCCGGTGATGTCGGCGCTGGCGTCCTCGGGCACCTGGCCGGCCAGGTAGGCGACGCCGTTGTACACGGCCATCTCGGACAGGCGGGCGCCGATGTCGAAGCGTTCAACGGGGGTGGAGGCAGTCATGGTTTCTTCCGGGCGGTTTTCGATCGGGGGGCTTTGGCGGGTGCTGCGGCGGCGCCAGCCTTTGCCCCAAGCTTGCTCTCGGTGCCGGCCAGCAGCTTCTTGATGTTGGCCGAGTGGCGCCACACCAGCAGCAAGCCCATGATGATCAGGGCCAACGCGATGGGGCCGGCTTCCCAAATGAGCAACTGATACATCGGCGCGAAGGCGGCCGACACGATGGCGGCCAGGGACGAGTAGCGGCTGAACCAGGCAATGATGAGCCAGGTCGCCAGCGTTGCAACCCCCAGCAGCGGGTTGAAGGCAAAGATGACGCCGGCTGCGGTGGCCACGCCCTTGCCGCCCTGGAAGCGGAAGAACACCGGCCACAGATGGCCCAGGAAAGCGGCCAGGCCGACCAGTGCGGCCGTGCCCTCACCCAGGCCGTGGCGCGGCCCCCAGATCACGACGGCCAGCACCGGCAGGTAGCCCTTGAGGGCGTCGAACACCAGCGTCAGGATGGCCGCGGCCTTGTTGYCCGAGCGCAGCACATTGGTGGCGCCGGGGTTGCCCGAGCCATAGGAGCGTGGGTCCGACAGGCCCATGGCGCGGCTGACGATGACGGCGAAAGACAGCGAGCCGATCAGGTAGGCGGCCACGGCGGCGAGCAGTGGGAAGAGAGTCTCTTGCATGGCCGTCATTGTGCTTTGGCGGCGCTCGGCGTTCGCCAGCCACGACCCGGTAAGTACCCCAATCAAAAAATGAAAAGGCCCCGCATGGCGGGGCCTTGGCCGACGGGCGTCGATGGGGCCGACGGCCTCAGGCGCGGCGGCGGCGTGCGGCGGCGCCCAGGCCCAGCAGCGCAGTGCCTACGAGCAAGGCCGAGGCGGGCTCGGGCACGCTGCCATTGGGGTCACCGATGCTCGCACCAGCCAGGCACAGCCGGTCGACGCGGTTGCCCTCGTCGAGCAGCAGGCAGCCCTTGGTGTCGATGGCCACGTAGTCACCGCGGTCGGCGCCGAAGGGTGACGAGCCGGTGGCCAGCGTGATCATCGTGCTGGTGGCGAAGTGCCACAGGTCAACATCACCGTTGTTGTTGTTGATGATCAGGTCGCCGTTCAAGGCCCCGCCGGTGATCACGCCCGTGCCGTCGGCACTGCTGCCCGGCACCGCGATGAAGGGGCCCGCCGCGGCACCCGTGGCGATGTTGTAGCCCTGGATGCCGCCCGACACTTCGACATAGGCGGTCAGGCCGTCGGGCGAGACGGTCACGCCGTCGCCGAAGACGCCGTTGATGATGCGATAGGTCCCCGCGCCACCGGCACCCAGCGGGTCGATGTCGATCAGGCCCGCGCCGCTGGTGGCGATGATGTGCCCGTTCGGCGCGCCCCACATGCCCAGGTAGGGGCTGGGCACACCGGTCAACGCATGGTTGACGGTGCCGTCGTTGTTGAACTGGACGAAGTTGCCACCGTTGCCACCGTAGGCGAGACCGCCGGCCCGGGCATAGGCCTGGGTGCCCGAGCTGCTCCCGGTGGAGCTGATCGCCGAGCCGGGCGTCTGGCCATCGGTATTGCTGAACACGTAACGCGTGCCGCTGACCGACACCAGCACATTGCCGTCCGCCGCGACCGCCAGGCCGAAGGGGCCGCTGCAGCAACCGCCGCCGGTGATGGTGCTGAAGTCGGCAAAGGTGGTCAGGCTGAAGCCGTTGCTGGTGCCAGCGGCAGTCAGCGTCAACGAGGCCTGTGCCGGCGTTGCCAAGGCGAAGGCAGCGGCTGCCAAGCTCCAGATCGCTGCAATGCGGGTGAGATGTCTCATGGTGTTCTCCTCAGGGTGACTGATCGCACCAAACTCACTGCATATTTCGGGCCACGCCCCATATGTGATTGATTGAAATCATTTTCTTCAAACTAGGGGGGCGCTTATCGATGCCACCTGTAACGTTGGCCGACATGAAAGGCTTGCTGGAAGCCTTCGCCAAGGGTTCAGGCGTGGCCCCACGCCACCTGGCCACGCCGATGCAGCGCCCGTTTCAGTTCGCGCAGTTCACGGACCTGGCGCCCAGCAACTCGGTCAGCACCTGCGGCTCTATGCCCACCAGGTAGCCACGCCGGCCGCCGTTGATGCAGATCCTGGGCAACTCGAGGATGCTGGCCTCGACAAACACCGGCATGGCCTTGCGCACGCCGAAGGGCGACGTCCCGCCGACCTGGTAGCCGCTGTGGCGCTGGGCCACCTCGGGCTTGCAGGGCTCGACCTTCTTGCAGGGAATCTGCCGCGCCAGCTCCTTCAGGCTGACCGTGCGATCGCCATGCATCAGCACGATCAGCGGCTCGGCCTTCTCGTCCTGCATGACCAGCGTCTTCACGACGGCGTGCTCCTCGACGCCCAACTGCTTGGACGACTCGGCCGTGCCGCCGTGCTCGACGTAGTCATAGACATGCTCGGTGAAGGCGACACCGGCGCGCTTCAGGGCCTGGGTGGCGGGCGTCTCGCTGACATGGACGGTCTTCTTGCTCATCCCCTCATTTTCGGGGTCCCGCACGATTCTGTTTCTCGGCAATGAATTATTGTTTTACAGTAAGTTTTCATCGTTTCCCCCAAGGCCCTCATGCCCGACTCCTTCTCCGCCGACGGCCTGCGACGCATCCGCCGCCTGGCCTGGGTCGTGCGGTTGCTCTGCCTGCTCGGCGTCGTGGTCATCGGCACCCTGCCCTTCATCTTCTGGGCCGATGCGATCTGGGTCGCCGAGGTGGCCGCACGCACCTGGAGCCTTGGCAAGGTCCAGCTCGACCTGGGCTCGCGGCTCTGGGGACTGGCGGCATCGATGCTGCCGACCTCGGTGAGCCTGTTCGCGCTGTGGCAGATGTGGTCGCTGTTCGGCTGCTTCGCCGAAGGCGAACTGCTGGCGCGCCGCCCCGCCCAGCATTTGCGCCGCCTGGGCCTGGGCCTGTGCGCACTGGCCGCCGCCCAACCGCTCAGCCACACGCTGGCCATCCTCGCGCTGACCTGGGGCAACCCCGTCGGCGAACGCCAGTTCTGGTTCGGCCTGTCCGGCGACCACTACCTTGCGCTGCTCTTCGGCCTGCTGCTGCTGGCGCTGGCGCAAGTGCTGCATGAAGCCGTGCGCGTCGCCGACGAAAACGCTGAATTCATCTAAGCCCATGCCCATCGTCGTCACCCTCGACGTCATGCTCGCGCGCCGCAAGATGCGTTCGCGCGAGCTGGCCGAGCGCGTGGGCATCACCGAGGCCAATCTGTCGCTGCTGAAGAGCGGCAAGGTGCGCGGCGTGCGCTTTGACACCCTGGCGCGCATCTGCGAAGTCCTGCAATGCCAGCCCGGCGACCTGCTCGCCTGGGAACCCGGCCCCCAACCTCCCGAAGACCTCCCCTGACCCATGCGAATCCTGCTCGCCTGCCTGCTGGCCACGGCCACGGCCGCCCACGCCCAGACCGAAGTGCTGCCCACCGTGAAGACCGAGCTCAAGCGCGACGGCGGCGTGCTGCCCTATGCGCAGATCAACAGCCTGCTGACCAAGCTCAAGCAGCATGGCGAGGGCCTGTTCCGCATGGACTTCAAGGTCGATGTCGAGAAGACCAAGATGCCGCTGCCCGACATCCGCATGGCCGTGCGCAGCGACGAAGCGGACTACCCGCTCAAGATCGACGGCGAGGGTCGCTTCGAGCTGCCGCTGCTGGCCGAGGCCGAAGCCAAGACGGCCGACCTGGCCACCAACGCCGCCAAGGGCCAGATGGCCGTGCGCGGCACCATCGAGCTGACCACGCCACCCGAGCAGCTGACCATGGCCAAGGTGCGTCAGCTCATGCGTGTGGCCCGCACCCTGCGCGAGGAGCTGCTGCCCTGGTATCTGCGCTGGCTGTTCCCGCGCATCGAGGCCGTGCGCGTGTGCTCGGCCACGCCGACCTGGGAGCTGGAATGGCGCGAGAACGGCCAGTTGCTCGGCCTGCCGCTGCCGCAAGCGACGGGCGAGCGTGATCCCGACGCCAAGCCCGGCGAGAAAGGCCGCCCCTGCACATTGCTGACCGGCCAGGAGAACTGGCCCGACGCGGCCCGCCTGCTGCCGCCGGCCGGCAGCAAGCTCAGCGTCAAGCTCTAGCCGCCATGGACCACCGCTGGATCGCGCGCATTGCCGTCGCGGCCCTGCACCTCGGGCTGTTCGCGGCGCTGTGGGCGCACCGCCCGCCCCCGTTCGGCGAGCACGCCGACAGGCGGCTGACGACGGTGCGCCTCATCGCGCCACCGCCGCCTCGGCTGCCGCCACCACCCGCAGCGCCCAAGCTGGCGGCGCCCCGCGACGCCGAACGCCGCATCATCCCGCCGCCCAGCATCAACATCGCGCCGCAGACGGCGCCCGAAACCGCCGCCACACCGGTGACGATCACCCCACCGGCAGGCACGCCTGCCGCGGAGCCACCACGCACGGCGCTGCGCCTGACGCTGCCGCCCGGCTATGCCGCCTCCAGCGCCGCGGCGCGCAACCCGGCGTTGAGCGACCCGCGCAGCAACACGGCACGCCCGACGTTCGAGGACCGCATCGCCGACGCCACCGGTGGCGCCGGCGCCTGGGTCGAGGAAAGCACCAGCGACAACCGCTCCCAGGAGGTCGGCGCACTGGGTGGCCGCCGTACCGTCATGCGCCGCGGCAACACCTGCGTCGAGATCTTCCGCTCGCGCATCGCCGACACGGACAGCTTCAACGGCAGCGTCGCCCCTCGGGCGGTCAGCATGGTGGGCAAGCCCTACAAGTGCAAATGAGCGCTCTGCGCCGCCAGCCGCTCGCGCAGCGCCTGCCCGCCCGCGCCGCCAAGGCGCTTGAGCTGGCGGAACAGCGTCTGGCGTGAGCCCAGGCCGCTGCGGGCGGCGACCTCGTCCAGCGACAGCGCCGCATCGCGCAGCAGGCGCTCGGCATGCTCGGCGCGCAGCCGCCCAAGCCACGCCATCGGCGTGCAGCCCTGCAGCGCGCGGAAGCAACGCACGAAGTGGTATTTGGACAGCCGCGCCACGGCGGCGATCTCGTCCAGCGTCAGCGGCTCGGCATGGCAACTCAGCATGAAGTCCGTGGCGCGGTCCAGGCGGGCGAGCAGTTCGGCATGCTGGCTTTGGCTCAGCGCTGCCAGGCGGTCGCTGCGCGAACGCCAACCGGGCTCGGCCTCCAGCATGCGCCACAGCAGGGACTGCAGCCTCTCCTCCAGCCAGGCTTCGTCGCCCGCATCGCCGAGCGCCGCGCCGCGGCCGGCGAGGACGGCATCGCGCAATGTGGTCAGCTCCCCGTTCAACGCGCCTTCGGCCGGGCGCAGATGCTCGGCAAAGCCCGCCGACAGGCGGCCGTCCTGACCGCCGGCGGCCAAGGCCTCTGGCAGGGTCTGGCGCGCCGCGTGAGCGATCTCCTCGGCCATGCCGGGCCGGAAGAAGACGCCAAAGCTCAGCACCGGCTCGCTGCTGCGGATGCGCGCGCCGTAGTGGCCGCCCTGGTTGAGGATCAGGCAGCGGCCGGCATCCACGCGCAGCCGCCGGCCGGGCAGCAGATAGTCCTCGCCCTCGCCGCCCCAGGCGCGCTTGATGGACAGCGTCTGCGTGTGCGGCGGGAATTCCACGTCGCGGCTCAGACCCATGACGATGGCGTTCTCGCGCCCCCAGTGCTCGGCAAACCACTGGCGGAAGCCCGCGTTCGCGGCCGTCAGCGGCCGCGGCGCCAGGTCGGGCAACTCGCGCAGGATCATGCGCGCAAGTCTAGGGGCCTAGCGCGGCGCGCTCGCGGCAGAGGCGGCCGGCGTGCCATCGCCGCCGCTGGGCTGGATCGGACGCGAGCGCGCGCCGCCCGCGTCCTGCCCGGCCGTCATCGCGCCCACGGCGGGCGGCGCCTGCTGGTGATCGGAGGCACCGCGCAGGTCGGTGCTGGGCGCCACCTTGGGCAGCGGCTCGGCCGGCGGTACGGGCGGCGGCGGCACCTCGCGCCGGCAGGCGGCCAGCAGGGCCAGCAAGACCGGCGTGACGCGGAACAGGATGGGACGGCTGTGCATGACGCGCTCCTGGCAGGCGGGGCCTGATCCCACCCCACCGGCAATCAGCGTGCCCTCGCGACGCGAGGCCGCGCTAACTCTTGACCGCCCAGCCATCGCCGGCGGCCCGCACGGCCGCCGTGAAGCCGGGAACCGCTGCAAGCTCACCCCACAACTGAGGCAGCGCGCAGAAGGCCGCGACCGGATCCGGCGCAGCCAGCACGGCGCGCATCTGCGCCGGCACCAGCGCCTGGTCCTGGTAGTCGAAGGGCAGCCTGCCGGCCTGCCACTGGCGCAGGAAGTCCAGGTACAGCGCCGGCAACCGTGCGCCCGCCTCGAGCGTGCCGCCCTGGGCCATGCGCTCGCGCAGCGTCGGCAGGATGAAGCCGGGGATCTTGGCCATGGAGTCGGCCGCGACGCGCTGGCAGGTGTCGGCCAGGGCCTCATTCGCAAAGCGGTCCAGCACGGCGTCGCGGTAGGCCGGCAGGTCCAGCGGGCTGGGCTGCAGGCAGGGAACGACCTCGTCGGTGATGAAGCCATGCGCCATGCCGCGCACTTCGAGGATGGTCACGGCCTCGTGGATGAAGCGGCAGCCGCGCAGCGCGCCGGCCCAGGCCAGCAGACTGTGCGTCGCGTTGAGGATGCGGATCTTGGCCTCCTCGAAGGGCTGCACATCGTCGACCAGCTGGGCACCGACTGTTTCCCACGCCGGCCGCCCGTCCGCGAAACCGTCGCGCTGGAGAACCCATTGCAGCCAGTGCTCGGCCATCAGCTCGGCCGTGCCGGGCGCGGGGCGCGGCGTGATGCGGTCCACCATGCTGTCGGGCTGGGTGGTGTGCAGCCGCACCCAGCTCAAAAGGCCGGCGTCACCGACGGCTTCCAGGAACTGCAGCAGGCCGGAGCGCGAACGTTGGCCGTTGTGGCGCAGGTTGTCGCAGCACAGCAGCGTCAGCGGTCCGCTGCCGGCCGCGCGGCGGGCGCGCAGCAGCGCGGTCAACGCGCCGTAGAGCGTCGGCGCATGCGCATGGACATGACCTTCTCTGGCCTCTGCCAGGTCAGCGCGCAGCTCGACGTGATCCAGGTCCAGCACGTCGCCGGGACCGAGGTAGTAGCCCGCCTCGGTGACGGTGAAGGAGACGATGCGCGTGGCCGCGTCGGCACCCAGCTCGACGAGGCGGGCGAGGCCCGACGACCAGGGCACGACCTCTTCGAGCGCGTGGATGCTCTGGCGGTGGCGTTCCCCCGCGGGCGTGACGGTCTCCAGCGTATAGCGGCCTTGGCTGGCGACCAGCGCGGCCTCGCTGCCCGTCGTGTCGGCCCTCAAGTTGCCCGCGGCCAGGCACCAGCGCTTGTCACCGACGTCGTGCAGGCGCTGCAGGTAGACGGCCTGGTGGGCGCGGTGGAAGGCGCCCAGGCCCAGATGCAGCTGGCGCAGCCGCGTCATGCCGGGTGCAGCGTGCGGATGCGCCGGGCGAGTTGCCAGAAGCAGACGATGGTCAGCACATTGACGCAGGCCACCACCGTCATCGCGTCGCGCAGGCCCGAGGCCGACGCGCCACCCAGGCGGTCGCTGAGCGCGCCCACCAGCACGGGGCCTAGGCCCTGGCCGAACACGACGCCGGCCACGCTGACGATGGCCACGGCCGTGGCGCGGGCGTTGGGGTGAACAAGGTCCTGCAGCGTCGCGAACACGGGGCCCAGCAGGTTGCCGGCGACGAGGAAGGCCAGGAACAGCAGGCCGAAGGCCAGCAGCGGCACCGGGGCATGGAAGCTCGCGATGTAGAGCGGTGTGACGATGGCGCACACGGCGGCGGCAAAGGCCGCGCCCCAGGCGCGCGAGCGGGCGGCGTAGCGCACCGACAGCTGGCCGCCCGTGATGGCGCCGATGGCCGTCGCCACGCCCAGGCACAGGCCCAGGCCGCCGCCGATCTGCACGGGCGTCAGCGTCGGGAAGGCGCGCGCGAAGTAGCTGGGCAGCCAGGACATGACGGCCGCACCCGCCAGCGAGGTGGTGGAGAAGGCGCCCACCAGCAGCAGGAAGCTGCGCGCATCACCCAGTTGCTGGAAGAGGCTGCCGCTCGGGGTCGCGGCCTGGGCCATCGCGTCGGCGCGGGCCGGCTCGCGCACGGTCAGGTGGAAGACCGCCGCGACCACCAGGCCCAGCACGCCCAGCACCATGAAGCCGTAGCGCCAGCCAATCGTCTGCACCAGGATGCCGCCACCCAGCAGTCCGCCCAGCATGCCCAGATACGTCATGGCGCTGTGGATGCCCAGGGCGCGGCCGCGCAGGTCGCGCGGGTAGTAGTCGCCCAGCATGGAGTGCGTGGCCGGGATGCAGCCGGCTTCGCCGATGCCCACGCCCACGCGGGCCAGCAGCATCTGCGTGAAGTTCATCGCCATGCCGGAGGCGGCCGTCATCAGCGTCCAGGCAATCAGGCTGCCGTTGATGATCCAGCGGCGGCTGCCCTTGTCGGCCCAGCGCGCCAGCGGGATGGCCGCGAGGCCGCCGAGCACCGAGAAGGCCAGGCCCGTCATCAGCCCGAGCTCGGTGTCGCTGAGGCCGAACTCCTTCTTGATGGGCTCCATGAACATGGAGATGACGACCTTGTCCACCGCGCACAAAAAACCCACGACGGACAGCATCACCAGCACATAGGTGCGGTAGCCGCGCCCTCGCACAGGGGTTTGCGCCAGATTGGCAAGCTCAGCTTGGCTCATGTTCATGTCTCACTCCAGATCCAGCGCAATGCGTCGGGAAAGATGGCGCCACCATGGCGAAGGGAATGGCCACCCTGGCCGACGACGAGCTGGTGCTCGTAGCCGCGGTAGGCCAGGGCCGCGGCGAGCTGGCGGTTGGCCAGCTCCCAGTGACCGAAGACGATGTCGAGGTCGTTCTCGCCCGTCTGCAGGAAGATGCGCAAGGCCTTGCCTTGCACGCGGCGCACCGCCGCGTGCAGCAAATGGCCGCCACGCAATGCAACAAAGCTGCCGCAATGGCTGATGACGCGACCAAAGGCGTCGGGCCGCTCCCAAGCTGCATTCAGCGCGGCATGGCCGCCGGAGCTGAGGCCGCAGATGGCGCGCCAGGCCGGGTCGCTGCGGATGGCCAGGCCCTCGATTGCGGCGGGCAGCAGCTCGTCGAGCAGGAAGCGGGCATAGGCGTCGCCGGTCGAGTCGTATTCGAGGCTGCGGTTGTCGGCGCCGCCGTAGATGGGCAGGCCGGGGCCGGTCGCGCCGGGTTCCACGAAAACGGCCACGACGGATGGCAGTTCACCGGCGGCGATGAGGTTGTCCAGCACCGTCGCCACGCGCGCCTCGGGGCCCAGGTAGCGGGTGCCGTCCAGGCAGACCAGCAGCGCGGCCGGCTCGCAGCACTGCGCCGGCACATAGACCTGGTAGTCGTGCGGCACGCCGGGGTAGACGCTGCCGGGCGGGCATTGGCCGGCGCGCAGGCTGCCCTGCGGCACGCCGTCGCGGGGCAACGAGTCAGGCCCCAGCACATAGGGCTCGGCGCAGGCGACATGGCGCGAGAAGCGCAGCGCCTCGTCGCGCGTGAGGCCGGGCAGCGCTGCCTGCAACTGGGCGGCGACGGCTTCGTTGGGCTGCAGCTCGGTGCTCATGGCTTGGCGAAGGCGCTGGCCGCGAAGCGGTTGAGCTGCTCGGCGAACTCGGCCGGGCGGCGCAGGCTGACACCGTGCTCGGTGTCCTTGAAGCGGTAGCGCTGCACATCCTTCAGCGCCGCGGCATAGCTGTCCTCGCCCTGGACCGAGCGCGTGTCCTTGTCGCCGTTGACGATGAGCACCGGCACCTTGACGGCGGCCAGGCGCGGAATGAAGTCCTCCAGCATCAGGCTGCGCAGCGCGTAGGGATAGGCCTTCAACGACCCACCTGCCGCGGCCATGGCCTGGTTGGTGGCGTCGTCGGCGCCGAACTTGGTCAGCGCCTTCTTGAAGATCACCTGCTCGTCATAGCGCAGCAGCAGGCCACGCAGCATCAGCACCTGGCCGGCATAGCCGGGCCAGTTGCTCCACTCGAAGTTGGCGCTGGCGCCGCCCACCATCAGGCCGCGCAGCTGCTGCGCCGGCACCGCGTCGGCGGCGGCCAGGGCCGAGTAGCCGCCCAGCGAGTCGCCCACCAGGATGACCGGCGCCGGCGAGACTGATTGCGCCGCGGCGGCGATGGTGGCGCGCGTGGCCTCCAGCGTGAAGACCTCGCCGCGGCGCGGGCCGTGGCCCGGCAGGTCGATGGCCATGACGCGGTAGTCGGGCGACACATGTTTCGCGACGGCGTCCCACATATGGCGGTTCAGGCCCGCGCCGTGCAGCAGGATGAGCACGGGGGCGCCAGCGGCACCGCTGACCTCGTAGTTCGTGGGCGGTGGGACCTGCTTGTAGGTCTGGTAGGTCCATTCCACCTGCAGCAGCACGGCCGCGCAGATCAGCAGCACGGCGACCAGCAGGCCCAGGAGGATGCGAAGGAGGATCTTGCGCATGTCAGCCGTTCATGAAGTCATGCAGCGAGGCTGCCCACAGGGCGGCGTCGGCACCGGATGCGAGATGGCCCTTGTCGCTGTGCAGCACCTGGGCGCGCCAGTCCACGCCGGCCGCGTCCAGCAGCGGGCGGGCGGCGTCCACAAGGACCGGCGAGAAGACGGCGTCGCTGCTGGACAGCACCCACAGCAACGGCGCCTTGAGCCGCGCGAGCTGGCCGCGCAGGTCGAAGCGCTCGGCGGCCTGCATCAGCACGAGTAGCGCACCGGGATCGAAGCCGCGCGCCCAGTCGTCCGCCATGCGCTCGAGGGCGGCGGCGCGCTCGGCTGCGTCGGGCAGGCGCGACGCCAGCTCGGCTTCCACGCCGTAGCGCTGCAGCGTCGCGATGCGCAGTGCGCGCAGGCCCTGCCGCATGGTCTCGACGTCATAGCGACCGTCGCGCCAGCCATCCATGGCCGCGAGCTGGGCGCGCACGGCCGCACTGCTGCCGGCGCCTTCCGGGTGCCAGGGCGCCGAGACGGCGGCGATGACACGCTCGACGAAGTCGGGGTATTGCACGCCCCACTGCAGCGCCTGGTAGCCACCGAAGGACGGCCCGACCACGGCGGCGAGGCGCTTCACGCCGAGTTCATCGAGCAGGCTTTTCTGCGAGCGCACGATGTCGGCCAGCGTGATCGCCGGGAAATCCAGGCCCCAGCGCCGGCCCGTCGCCTCGTTCACGCTGCCCGGGCCGCTGGAGCCGTAGCAGGAGCCCAGCATATTGGGGCAGACGATGAACCAGCGCTCGCTGTCGATCGCCTTGCCCGGCCCCACCAGCGCGCTCCACGAGCCCTCGGCCACGTTGGCGCCGGGCTCCAGCATGTCGGGGCCGGTCGTGTAGCCATGCAGCACAAGGACGGCGTTCGTGCCCTCGGCGTTCAGCTTACCGAGGCTGCGGTAGCCGATGACCGGCGCGGCCAGCGTCGCGCCGCTGTCGAGCGGCAGCGGCGGCAGGCGGTGCTCGTGAACGAGAGAACCCATCTCAGTTGTCCATTCCGCATTCGCGGCCGTAGTGCATGCCTGCGGGCCGAGCGCCGGGCCGCTCCCTAGCCGGCCCGCTCTGGCGATGTGCTTGCCGGTCGAGCCGGCAAGCATCGCCGTCCCCTCGGGGGACCGGCCAAGGTATTCCTTGGACGAGGGGCATTTCAATACCGCACGCTGGCTTCCAAGCCGATGGTGCGCGGCGTGACGATGCCGGCGGCCGTGGGCGAGTTCGGCGTCAGCGGCGGCAGGCCGCGGTCGGCCAGGAAAGTGATGCCCTTGGTGTCGCCGATGTTCTTCACATAGGTCGACAGCCGCCACGTCGCGTTCTCCAGCCCGGCGCCCAGGCTGGCCGTCGTGTAGGCCGGCACGGCGATGGGCGTCTTGCCGCTGTAGTCGCTCTGGCGCTCGCCGATGCGATTCACGCCGACATTGACCGAGGCCGCCCAGCCGCCGCCCACGGCCCAGCGGTAGTCGGCTGCCAGCGAGCCGGTGATCTTGGGCACGAAGGGCAGGCGGTCGCCGCTGCGGCCCAGCGGCTTCTCGGCCGGCGTGCCGGGGTTGAGCCGCACCTTGGTGGTGTCCTCGGTGAGCTTGGCGTCGGTGTAGCCGAGCGACGCGCGCAGGCTCAGGCCCGCGACCGGGTACCAGGCGAGCGTCGCCTCCAGGCCCTGGCTGCGCGCCTGGCCGCCGTTGACGAAGAAGTTGGCGCCCTGGGCGCTGGTCTGGATCTGGATGTCCTTCCAGTTGGTGCGGAAGACGGCGGCCTCGAAGGACAGCTTGCCACCCAGGCCCACCGTCTTCCAGCCGATCTCCACGCTGGTCAGCGAATCGGCGTCGACGACGGGCGGGCGGCCGGTGGTGGGCGGCGCGGCACTGGGGCCGCCGGGGCGGTAGCCGCTGGCGGCGCGGGCGTAGATCGCGTCGGTCGCCGTGGGCTTGAAGCGGCTCGTCAGCAGATAGGTGGTCTTGCTGTGCGTGGCCGACTGCGTGAACACGACGTTGGGCGTGAACAGCAGGCCGCTGTAGGCCTGGTCGTAGTCCTGGTTGTCGCGGGCGTAGCGCACGCCGGCCTGGAGGTCCCACTGCTCGGTCAACGCGTAGTTGGCGTTGGCGAACACCGAGGTCTCGTGGTACTTGGTGTCGATGCGGGCTTTGGCGGCGCCGTCGGGGAAGGGAATCTGCGTGCCGGGGATGTTGACCGGCTTGGCCGCGCCGGTGGCCAGCGAGAAGGTGTCGAAGCCGGGGATGCGGTTGGTGTCGTCCTCCTGCGTGTAGTACAGGCCCGCCTCCCAGTCCAGCTTGCCGACGGTGGACTGCAGGCGCAGCTCCTGCGACAGGCGCTTGGTGCTGGTGCTCTGCGCAAAGCCGACGCCGTAGTTCATGTCTCTGAGCACCACGCCCAGCAGCACACCGTAGGAGGTGGACATGTCCTGGTAGGTGCGCGAGGTCATGCGCTGCGAGGTCGTCGACGACACGAGGTTGAAGTCGCCGATGCGGCCCTTGAGGGTCACGTTGGCGAGGTCCAGGTCGGTGTCGCGCGACTCCGGCGTCAGCAGCGAGTGGTGGTAGTCCTCGGTCTTGGGCTGCAGCGTCTTGCCGTCCACGTCCACGGTGCTGGGGCCGCCGGAGCGCACCTGGTGCTGCAGCGCCATCGCGCTGAGCGTCCAGTCGGCGTTGATGAGCCAGGTGTAGGCCACG
The DNA here is from genome assembly GCF_056403315.1 of Roseateles sp. P2_H4. Classification (NCBI taxonomy): domain Bacteria; kingdom Pseudomonadati; phylum Pseudomonadota; class Betaproteobacteria; order Burkholderiales; family Sphaerotilaceae; genus Roseateles; species Roseateles sp. P2_H4. The sequence goes on along the minus strand of NZ_JBFUFR010000005.1, from coordinate 9,955 downwards.
CGGGCGCCGCGCACCTTGGCGTCGTTGACGTCTTCCATGCCGGGCTTCACGTCGATGAAGCCGGCGTCCTTGCGGCTGTAGGCCGACACGCGCAGGCCCATGGTCTCGTTGGCGAACGGCAGGTTGGCCGAGGCGCGCACGATGCTGCCGTTGCCGCCGTGGGCGACGCTGTTCATGCCCAGCGTCAGGCGGGCGCTGACGTTGCGCGTGTCGGGCTGGGCCGTCACGAAGCGCACCAGGCCGCCCACGGCACCGGCGCCGAACAGCGTGCCCTGCGGGCCCTTGAGCACTTCCAGGCGGGTCAGCTCGGCGGGGTCGAAGTCCGGCGCGAGCTGGCTGCCCACCGTGTAGGCGTTGACGGAGCCGACGGGTGCCTCGTCGATGTAGATGGCCGTCGTCGGCGCGGCCTGGGCCAGGCCCGTGGACATGCCGCGCAACACGATCTGCATATTGCCCTGGCCGATGCTGCTGTACGACAGGCCCGGCACCTGGGCCGCGTAGTCCTCCAGCTTGGTGGCGCCGCTGCGCGTCAGGCGCTCGGCGCTGAGGGCCGTCACCGAGGCCGGCACGTCGAGAGCCGCCTGCTCGCGCTTCTGCGCGGTGACGACGACCTTGTCCAGGGTCTCGTTCTGCGGCGCCTTGGGGTCGTCGGCGGCCCAGGCCGCAGGGGCGAAGGTGGCGCAGGCGCACAGCAACTGGGCGGCGCGAGCGATGGGAGTGGTTCTGGTGCTCATGGCTTGTCTCTCTGTTGTGTGTTGTGGCTTCAGAAAATCTTCCCGGGGTTCAGGATCCCCTTGGGGTCCCAAGCGGTCTTGATGGCGCGCATCAGGCCGACGACATCGGGGCCGTACTCGGCCAGCAGCTTGGTTTTCTTGCCCAGGCCGATGCCGTGCTCGCCGGTGCAGGTGCCGCCGGCCGCGTGGGCGCGGTCCACCATGGCGGCGTAGACGCGCTCCACCGCGGCCTGTTCGTCGGCCCGGTCGGGCATGGGCATGAAGAGCACATGGAAGTTGCCATCGCCCACATGCCCCAGGATGGGCGCGACCAGGCCTTCGCGGTCGATGTCGCGGCGCGCCTGGCCCACGTTCTCGGCCAGGGCCGACATGGGCACGCAGACGTCGGCGACAACGCTCAGGCAGCCGGGCTTGAGCGCCAGCGCGGCGAAGTAGGCCGTGTGACGGGCGCGCCAGAGCTGGGTGCGGTCCTCGGGCCGCGTGGCCCAGGTGAAGCCCACGCCGCCGTTGCCGCCGCAGATTTCCTGGGCCATCTCGGCCTGTTCGCGCACGCCGCCCTCGGAGCCATGGAACTCCAGGAACAGCGTGGGCTGCTCGGACAGGCCCAGCGGCGAATACTGGTTGCAGGCGCGCACCTGGTGTTCGTCCAGGAACTCGATGCGCGCGAACGGCAGGCCGGTCATGGACATCTCGGTGACCGCGTCCACCGCGTCGGCCAGCGTCGGGAAGGCGCAGCTCGCCGCGGCGACCTCGACGGGCAGCGGGTGCAGCTTCAGCGTCAGCTCGGTGATGACGCCCAGCGTCCCCTCCGAGCCCGTCATCAGGTGCACGAGGTCCAGCCCCGCGGAGGACTTGCGGGCCCGCGTGCCCAGGCGCACGAGGCGGCCATCGGCCAGCGCCACTTCCATCGCCATCACGTTGTGCACCATGGAGCCGTAGCGCACCGTGGTCGTGCCCGAGGCGCGGGTGGACACCATGCCGCCCAGCGTCGCGTTGGCACCCGGGTCCACGGGGAAGAACAGGCCCGTGCCCTTCAGATGGGCGTTGAGGTCCTCACGGGTCACACCCGGCTGCACGGTGCAGTCGCCGTCCTCGGCGTGCACCTCCAGCACCTGGTTCATGCGCGACACGTCCAGGCAGATGCCGCCATAGGGCGCGCTGACGTGGCCCTCCAGCGAGCTGCCGGCGCCGAAGGCGATGACAGGCACGCCCAGTTCGTTGCACAGGGCCAGCACCTCGCAGACCTCTTGCTTGTTCTCGGGCCAGACCACGGCGTCGGGCGCCAGCCGCGTCGCCAGGCCTTCGCCACGGGCATGCTGTTCGCGGACCGCTGCGCTGGTGCTCAGCCGGTCGCCGAAGCGGTTTTTCAGGCGTGAGATCGCCCGCTCGGCTGCGCCAGGCACAACCGAGAACTCGGTGTTGGACATGTGGGGACCTTGCTGTCTTCAGGCCCCGAGAGGACGCTGGCCCCTCAGGTGCTGATGACGCCTGTTGGACCGGCCCCGGGGCCGGTGCCGCTTTCGGCGGAGTTGCGATCACCCTGGCGCTGCACGTGCACCATCGCCAGGTCGAAGTGGTAGGACATGGCCGATTGCGCGCCCATGGGGTCGGCGGCGCAGATGCGGTCGACGACCGCCTCGTGCGCATCGATGACCCGCAGCAGCTCGCTCTCGGGACGGGTTTCGGCCAGGTGCATGCGGGCGGAGGCCTTGACCGGCGTGCCCAGCGCGCCCAGCAGCAGCGCATGCAGCGGGTTGCCGCTGGCAGCCGCGATGAGGTGGTGGATGTCGGCGTCGGCCGCGATGCGGCGGGCATGGTCGTGGCCGGCCGTGCGCATCTGCGTGACCAGTTCGCGCAGGCGCTTGCGCTGCGCCTCGTCGGCGTAGCGGGCGGCGAGCTGGGCCGTCTGCAGCTCGATGGCGCGGCGCGTCTCCAGCACGTGGGCGATGTTCACCTGCGCCGTGTTCAGCGCGTAGTCGAACACCTGGCCGAGCACGCTGGCGTCGACGATGCGCAGCCGTGGCCGGCGGCCGCCTTCGATCTCCAGGATGCCCAGCGCCGCCAGCGACCGGTAGGCCTCGCGCACGCTGCCCCGACTGATCTGCAGCTCCTGGCTGATGCGCATCTCGCTGGGCACGCCGTCGCCCGGGCGGAGCTGCTCGCTGTTGATCAGGGCCAGCAGATGCCGGGCGACCTGGGCCGACAGCGTCGGTCGCTCGATGGGGCTGAGGGTGGGACTGGGCGTCATGGCTGGGTCCGTGTTGAGATGAAGATTAGGATAGCCCCATCCAACATGTCAAACAGGTTTACCCGTTTTCTGCACCAACCAAGGGCAATCCCCATGACATGGCGACGGCTGTTTGCAAGGTATCGCACAGATCTCCCCATTGCACGGGTGATTGATGCCCGCGACCAGGAAAACCCGGCGCGACCAGGCCTTCGCCATCCTGTAGGATAGGTTTCAGACTTTGGAGCTGTCCGACATGTCCAACCCAGCCCTCGTCCTGATCCACGGCGCGACGCTGAGCGGCGGCATGTGGGCGCCGCTGCGCCGGCACCTGGACCCGCAATTGCAATGGCTTGCGCCCGACCTGCCCGGCCATGGCTCGCGGCGCGGCGAGCGCTTCACGCTGGCGGGCGCGGTCGAGACGGTCAGGCAGGCCGTTGCGGCCCTGGCGCCTGCGCCGGTGCTGCTGGTGGGCGATTCCCTGGGCGGCTACACCGCGCTATCCGCCGCGGCCGCCCTGCCGCAGAACCGGTTGCAGGGGCTGATCGTCGGCGGCTGCACGGCCAATATCGAGCAGTGGCCCACCGCCCTGCACTTTCGGGCCAAGGCGGCCATGTTCAAGCTGTTGCTGGCCCTGGTCGGCGAGCCCCGCCTGCTGGCGCGCGCCGAGCCCAAGATCCGCAAGCTGCTGGCCGAAGAGGGCGGCGTCGCGCCGGCGGACATCGACGCCGTCGTGGCCGGCGGCATCAGCTTCAAGGTCTTCGCGGACTGCGTGGACGCCCTCTGGGGCGTGGACCACCTCGCCCGCCTGAAGGCCATCCCTCAGCCGGTCTGGCTGCTCAACGGCACGAAGGACCACGTCATGCTGCGCCAGGAGGCCCGTTTCCTGGCCGCCGGGCCCCATGTGCAGGGCCGGCACTACGACTGCGGCCATGGTGTCAGCCTGGAGCGCAGCCGCGAGTTCGCGGCCCTGGTCAATCAGGTGGCCTTGGGCGCGACCGGCAGCCAGACCTCCACGGCCGAGTTCGGGTCGTCCGGGCAGAAGGCCTCGTCGTAGCGCTCGAAGAGGGGGCCCGGTGCCTGCACATAGGCCGACTCGGGCAAGGCGCGCTGGAAGATCTCGCCAAAGCCCTCGCCCAGCTTCGACAGCGGGAAGCTGAAGCGGGCATAGGTGCCGGCGGGCAGCACCAGGCGGGTCATGCCTTCGGGCAAGGGGCCGTCGGCCGAGACGCTGACGGCGGCCAGGTAGTCCAACTGGTTCTTGTCACTGCCTGGGCCAATGACGCCATAGCTGACGCGGGGCTCGGCCGGATGCGGGATCTCGCCGATGCGGGCGACGAACCGGGGCCACAGTGCCGGGATCTCGGGCGACATGGGTTTCGTGCGGATCTGCAGGCCGACGACGAGGGTTGGCGGCCGCTGGACAAGGGTCAGGGTCATGGGGGCTCCTGGAGGTTGCATTCCTTCGACGAACGAGGTTGCCGGCTTTGGACAGCGCAGCGAGCAATTTCTGCAACACCGCGCGAACCGGCCGGGACCTAGGCTGGCGCATCACCATTCCCACCACCGCCATGCGCCAAATCATCGCCGGCCTGATGCTCGCCGCCTCATTGCAACCCGCCCTGTCGGCACCAGCTCCGGCCGAGCTGTTCGACTTCTGGGTTGGCGACTGGGTCGTCACCTGGAAGAAGCCCGACGGCAGCATGGCCCGGGCCCGCAACCGCATCACCAAGATCCTCGACGGCCAGGTCATCGAGGAGAACTTCGAGGGCGACCCGGCCGTCGCGCCGCGGCTGCTGGGCCGCTCGCTGTCGGTGCTGGACAAGGCCGGCGTCTGGCACCAGGCCTGGGCCGACAACCAGGGTGGCTTCTTTGCGCTGACCGGCGGCAGCTTGGGTGAGACGCGCTTCTTCGCGACCGACTTCAAGCCCGTGGGCGAGCAGCTCAAGGGCCAGCGCATGCGCTTCTACGACATCCAGCCCGGCGGCTTCATGTGGGACTGGGAAGGCAGCAACGACGGCGGCAAAACCTGGGCGCTGATCTGGCGCATCCAATACCAGCGCGCAACCGGGGGCTAAGGCCCAGCCCATAGACTCGGCCGAGTCGTCGATCTGACCCGGAAGTCTCCATGCCTTTCTCGACCTGGCTGCTGTTCTGCGGCGTGGCCCTGCTGACCTGTTTTTCGCCAGGCCCTGGCGTGCTGCTGGCGATCTCCAACGCGATGGCGGTGGGGCCGCGGCACACGGTGTTCAGCTCGCTGGGCAATGCGGCCGGCCTCCTCATCGTGTCGGGCGCCGCCACCGCCGGCATGGGCGCGCTGCTGGCCGTGTCGGCCTCGGCCTTCCTCGTCGTCAAGCTCGTCGGCGCGGGCTATCTGATCTATCTGGGCATCAAGCAGTGGCGCAGCGCGCCGCTGCGGCTGGATGCCCCGGCCTCTGCCAACCAGCCGCACACGCCGGGCAAGCTCTTCCTGCAGGGCATGGGCGTGGCCGTGACCAATCCCAAGGCCATCCTGTTCTTCACGGCGCTGTTCCCGCAGTTCCTGACGCCCGGCCATTCCCTGCTGCTGCAGACCCTGCTGCTGACGCTGACCTTCACCGCGCTGGCCCTGGTGTCGCACGCCTTCTATGTGGGGCTGTTCCGCACGCTGCGCCGCTTCCTGACCGAGGCGCGGCATCTGCGCCTTTTCAACCGCATCTCGGGCGGGCTGTTCGTGCTGCTGGGCCTGAGCCTGCTGAAACTACGCCACCGCGCAAGCTGAAGCAGCGCGTTCCTGCTCCTGGAGCCGCAGCACGCGGCGCTGCACCTTGCCGGTCGTCGTCATCGGCAGGGCGGCGATGAACTCGATCTCCTTGGGATATTCGTAGGGCGCCAGGCGCGCCTTCACATGGGCCTGCAGCGCTTCGATGAGCGCCGCCGTGCCGGCATGGCCCTCGGCCAGCACGACATAGGCCTTCACGACCGCACCGCGCTCGGCATCCGGCTTGGGCACGACCGCGGCATTGGCGACGGCGGCGTGCTTGAGCAGGCAGTTCTCGATCTCGCCGGGGCCGATGCGGTAGCCAGCCGCCTTGAAGACGTCGTCGGCACGGCCCTCGTACCAGAGCGTGCCGTCACGGTCACTGCGGGCCAGGTCGCCGGTGCGGCACCAATCACCGGTGAACTTGGCCTTGGTCGCGGCCTCGTTGTTCCAGTAGCCGAGGAAGAAGACCGGGTCGGGCACGCCATGGCGGTCACGTGCATTGACGGCGACTTCGCCCGTCTCGCCCGGCGCGCATTCACGGCCCTCGTCATCGATGACGGCCACGCGATGGCCCGGATAGGCCCGGCCCATGCTGCCCGGCTTGGCTGGCCACAGCGCCTGGCAGTTGCCGACGACGTAGTTCATTTCGGTCTGGCCGAACATCTCGTTGACGGGCACGCCCAGCGCGTCGCGACACCAGCTGAACACCGCGTCGCCGACCGCCTCGCCCGCGCTCATCAGCGCGCGCAGCTTCAGCGCATGGCGCTTGGGGCGCGGCTCGGCCTTCATCATGGCCTTCAGCGCCGTCGGGAACAGGAAGGCATGCGTGACGCCATAGGCCGCCATCAGTTCGAAGGCCTTGGCCGCCGAGAAGCGCCCTTGCCAGGCGACGATGGGGCGGCCGAAGTAGAGCGTGGGCAGCAGCGCATCCATCAAGCCGCCGGTCCAGGCCCAGTCGGCAGGGCTCCAGAACACGGCGTCGCTGGGCTTGCTCGCATCGAAGGGATCGAAGCCGAACCAGTTCTGGCTGGCGACAAAGCCCGTCAGGTTGCCGATCAGCGCGCGCTGCGGGATCAGCGCGCCCTTGGGATTGCCGGTGGTGCCGCTGGTGTAGATCAGGATGGCCGGGTCGTCGGCCTGGGTGGCCACCGGCTTGAAGCGCGCTTCCTCGGCCTGCAGGGCCTGCATCCAGGGCAGCTCATCGCAGTCCACCGGGCATTCGCCAACGACGAGGATGCGGCGCAGCGCCGGGCAGTGCGCCTTGACCTCGCGCAGCGCCGGCAGCGCCTCGCAGGCGGCGATGGCCAGCACGGCACCGCTGTCCTGCAGGCGGTATTCCAGCGCCTCGGCGCCGAACAGCATGGACAGCGGCATGGCGACCGCGCCGATCTGCTGGATGGCGATGTGGGCGACGGCCGTCTCGAAGCGCTGCGGCAGCACGATGGCCACGCGGTGGCCGCGGCGCACGCCCTGGTCCAGCAGCGCGTTGGAGAGCCGGTTGGCGGCCCGTTGCAGCTGGGCATAGCTGTAGTGGGCGCGGCAGCCGCTCTCGCTGTCGAAGTAGATCGCCGGGGCGTTGGGCGTGTCGCGCGCCCAGCGGCCGCAGCAGGCCTCGGCGATGTTGAAGTCCTTGGGCACCTGCCAGCGGAAGGCGCTGTGCAGCTGCTCGTATCGGTCTTCCGCCATGGGCCACCCCCGGTTGGGACAAGGGGGCGAATGCTAGCCAGCCATGCGGGCGCTGACCTAATGGATTGCCCGGACTCGGGCCGAGCGCCGGGCCGCTCCCTAGCCGGCCCGTTTGGCGATGTGCTGGCGGCTCGATGCCGCAAGCATCGCCGTCCCCTCGGGGGACCGACCAGTCTGGCCCGCGTTCAGCGCGGCCAGCTGGGCGAGGGGCTCACAACCCCAGCCAAGCCGACGGGGACCACATGCTCGGCCGGTCGCCGTCCGCATAGCGCTCCAGCGCTTCGCCGGTCAGGCGGCAGATGCGCCATTCGGGCATGACGTCGGCGCCCAGGCCTTCATAGAAGCGGATGGCGTCCTCGTTCCAGTCCAGCACCGTCCAGTCGAAGCGGCCATAGCCACGATCGCAGGCCGTCTGGGCCAGCTGGATGATCAGCGCCTTGCCCAGGCCGCTGCGGCGGTGGGCGGGGCGCACATAGAGGTCCTCCAGATAGAGGCCGGGCTTGGCGAGGAAGGTCGAGAAGTTGGTATAGAACAGCGCGAAGGCGACGACCTCGCCGTTCACCATGCCGACCAGGCACTCGGCCGCCGGCTCGTCGCCGAACAGATGAGGCTCGAGCTTCTCGGGCGTGACTTCGAGCAGATGGGTCAGGTTCTCGAACTCGGCGAGCTCGCTGATGAGCTGGACGATGGCTTTCAGATCGCGCGGCTCGGCGGCGCGAATGTCGTGACGGGGTGCGGGCATGATGGCCCCATTGTCAGTGCACTGCCGTGTCCTACAGTGCGGATATGCCCGATGTCTACACCCCGAGCCGCACCCATCGCAGCGAATTCCTGAGCCTGCGCGGCCTGCGCCACCACATCCTGCGCTGGGGTCAACCCTTGCCCGGTCGCCCGCCGCTGGTCATGGTGCATGGCTGGATGGATGTCGGCGCCTCCTTCCAGTTCGTCGTCGATGCCCTGCGGCAGGAGCGCGAGGTCGTCGCGCTGGACTGGCGTGGCTTCGGCCTCAGCGCGACGACGGGCGCCGACTGCTACTGGTTCCCCGACTACCTCGGCGACCTCGACGCCCTGCTCGACGCGCTGAGCCCGGACGCGCCGGTGGACCTGCTCGGCCACAGCATGGGCGGCAATGTGGCCATGAGCTATGCCGGGGTTCGTCCGCAGCGCATACGTCGCCTCGTCAATCTCGAAGGCTTCGGCATGCCCGACGTCGCGCCCGCCGCCGCGCCCGAGCGCCTGGCCAAATGGCTGGACGAGCTGAAGGACCCGCCCTCGCTGCGACCTTACGCCACGCTGTCCGACGTGGCCGAGCGCCTGCGCAAGAACAACCCCCGCTTGGCCGCCGACAAGGCCGCCTGGCTGGCCGACCACTGGTCCCGCGAAACACCCGAGGGCTTCCAGCTCAACGCCGACCCGGCCCACAAGCTCGCCAACCCCATGCTCTACCGCAAGGCCGAGGTACTGGCCTGTTGGCAGCGCATCGCCGCGCCCACGCTCTGGGTCGAGGGCAGCGACGACCAGCTGACGCGCTTCTGGGGCAAGCGCTACCCGCGCGAGGACTTCGAGGCCCGCTTGGCGCTGGTGCCCCAGTTGGAAAAGGCCGTGCTGCAGGACGCCGGCCACATGCTGCATCACGACCAGCCCGAGGCGCTGGCCGCCGTGCTCGAGCCCTTCCTGGCCGCATGAGGCATAAGGCCGTCGCGCTGTGGCTGGCGCTGGCTGCCGCAAGCGCCCAGGCCGCCTGCTCACGCGAGCTGCATGTCGGCGTGTCCGAGCTCGGCTACGGCGCCTATCAGCGCGACGGCCTGTGGATGGGCATCGTGCCAGAGCTGATCGGCGAGCTGTCGCAGCGAAGCGGCTGCCGGCTCAAGCTGGTCGGCCGGCCGCGCGCCCGCGTGCTGCTGGAGTTCGAGCAGGGTCAGCTCGACGTCATCACCTCGGTCATGCGCGCCCCCGACCGCGAACGCATCGGCCAGTTCCTGCCCTACGCCTACGCCGAACAGGACCTCATCGTCCTCGGCGAGCCGGTGCCGCACACGCTGGAAGAATTGCGGCGCATGCCCGACCTCAAGCTCGGCGTCGTGCGCGGCGTGCGCCTGAGCCCACGGCTCGACGACCTCATCAACGCCATGCTGGCGTCACGTCAGGCCGAGTACTCGCCCGACTTCGACAACCTCGCGGCCAAGCTGAATGCCGGCCGACTCCGGGCGGCGCTGATCCCCAGCGTCATCCACGTCAAGCAGCGCCATGACGGCCTGCTGCCGGCGCAGGTCACGATCGTCGACTTGCCGGAGTCCCAGCCCGAGCCCATCGGCATCTATGTGAACCGCCAGCAGGTCAGCGACGATGACCTGCAGCTGCTGGCGCGCCACCTGGAGATGCTCAAGCGCGAGGGCCGTGTGCTTGCGATCTACCAGCGCCATGTCGGCGAGGCCGAGACGCGCCGCCTGTTCAGGAGCGAGGCGGTTCGCTAATTTCCACGTGCGGCTCGGCGTCCAGCTTCGCCATCGCCCGCGCATAGACGATGACGATGGCGCAGAAGCCGAGCAGGGCGCCCTGCGAGGC
>NZ_JBFUFR010000004.1:0-222157 GCF_056403315.1 Roseateles sp. P2_H4 | reverse complement strand
GCCACAGCGCGAGCGGCGCGTGCTCCAGCGCCGCGTCCAGGTCGGGGCGCGGCGCGGGGAGTGGATCGGGTGGCAATGGCGTGGGCCGGTGAGCGAGGCGCGTCAGTGCCGCCCAGCCGAAGGTGGCGGCAAGGAGTCCGGCCAAGGCGCAGGCGACGAGCACGCGCGGCGATTCCAGCGCGGCCATGGCGCCGGCCGCGCTGGCGGCCAGCACGACCGCCGCGGTGGCGACGCGGGCGCGCTCAAAGGCCATGCTTTTCCAGTTTGCGATACAGCGCCGCCCGGCTCACGCCCAGCAGCTTGGCGGCCTGGCTGATATTGCCGTCGGCCTGGGCCAGGGCCGCCTGCACGGCTTCGCGCTCGCGTTGGGCGAGGTCCAGGCCCGGTTCGACCGGTGCGGGCGCGGCGAGCTCCGCCAGGCCAAAGTCCGCGAACGTGAACACCGGCCCGCGCGCCAGCAGCGTGGCGCGCTCGCAAGCCTGGCGCAGCTCGCGCACATTGCCCGGCCAGCGACAGGCGCAAAGCCTTGCCAGCGCATCGGCCTCGATGTCGCGCGCCGGCTTGCCGCTCGCAAAGTGGGCGAGGTAGTGGCGCAGCAGCAGGGCCACGTCCGTCGCGCCACGCTCGCGCAGCGGCGGCACGCGCAGCACCACGGTGTTGAGGCGGTAGAGCAGGTCGGGCCGGAAGCGCCGCGCGTCGAAGAGCTCGGCCTCGGGCACATTGGTCGCGGCCAGTACGCGCACGTCGACGGCCACCGGCTTGTCGCTGCCCAGCGGTGTCACCTCGCGCCGCTCCAGCGCGGCCAGGAGCTTGGCCTGGCTGGCCAGCGGCAGGTTGCCGATCTCGTCGAGGAACAGCGTGCCGCCCGCCGCCGCGACAAAGCGCCCCGGCCGCGATTCGCGCGCATCCGTGAAGCTGCCGCGGCGGTGGCCGAAGAGCTCGCTCTCCACCAGCGCCTCGGGCAGGGAGCCCATGTCGACCGCCAGCAGTGGGCCGGCAGCGCGGGGCGATGCCTGGTGCAGGGCGCGCGCCACCAGCTCCTTGCCGACACCGTTCTCGCCGAGGATGAGCACGCTGGCCTCGCTGTTGCCGACCTGGGCGATCTGCGCACGCAGCGACTGCATCGCGGCCGACTCGCCCAGCAGCTCGCCAGCCGCAGGCGCCGGCGCACGGCGCGCCAACGCGGCCTGCACGCAGGCCACCAGCCTTTCGTTCGGCCAGGGCTTGGTGATGAAGTCGACCGCACCCGCCTTCAAGGCCTGCACGGCCAGCTCCACCTCGGCATAGGCCGTCATGACGATGACGGCCGGCGCGTCGCGACGCGCGACGACCTCGCGCAGCAGCGCAAGGCCGGCGGCGCCGTCGCTGGCGCCGGGCGTGAAGTTCATGTCCAGCAGCAGCACGTCGGGCCGGGTCTCGTCCAGCGCCGCCATCAGCTCGGCGGGCGCGTGGCGCACGGCCACGGCGCCGAGCCGGCGCAGCGCCAGCCGCGCGGCCAGGGCCACGTCGGGGTCGTCGTCGAGGATGAGCAGGCCGGCCATGAGAGGGCGCGACTCTAAGCGCCGCATGCGCACCCGGGCAAGACGGTGTCCGGAAGCGGACAGTGGCGGTGTCCGCTTCCGGACGCCACCACCGTGGGAAACCCGGTTTCCCCGGGAAAGACGGGCTGGCCCGCCTCTTGCACAAGACCCACCCATGAAGCTGCTCCCCTCCACCCTTTTCTGGCGCGGCGCCTGGCGCCAGTTGCGCGCCGAGCCCGGCCCGGCCGCCCTCGTCATCGCCGGCCTGGCCCTGGGCCTGGCCCTCACGCTGCTGACCGCCAGCTTCCTGCAGGACGTGCTGTGGCCCGACGCCGGCCTGCCCGAGCGCGAGCGCCTGGTCGCCTTCGAATGGCAGGCGCGGGGCCCCGGGGGCATCAAGACCGACTGGTACCGTGAAGTGCCCACCGTGCCCCTGTACAACGAGCTGCGCGCCAACGGGGCGCCGGTCGAGGCGATGAGCCGGGTGCTGTTCACGCAGCTGGCGGCCAGCGCCGCCGATGCCCAGGGTGTGCAGCGCAGCAGCCGCATCGTCATCGCGGTGGGCGACGCCGACCTGCAGACCCTGTTCGGCCTGAAGCCGCTGGCCGGCGACATGGCCGCGGCCCTCGGCACGCCCGAGGGCATCGCGCTGAGCGTATCGGCGGCCGAAAAGCTGTTCGGCACGGCGCAGGCGGTCGGTCGCAGCTTCAGCATCGCCTTGCCGCCCGACCCCGAAGGCCGCGAGCCGGCGCATCAGTTCACGCTGACCGTCAAGGCCGTGCTGCCCACGCCCAACCTCAACGGCATGCTCGGCTTCGACGCCATTGCCGGCTTCCACGCGCCTGCCGCCAAGGCCTATCTGGCGCGCTCGGACACCTGGCTCCACACCACCGGCCACCTGTACGCCCGCCTTCAGCCGGGCGCCCGACCCGAGCAGCTGACCACGCTCGCGCAGCGGCTGTTGGACCAGCAACCCATCCCGCCCGGCTTCCCGATGGACTTCCTGAAGGGCGGCGGCAAGCCAGCCTATCTGCGCGCCATGCCGGTGGTGGACGTCGGCCTGCATGGTGCCGGCAGCCCGCTGCGCCGCCTGCAGCTCGGCAGCCTGGCGGCCGCGGCGGCCGGCGTGCTGGCGCTGGCCGTCATCAACTTCGTCAACCTGTGGAGCGTGCGCACGCTGAAGCGCCAGCGCGAGATTGGCCTGCGCAAGTCGCTGGGCGCCGGCGCGCGCCAGCTGGCCCTGCAGTTCTTCGCCGAGGCGGCCGTCGTGGCGGGCCTGGCCGGCGCCCTGGGCCTGCTGCTGGCCTGGTGGGCCACGCCCGCGGTCGAGGTGCTGATGCAGCGTCAGTTCCACGCGCCCGTGCTGGCGCCGGCCATGGTGGGGCTGACGCTGCTGCTGTGCGGCGCCATCGCCGCCCTCAGTGCGCTGCCGCTCAGTGGCATCGCGCTGCGCGTGCGGCCGGCCGAGTCGCTGGCGGGCCGCAGCCACAGCGAGGGTCGGGCCAGCCGCTGGCTGCGCCGCGTCATGACGACGCTGCAGTTCGGCGCCGCCGCCGTGTTCGCAACGCTGGCCTTCACGGTGCTGTGGCAGGCCGAGCACACCGCCGACATCCCGCGCGGCTTCGAAACGCAGGACCGCGTCGCCATCGAGCTGCCCTGGGAGGCCCAGCCCGCGCAGACGAAGGCGCTGCTGGAGCGAATCCGCATTTGGCCCGAGGTCATCGCCACCGCCGCCGCCGAGGACGTGCCCGGCCGCGACTTCGCCAGCTGGTATGGCGAGTTCACCGGTGTCGGCGGCAAGTCGGTGAGCCTGCGCACCGGCGTCGGCTTCACGCCGGGCTATTTCCAGCTCTATGGCATGCGCGTCATTGCCGGGCGCCTGTCGGCCGACCATGTCGCCGAGCAGGCCCAGCTGGGCATCGTGCTGGACCGCAGCGGCGTGCGTGCCCTCGGCTTTGCCAGCCCCGAGGCGGCCGTGGGCCAGCAACTCGGCACAGGCCCCAACATCGACGACGGCAAGCCCGCCACGGTGGTGGCCGTCATCGACGACATCCGCCTCGAAGGCCCGCGCAGCCCGCCGCAGCCGCATGCCATCCGGCCCGCGGTGGAGCGCGGCTATGGCGTCATCGGCGTGCACAGCCGCGACCCCCAGGCCACGCGCGTGAAGCTGGCGGCCCTGGTCAAGAAGAGTTTTCCTGACGCCGAGGCCAGTGCCCTGCCCATGCGCGACATGCTGCTGCAGAAGGTGGCCGACGACACGCGCCTGGGCCGCGTCGTCGGCATCGCCGGCCTGATGGCCCTGGGCCTCGCGGCCGTGGGCATCTACGCGCTGGCCGCCTACACGCTGCGGCTGCGCGAGCGCGAGATCGTGCTGCGCAAGCTGCATGGCGCCGGCGCGGGCGCGGTGGCGGGCCTGCTGGCGCGCGAGTTCGCCGGTGTGCTGGCGGTGGCCTGCGCCATCGCCCTGCCGGTGGCGGCCTGGCTGTCGCAGCGCTATCTGGCGGACTTCGTCGAACGCGCGCCGGTGGGGCCGTTCTCGCTGTGGGTGCTGCTGGCCTCGGTGGCGCTGCTGGCCACCGTGACGGCCCTGGCCGTGGCGCGTCACCTGCACGCTGCGCTGGCACTGCGGCCGTTGCAGGCTTTGCGCGGATGAGCGCGGTGCTGACTTCCGGCGCGGCCATGGACCGGCGCGTCGCCGTGCCGTCGCGCCGCTGGCTGGTGGTGCTGGCGACCGCCGTCGCGTTGGGCGGAGCCGGCCTGCTGTTGCGCCACTGGCCGCGCGGCGTGCCGGTGTCCCGCGCCGATGTCGAGATCGCGGCTGCCAAGCCTGGCGCCTTCCGCGACGTCGTGGTCGGCCGCGCCACCGCCCAGCCGCTGCAGTCGGTGCTGCTGGACGCGACCGAGGAAGGCCGCGTCGAGCAGGTGCTGGTCAAGGACGGCGAACGTGTCGAAGCCGGCCAGCTGCTGGTCGTGCTGGCCAGCAGCCAGCGCGCCCAGGAGCTGATGGCGCGCTCCAGCGAGGCCGCCCAGCAGCTCGCCAACTTCTCCACCCTGCGCGCCGCGTGGATGCAGGCCCAGGCGGCGCAGCGCCGCAGCTTGACCGAATCGCAGTTCGAGCTGGAGCGCGTGCGTCGCCTGCACCAGCGCAATCGCGAGCTGGCCGCCACCGGCTTCCTGTCGCCGTCGGCGTTGGAGGACTCGGCCGACAAGCTGTCCATGGCCGAGCGCCTGTTCGCCCAGCAGCAGGCCGATGGCCGCGAGGAGCTGGCCGTGCGCGAGCAGTCCGTGCAGGCCATGCAGCGCGCGGTGGCCGACCTCAACAAGCGGCTGGACGCCATGCGCGCCGCCAGCGAAGGCCTGGCCGTGCGCGCGCCGGTGGCCGGCCGGCTGACCGGCCTCGCGCTGCAGGTGGGCGAGAGCGTGCGCAGCGGCACGCGCATCGCGCGCCTGGACAGCCTGGGCCGCTTCAAGCTGGAGCTGCGCCTGGACGAGTTCCACCTGGGCCGCGTGCGCGAGGGCCTGACCGCCACCCTGGCTCACGACGGCCGCGACCACGCGCTGCACGTCGCCCGCATCGACCCCCAGGTCAAGGACGGCCGCTTCACTGTCGAGCTGGGCTTCGACGCCGATGCGCCGCCGCTGCAGGTCGGCCAGGGCCTGGACGTGCGCCTGACGCTGGGCCAGCCCACCCAGGCCTTGCTGCTGCGCGACGGCGGCTTCTATGCCGACACCGGCGGCGCCTGGGCCTTCGTGATTGACGCCGACGGCCGCCACGCCCGGCGCCGCGAACTCAAGCTCGGCCGTCGCGCCGATGGCGTCATCGAGGTCCTCGGCGGCCTGCAGTCCGGCGAGCAGGTCGTCGTCTCCCCCTACCGCGCCTTTGCTTCGGCCCAAACCCTCCAACTGGATTGACGCATGTTCAAGCTCAAACACCTCACCAAGACCTTCCACACCGGCGACATCGAGACCACGGCCTTGGACCGCATCGACCTCGACATCGAGGCCGGTGAATACCTCGCCATCACCGGCCCCTCGGGCTGTGGCAAGTCCACGCTGCTGGGCATCCTCGGCCTGCTCGACGCGCCGTCGGGCGGCGAATACTGGTTCGATGGCCACAACGTCGCCGGCTGGAGCGAAAAGCAGCTCAACACGCTGCGCCGCGGCCGCATCGGCTTCGTCTTCCAGAGCTTCAACCTCATCGACGATCTCAGCGTGGCCGAGAACATCGCGCTGGCGCTGGAATACGGCGAGCTGCCGGCACGCGCCCGCCGCGAGCGCGTGGCCGAAGTGATGGAGCGCCTCGGCATCGCCCACCGCGCTGGCCACCGGCCCAGCCAGCTGAGCGGCGGCCAGCAGCAGCGCGTGGCGATTGCCCGCGCCATCGCCGCGCGGCCGGCCCTGCTGCTCGCCGACGAGCCCACCGGCAACCTCGACAGCGCCCACGGCGCCGAGGTCATGCGCATCCTGCGCGAGCTCAATGCCGAGGGCACGACGCTGGTCATGGTCACGCACTCGCTGGAGCATGCGGCCCAGGCGTCGCGGACGTTGAGGCTGCTGGATGGGCGGGTGGTGGTGGACGCGGTGGCGGCGTTGGCCTGACGAGTCGGCATGGGCGATCCCTTGGCATAGTCCGTGTCTTACCGCGACTGGTCAACGGACTTGCCTAGCCAATGGATCAACGCCTTGCCTCGATCATTGCCGAGTACCTCGCGGCGGTTTCGTCCGCCGTGGACCTCCTGGAGCAGGGTGGAATCGCCCGACCTGCAAGCGACATGGCGTGGGCCTGCAACGGAATCCCGCAGCTCGGTGTGTTGCCGGGTGGCGTGAAGTACGCGAAGCATGGATACGGCTGCCGAGTGGATCTCGAAGCTGGTCCCGTGGACTTTGATTTTGGCAAGGGGGGACAAATCGATGGGTTGGATGCCTGGCGCCTCGGAAACTTTGTGCGAGACCGGATAGAGCAATATGGGTTCAGCTCGGAGGAAGAACTAACCCGGTGCTTCGATGCCGAGGTTGCGTCAGGTTCACTCCTCTACTCCGGCTACAGCCTTCACTACGTTCAGGGTGATGCTTTAACAGCGATGCCTCTGAAGTAGGCCACGCATGCTGCCCTCCCAGTTCGTCTTCCACCTCGCGCTGCAGCGCGACAAGGTCGAGTCCTTCGAGCGCTACCCCTTCAACCTGGCCGCAGTGCGCACGCTGGACCGCCTGGAGCTGCACCCCAAGGTCACCTTCTTCGTCGGCGAGAACGGCTCGGGCAAGTCGACGCTGCTGGAGGCCCTGGCCGTGGCCATGGGCTTCAATGCCGAGGGCGGCAGCAGGAACTTCCACTTCGGCACGCGGGCCTCGCATTCGGTGCTGCACGAGGTCCTCCGCGTGGCCAAGGGCTTCAAGCAGCCACGCGACGGCTGGTTCCTGCGCGCCGAGAGCTTCTTCAATGTCGCGACCGAGATCGAGAAGCTCGATGAGGCGCCCGCCTTCGGCCCGCCCATCATCGATTCCTACGGTGGCCGCTCCCTGCACGAGCAGTCGCACGGCGAGTCCTTCCTGAAGCTGCTCAACGAGCGCTTCGGTGGCCGCAGCCTCTTCATCCTCGACGAACCGGAGGCGGCCCTGTCGCCGCAACGCCAGCTCGACGCGCTGGCGCGCCTGCATGAACTGGTGCGCCAGGGCTCGCAATTCGTCATCGCGACGCATTCGCCCATCCTGATGGCGTATCCGGACGCCTGGGTCTACCGTTTCGACGCCGACGGCATCCACCGCGTGGGCTACGAGGACACGGCGCACTTCCGGGTCATGCGTGATTTCATGGCCGATCCGGAGCGCAGCCTGCGTGACTTGTTCGCCGGCTGAGGCCCGCGCGCTACACCCGCGCAGGTGGTGCCGTCAATCGGCGCCTTTAGGATGGCGGTGTATGCACCCCCTAATTCAAGGCCTGCTCGGTCTGCTGATGCTGCTCGGGGCGGGTTTGGCCCGCGCCGACGCCGGCGTGGGCCCGATGGAGGTGCAATTCCGCAGCGTGACGGTGCCGCAGAACTCGGTGCCGGCCATCGCCCAGGACCGCGCCGGCTTCATGTGGATCGCGACGAACAAGGGCGTGACCCGCTACGACGGCTACCGCTTGCGGCCCATCGAGCAGGCTGGCGACACGACGGCCAAGCGCAGCCTGGGCTGGGTGAGGGCGATGGCCCCGGCGGCCGACGGGCGCATGTGGATAGGCACGGAGTTCCAGGGCCTGGTGGCCTATGACCCCGAGCAGGACCGCGTCGAAAGCCATGGCAGCGCCCAGGGCGGCACGGGTCCGCAGGCGTCCATCCGGGCGCTGGCGGCGGCGCGCGACGGCAGCATCTGGGTCGGCACCCTGGGCCAGGGCCTGTTCCGCTACCTGCCGGCCGCCAAGCGCTTCGAGGCCCATGAGCTGCGCTGGCGCGGCCAGGCCGAGAAGCGGGTACTCGCGCTGCAGGTGGGTGCCGATGGCGTCGTCTGGGCCGGCCACTGGCGCGGGCTGGCGCGCTTCGTCAACGGCGCCTGGGAAAACCTCGCCCTGCCCGGCCTGGACGCCGGCATGCCCGTGCAGGCCCTGGCCGAGGACCGCGGCGGGCGCATCTGGCTGGGCACGCAGGACGGGCATCTGGGCGTCGTCGAGCAGGGCCAGGTGCGCTGGGTGCAGGCGCTGGGCATGCCCATCAACGCCCTCGCCGAGGCGCCCGACGGGCGGCTCTGGGTGGGGGGCAAGGTCGGGCTGTTCTGGGTCAACCCGGCCAGCGGTGATATCGAGGCGCGCCTGCGCCAGGATGCACGCCGTGTCATGGGCCTGGCCGGCAACGACGTCAGCGGCCTGCTGCGCGACCGCAGCGGCGCGATGTGGGTCAGCGGCTACGGCCTGGGCGTGCAGCGCCATCTTTCCCACCCCGCGCTGGCCGTGCGCGGCCCCGACGTCGACCTGAACAGCCCGCTGGCCGAAGCCGACGTGCGGGCCGTGCTGGCGCTGAAGAACGGCGAGGTGCTGGCGCCGACGCAGGCCGGCCACATCGCCCGCCTGGACGGCCGCCCGGGCCGCGACCTGGCCACCTTGGGCGAATGGCCGCGGGAGCGGCGCAGCGTCGTCGAGATCATGGCCGAGGCGGCCGACGCCAGCCTGTGGATGGCGGCTGCGGGCCGCCTGGAGCACCGCAGCGCCGACGGTCGCCTGCTGCGCGACTGGGCGCTGGACGGTGGCCGGGCCCAGCAGCTGCTGCTGCGGCCGGACGGCAGCGTCTGGCTGGGCATGCAGGAGGGCCTGTACCGCCTGGCGGGCGAGGCCGCCGCGGCACCGGAGCGCGTGCACCCGCTGGGCGGGCCGCTGCACGGCGGTGTCTATGTGCTGAGCGCCGCGCCGGACGGGCGCCTCTGGGTGGGCGGCCAGCAAGGCCTGTTCCGCGAGAAGCAGGCCGGCGACGGCAGCCTCGAGGTCGTGCCGCAGGCGCCCGGCGAGGCCCTGGCCAGCCCCATCGTCATGGCGCTGCTGTGGGGACGCGACGGGCGGCTGTGGGTGGACACGCCGGTCAGCGGCCTGCACCGCCTCAAGGGCTGGGACGGCGAGGGCCGTGCGCGCTTCGAGCGCATCAGCGAGCGCCACGGCGTGGAAGGCGTGTTCGGCGGCAATCTGCACGAGGACGAGCAGGGCCGCATCTGGAGCCAGCTCTATGTCTACGACCCGGCGGCCGACCGGCTGGACAGCTTCGGCAGCGCCGAGGGCGCCAACTTCGGCAGCTTCTGGTTTTTTGCCAGCACCGAGCTGCCGGGTGGCGGCCTGCTGTTCGGCGGCAGCCGCGGCCTGCTGCGCGTGCTGCCCGAGGCCTACCGCGCGCAGCGCACCAGCCCGCCGCTGGTCATCAGCGGCGTGCGCGTCAATGGCCAGCCCTGGGAGCTGCCGCACGGCGCCCAGGGCCTGACGCTGCCGCCGGCCAAGCGCACGCTGTCCGTCGAGTTCGCCGCCCTGGACTACGCCGACCCGACGCGGCTGCGCTATGAATACCGGCTGGACGGCCTGGACAGCGACTGGACCCGCGTCGACGCCAGCGGCCGCAACCCCAGCTTCGGCCCGCTCAGGCCCGGCCAATATGTGCTGCAGGTGCGCGCCACCGCCCATCACAGCCTGTGGGGCACCGAGCAGCTGCAGCTGCCCATCACGCTGGAGCCGGCCTGGTGGGAGACCGACGCGGCGCGCATCGCCGGCGTGCTGGCGGCGCTGCTGGCCATCTGGGCCTGGATGCGCTGGCGCACGCGCTCGCTGCGCCTGCGCGAGACCGAGCTCAAGGCGCTGGTGGACGAACGCACCGCCGAGCTGCGCGAGCTCAGCCTGACCGACGCCCTGACCGGCCTGCGCAACCGCCGCTACCTGGAGCTGCGCCTGGACGACGACCTGCGCCTGTGCCTGCGCCGCTTCGAGACGCCCGATGGCGGGCCCGGGGCCGTCGTCGGCGCCAAGGCCGACCTGCTGCTGATGCTGCTCGACCTGGACCATTTCAAGCGCATCAACGACGTGCACGGCCATGCGGCCGGCGACGCGGTGCTGGTGCAACTGTCCGAGCGGCTGCGCGCCGTCTTCCGCGAAACCGACTCCCTGGTGCGCTGGGGCGGCGAGGAGATCCTGGCCCTGGCCCGCGAGACGGAGAGGCGCGACGCCGCCGAGCTGGCCGCGCGCGTCTGTGCCGCCGTGCGCGAGCAGCCCTTCGAGATCGCGCCGGGCGAGACCGTGCACGTGACCGTGTCCATCGGCTTCTGCGCCTTCCCGCTGGACCCGCGCCACCCGCGGCTGTGGGACTGGCGCGCCTGCCTGGCCCTGGCCGATTCGGCGCTGTATGCCGCCAAGGCCCAGGGCCGCGACGGCTATGTGGGCGCCATCCGCGCCAACGGCCTGTCGCCGCGCGAGGCGCCCGACAGCCTGCCGGCCTGGCGGGCCGAGAAGCGGCTGGTCGTCGCGCGCAGCAACGCCGTGGACGACGCCCTGACGACCTGAACTTGCGGTGAAACTCAGGGCATGAAGAAGCCGCACGCCGTCCTGACCGCTCTCGCCCTGCTGCTCGCCACTTCCTCGGCCATGGCCGCCGGCCTCGATGCGCAAGAGCAGCTGATCGTTGCCAACGTGAAGCGGCTGACGCCCGACGCGCTCAAGCTGCTGGAACGCAGCGTGCTCGTCAACAGCGGCACGCTGAACCCGGCCGGCGTGCGCGAGGTCGGCGCCCTCTACGGCAAGGAGTTCGACGCGCTGGGCTTCAAGACGCGCTGGGTCGACATGCCGGCCGCGATGAAGCGCGCCGGCCATCTGGTGGCCGAGCGCAGCGGCGACAAGGGCAAGCGCGTGCTGCTGATCGGCCACCTGGACACTGTCTTCGAGAAGGACAGCGCCGTGCCGCCTTGGGCAGCCGACGGCGGGCGTGTGCGCGGCCAGGGCGTGTCCGACATGAAGGGCGGCGACGTCATCATCCTGCTGGCGCTGCGGGCGCTGAACGAGGCCGGCGCGCTGCAGGGGCGCACGGTGCGCGCCGTCTTCACCGGCGACGAGGAGCGCGCTGGCAGCCCGATCGAAGTGGCGCGCGCCGCGCTGATCGACGCGGCAAAGCAGAGCGACGTGGCGCTGGCCTTCGAAGGTTCGGCCAAGGACGAGCAAGGCCGCGACACCGCCACCATCGGCCGTCGCGCCTCCGGGACCTGGCATCTGAATGTCACGGCCCGCACCGGCCACTCGGCCGGCGTCTTTGGCCGTGACGGCTATGGCGCGCTGTACGAGGCCGCCCGCGTGTTGAACGCCTTCCGCGAGCAGCTCATCGAGCCCGACCTGACCTTCAATGCCGCGACGCTGGTCGCCGGCACCAGCGCCAAATGGGATGACGGCGAGAGCCAGGGCCAGGCCTTCGGCAAGACCAATGTCATCCCGCGCGATGCCCAGGTGCGCGGCGACCTGCGCTATCTGACCGAAGCGCAGGGTGCCAGGGCCCGCGAGCGCATGCAGGCCATCGTCGAGCAGGCCCTGCCCGGCACGCGCTCCAAGCTCAGCTTCCACGAAACCTACCCGCCGATGGCGCCCACGCCCGGCAACCTCAAGCTGCTGGAGGCTTATTCGCTCGCCAGCGCCGACGCCGGCCTGAATGCCATCGTGGCCTTCCCGCCCGGCCAGCGCGGCGCGGGCGATGTGCAATTCGTCGCGCCGCTGGTGGACAGCTTGGACGGCCTGGGCGCCGCGGGCGGCGGTGCGCACACGCCGGACGAATGGCTGGAGATCGCGTCCATCGAACGCGGCGCCATCCGTGCGGCCTTGCTGATCTATCGCCTGACGCGCTAGCCGCGGCCATGCGCGGCCATGAGGCGCCGAGTACGGGCTGATCCTCTGATGGCGAGCGCATGGCGGTGACACACTCGCCCCCCAATTGAACGGAGGGAGGCAGGCGTGTCGGACATCCCGGAAACGAATCCGAACGGGCCGTTCAGGCTGACCCGCCGCGGCGTCATCGGCAGCGGCGCGGCGGCCGTGACGCTGCTGGTGCACGAACTCGCCCTGGCCAAGCCGCTCGTGGCCAAGCTGGCCGGCGCCCGGTCGCCGCGGCCTGAAACCCCCGTGCAGCCCCATGCGCCAGCGGGGGCGCCCGACTGGTCGGGCGGGCCGGGCAAGGCGCGCTTTCGCATCGATGGCCTGGCCAAGGTCACGGGCGAGAAGATCTACGCCCGCGACTTCCGCGCCGCCGACATGCCCGGCTGGCCCACGAGCAGCCCCGAGCGCATGGCCATGATCCTGCGCGCGACGCAGCCGGGCCTGCTGTTCGYCGGCCTCGACCTCGGCGGCCTCAGGGGCGCGGATGCGGCGCCGCTGCTGACGATCACGCAGACCGCCCTCACCGACTACCCCTGGCCGCAGCGCGACCTGGCCTCGCTGAACCTGCAACTGCCTTTCTCCAGCGCGGGCAATGACGGCGTCTATCAGCTGCTCGTGCCGGTGGGCAGCGCGCCGCAGTTCTACGGCCAGCCGGTGGCCATCCTCGTCTTTGCCGACAGCAACGCCTACCGCCGCGCCAAGCGGGTGCTGCAGTTCCAGCCCGGCGTCGTGAAGACGGCCGCCCTGCCGCCGCCTCCGCCGTCACCGCCCGTCATTCCTATTCTGAAGGCCTATTCGCCGGTCAACTACCTGACGCGTTATGACGCGCCAGGCGCCGAACCCTTCTCGCAGGTGCAGGTGGGCTATGCCTCCGACCCGCTTGCGCCCGACAGCGCCAGCCAGCCCTACAACAGCAAGGCCAAGGCGCTGCGCGAGCGCATCGACGCCACGCTGCAGGCGCCCCGCCCCACCGTGCTGCAGCTCGGCGGCAGCTACACGACGCAGGTGCTCGACCCGATGTTCATGGAGCCCGAAGCGGGCCTCGCCTGGCTGGACAGCGAAGGCACGGGCACGCTCAACCTCGTGCTCGGCACCCAGGCCACCAACGGCGACTCCCTCGACAGCCTGGCGCTGTTCAGCAAGAACTGCCCCATCAAGGTGGCGACCGTGGTGCTGAACTCCTGCTATCCCGGCGGCGGCTTCGGCGGGCGCGACGTGTCCACCTTCCCGCCGCTGCTGGCCGTCACGGCGGCCCTGGCCGATGGCCCGGTGCGCATCGCCCAGGACCGCTACGAGCAGTTCCAGGGCGGCCTCAAGCAGCTGGCCAGCAAGATCACGCAGCGCATCGCCGTGGACGCCAGGACCGGCAAATTCCTGGCCTTCGGCAGCCAGCAGGTGCTGCCCTCGGGCGGGCAGAACAACTACAGCCAGTTCGTCGCCATGCTGGCCGCCTACTGCGGCCTCAGCGGCTACGACATCAAGCAGGCCTATGTGGACGCCATCGCCCAACCCAGCACCGGCGTCGTCGCCGGTTCCATGCGCGGCTTCGGCGGGCCGCAGGCCAGCTTTGCCGTCGAGACGCTGGTGGATGAAGTCGCCGTGGCGCTCAAGCGCGACCCCATCGCGCTGCGCGAGCTCAACGCGCTGCGCGAGGGCGACCGCACCATCACCGGCGCACCGCTGACGCAGGCGATGACGCTGCGCGAGATCTGCCGCCGCTCGCGCGAGCATGTTCTGTGGCGCGACCGTGAGGCCGTGAAGGCGCGCAAGGCCCGTGAGGGCATCCGCTACGGCGTCGGCTTTGCGCTGGCCAACCAGGCCTATGGCACGGGCAAGGATGGCGTCATGGCCGAGGTCGCCATCGACGCCGCCGGCCGCCTCAACGTGCGCACCAATTGCGTCGACATGGGCAATGGCTCGGCGACGACGCTGGCCCTCTCCACGGCCGGCTGGCTGGGCCACAACGCCCACGACATCGTCATGGGCGACGTCGCCAGCTTCAACGCGCTGGACGTCAGCACCTACCCCGGCGGCGACTGGAGCAAGCCCAACTGGACGGCGGGCTTTGCGATGTCCAGCAGCGCCTGCCTGACGGCCTTCCACCAGGTCCACGTGACCGAGCAGGCCAGCCAGGTGCTCTTCCAGGCCGGCCTGCTGCCGGCCGCGGCCGCGCTCTGGGGCGTGCCGCTGGCGCGGCTGCAGGGCAAGACGGCCTGGGTCGCGGGTCATCTCACCGCACCGGGCCTGGAGCGGCTGCCTTTGGCCGCGCTGGCCGCCAAGGTCTACGCGAAGGGCTGGACGGCGGCGGCCATGGTGCATGGCCTCTACGAAGGCTCCTGGGTGGCCGGCACCTACGCCCTGTCGCCCGAGCAGTCCCTGCAGCTGCCCATCGACGGCCTGTCGCTGCGCGCTGCCAATGAGTTGAGCTGGACCGCCGTGATGCGCCAGAACGTCGTGCCGCCCAATCCCCAGGCCGCCCTCTACGGCCGCAGCCTGTACGCGC
The DNA here is from genome assembly GCF_056403315.1 of Roseateles sp. P2_H4. NCBI lineage: Bacteria > Pseudomonadati > Pseudomonadota > Betaproteobacteria > Burkholderiales > Sphaerotilaceae > Roseateles > Roseateles sp. P2_H4. The sequence goes on along the minus strand of NZ_JBFUFR010000004.1, from coordinate 207,783 downwards.
CGTCGGGCGTGCTGGTCGCTGTCGAGATCGGGCCGAAGAACCATGTGCCGCGCGTTGTCGACGTGCAGCTGCTGGTGGACGCCGGCAAGGTGCTACAGCCCGACCTGCTGATGGGCCAGGCCCAGGGCGGCATCGCGATGGGCATAGGCTACGCGCTGCTGGAAGACCTGCCGCTCGAAGCCGGCGGTGCGGGCGACGGGCGCTGGAACCTCGACCGCTATCACGTCGCGCTGAGTGCCGACCTGCCGCTGGCGCGCATGCGCATCACGCCGCTGCCCACCACCGAGACCACGGCCAAGGGCATTGCCGAAGCCGTGCTCTGCCCCATTGCGCCGGCCATCGGCAATGCCATCGCCCACGCGACCGGCAAGCGCTTTCGCAGCCTGCCGATCACTGCCGCCGACATCGAAAGGGCCCTGGCATGAGTGACCATCTCGTCCCCGTCCAGTTCCACGTCAACGGCCGGCCCATCCGGACCGAGGTGCCGACCGACCTGCCCCTGGTCGACTTCCTGCGCGAGGAGCTGGGCCTGTCCGGCACGCGGTTGTGCTGCGGCATCGGCGTCTGCAAGGCCTGCACGGTCGCGGCGCGCCGCCAGCCGGACAGCCAGGCCCAGCCCATGCTCGCCTGCTCCACACCGGTGGCCCTGCTGCAGGGCCAGTCCATCACGACGGTGGAGGGCACCGGCAGCATGGCCAAGCCCAGCGCCGTGCAACAGGCCTTCCTCGACCACTTCGCCTTCCAGTGCGGCTACTGCACGCCGGGCTTCGTCATGGCGACCGAGATGCTGCTCGGCCGCCTGCGCGTGCAGCCCGTCAAGCGCGAGCAGCTCGACGCGGCCATCGAGGACGCAGTCGGCCAGCACATCTGCCGCTGCACCGGCTACGCCCGCTACCACCAGGCGATACGCGCCGTGGTGCTGGCGGAGAAAGGCCTGGTGGTCGCATGAGAGCCTTGCTGCTGTTGCTGCTCGCCGGTGCCGCCCAGGCCGAGACGCTGTTCGAATACGGCCGCCAGTGCGCCGAGCAGATCGGCGAGATCCCCGCCTTCAGCTGCATGGCCGGCGAGGAGATCCCCATCACCATCGACGGCCAGCGCGTGCCGGCCGACACCGCGCCGCCGCGCTGCGACCGGCCTTCCCTGCTGCCGCAGGCCGATGCACAAAGCCAGTGCGTGCCGGGCAGCCGCGCGCTGGTGCTGCGCGACGACAAGGCGGCGCAGGTCAGCGCCATCTGCCGCAAGCAGCTCGCACGGCCGGCGGGCAGCCCGCTGTTCGACGAGATCAACGTCATCTCGCACAGCCTGAAGAATGGCAAGACCTGCTGGTTCACCGCCAAGGCCAAGGCGCCCCTGACCCCTGGCAGCGGCATCGACGGCCGCTGGGTGCCCTCGCCCAGCACGCTGACGCGCAAGCCCCAGCCGCCCAGCCCGGAAGGCACGGCGGCGTTGCCGGCCGACAAGGTCTGGCTCACGCCCGCGAAGGTCGCCAACAGCCAGCCCGCCTGCGTGAACTGCCATGACAGCGGGCCCTTCATGTACTCGCCCTATATCGCGCAAACGACTCAACTGCCCGGCGATCCCTTCGGCTTCTACGAGCCCAAGGCCATTGGCGAGGACTTCAAGAAGGCCTGGGCCAGGCTCAACGCCTTCGGCATCACGACGCGCGGCAACACCTGCACCGCCTGCCACCGCATGGGCAATATGAATTCCTGCAAGGTCGCGATGAAGCAGTCCACCGGCAATGCGGAGCAGGAAGGCGGCGATGCCTGGTCCCGGAAGTTCCCGCAGTCGCACTGGATGAGCCCCGGCAATCTGCACAGCGAAGCGCAGTGGAACGAGCAGTTCAGCGAGAGCCTGAAGAAGCTGGCGGCCTGTTGCGAGAACCCGCAGGGGGCGGGGTGCAGGGTGGTGGAGTACGGGCCGAAGGGGGCCAAGCGCTGACGGCTGGAGGATGCCGCACAGGCTGGCGCGCTGGGCGTGCGCAACAGGCGGGACCGCGCGGCATTGCGCAGTCCTTGACGCATCGCAATATCCTTGCACCGACGGCTGGCTAGCATCGAACGAGTTCATTGACAGCGTTCCCATGAGTCAAGTCTTGCAGCCGTCTTCGTCCTCTTCTTCCGGTTCCTCGTCGTCTCGCCCCAGTGCGGTGCCGATCATTGATCGCGACGCACGGATGCCTGCGCGCAAGGAAATACGTTCCTGGCTGATCCCTGTCTCTCAGCCCGAGACCGTGCGTGCCGTGGGACTGTTGCTCCTGGACTGGATGCTGTTCGTCGCCGCCATGGCGGGCGTGGTGCTGCTGCCGGCGTGGTGGATGAAGCTGCCGGTGGCTTTGGCGGCTGGCTTCGTGATCGGGCGCCTGTTCATCATCGGCCACGACGCCTGCCACCAGAGCTATACGCCACACCGCCGGCTCAACCGCTGGCTGGGGCGCATCGCCTTCCTGCCGTCGCTCACGCCATACAGCCTGTGGGAGGTGGGGCACAACGTGATGCATCACGGCTTCACGAATCTCAAGGGCAAGGATTTCGTGTGGCAGCCGCTCACCTCTGCGCAGTACGCTGCCCTGCCGCCAGCCAGGCGCCTGCTGGAGCGCGTGTACCGCAGCGGCTGGGCGCCCGGCCTGTACTACTTCATCGAGATGTGGTGGCTGCGCATGCTGTTTCCCAGCAAGCGCTACATGCCGGCACGCCGCGCCCTGTTTGTGGCCGATGGCCTGCTCGCCGTTGCGGCGGGCGCCGTGTGGATCGCCTTGCTGGTCTGGGCGGCGCGGGCCACCGGCCAGTCGGTCTGGGCGATGGTCGCGCTGGGCTTTGCCGTGCCGTTCGTGTTCTGGAATGCCATGATCGGCTTCGTGATCTACGTGCATCACACCCACACGGAAGTGCGGTGGCACGAAGACAAGGCGCGCTGGTCGGCCAGCGACCCTTTCGTGTCCACCACCGTGCATCTGACGTTTCCGCTGAAGATCGGCGGTCTGCTGCACCACATCATGGAACACACCGCCCATCACGTGGACATGAGCATCCCGCTGTACAAGCTCAAGCAGGCGCAATCCATTCTTGAAGCCGCGCTGCCGGGGCGCATCATCGTGCAGCGGTTCTCATGGCGCTGGTATGTGCAGACAGCCAAGCGCTGCAAGCTGTACGACCTTGCTGCCGAGCGCTGGACTGACTTCAGCGGTCGGGTGTCAGAGCCCACCACATGGGGCCGCGTGCACGGCTGAGCCGATGGCAGGACACGCGGACAAGATCGGCCTGCGTGGCCACTCGCTGCTCAACCCCGCACAAACCGCATCAGTCGACCCCGGTATTCCGGGCTCCCCGCCTCGGCCATCAGCGGCGTCTCACTGAACTCGAACCCCAGCGCCACCATGCGCTTGCCGAACGCCGCGCGGTTGCCGCGGTTGGGGTCGACGATGAGCAGCTCGCAGCGCGGCAGCGCATGCTTTTCGATGAAGGCCGCCAACGCGCCGCCGTCGTCGCGCTCATAGAGCACGTCGCTGCCGATGATGAGGTCGAAGCGCCCTTGCACGCGTGGCGCGCCACCGTCTGCGATCACGGCGTCTTCGCTCCAGTCGCCATGGCAGTAGCGCATCGGCGCAAGCTCGTTCAGGCGCAAGTTCTCCAGCAGGAAGGCACCGGCCAGCGGGTGAATGTCGCTGGCCGTCACCTCGGCGCCGCGGCGGTGGCAGACCAGGCTCGCCAGGGCCAGGCCGCAGCCGATCTCGAGGATGCGCTCGCCGTCGGTCAGGGGCCGGATCGCCATCGTGGCGGCCAGGTGCAGCCCTGAGGGCCAGACCTGGCCGAACAACGGCCATTGCGCGGGCGAGATGCCCAGGGCCTCGGCCGCACCGGCGGAGTCGGCGAACTGGTCGTTGTCCAGCAGCGAGCGGACCTGCAGATCCGTTGCGCCATTGATGGCGAGTGTCTGGACTTTGATTTCATAGCCGGGCATGAGAGCCCCAGGTGACCTGCGTGTTCGAGCGCAATGCGACACGGGGAGGTCAGCGCCACTGTTTATTCACAGCGGCCGGGCGACAGGCCGGCGGGGCAAGACGGATGCGGCTGCGCAGCGCGCAGCCTTGGCGCCAGTGTAGGCCGCTCAGTTCATCAGGCTGTACGGCCCGCCGCGCTCCAGGGCCTTCTTGTAGGCCGGCCGCGCGTGGATGCGGGCCAGGAAGTCCTTCAGCTTGGGGTAGCTGTCCATCGTGCCCCGCGCCGCCGCGGCTTCGACCGGGAAGCTCATCTGCACATCCGCCGCCGAGAACTCGGCGCCGGCAAACCAAGGCCGCGAGGCCAGCTCGGCTTCGAGGAACTTCAGTTGCGCATCGATATTGGGTTGCACGAAGCTGCCCAGCACCTTGTCGGCAATGCCCTTGGCAATGGGCTTGACGAAGAAGGGCATGGGGGCGCGCTTGATCTTGTTGAAGACTAGCTTCATGACCAGCGGGGGCATGGCCGAGCCTTCGGCGAAGTGCATGAAGTAGCGGTAGTGCAGCAGGTCCTGCTCACCCGTGGGCTTGAGGCGGCCCTGGCCGTGGCGGTCCACCAGGTATTCGAGGATGGCGCCGCTCTCGGCCACCGTCAGGCCGCCCTCGGTGATGACGGGGCTCTTGCCCAGCGGGTGTACCTGGCGCAGCTCGGGCGGTGCCAGCGAGGTCTTGGCGTCGCGCTGGTAGTGCTTGATCTCGTAGGGCAGGCCCAGTTCTTCGAGCAGCCACAGCACGCGCTGCGAGCGGGAGTTGTTGAGGTGGTGGACGGTGATCATGCGTTGCAGTGTAGGCAGCGCTAGCGCGGCACTTCAGCGGCGAGGTCTCGCAGCCTCTGCAGCTGCCAGTCGAACTCAGGCTGGAAGGACTCGCGCTGCTGCACGGCGCCATGGCCGCCCTCGCCGTAGACGCTGGCATAGGCCGCGTACTCGGCCGCGCGCAGCGCCCGGCCGGCCAGCGCGTTGGCGACGGCGTAGGAGGCCGACACCGCGGCATGGCCCACGCCGTCCAGCGAGCGCGAGCCGGGGTGGTGGTTGGCCAGCCGCGCTGCTTCGGCGGCCGCCGCCTCCAGCTCTGCCTGCGTGGCGCGGCCGTCCACAAAGCGCCCCAGCACGTCGAGGCAGGCGATGACGTCGGCGTCCTCCAGCAGATGCCGCACCCGCTGCACGCAGGCGAGGCCGAAGCGCAGCCGCAGGCCTTCCTGCGCCGCTGCGTCCAGCGACAGTTCACGGGCCAGGTGGTCGAGGGCGTCGTGCATGCCCGCAGAGTTTAGGCAGGCGGGATTGCGCCGTGCCGATGCATCCGGCTACGCTGCGCCTGCTGCCTCAGGAGGCTTGAATGGCTCAATGGCCCACCTTGGAAATCGCCAAGCTCATCGTCGGCGTGCTGACGCCGCTGTCGGTGGCCCTGCTGGGCTGGCTGTTCAGCCGCCAGCTCAAGCGCCTGGACCTCAGCAACTGGACCAACCAGAAGCTCATCGAGAAGCGGCTGGCCATCTATGACGAGATCGCGCCGCGCCTGAACAAGCTGCTGTGCTTCTTCACCTGGGTGGGCTACTGGAAGACGGTCTCGCCCGCCGAAGCCATCCAGGCCAAGCGCGAGCTGGACCGCACCCTCAACATCTACCGGCATGTCTTCGAGGCCGAGGTCTACAAGGCCTACCAGGCCTTCATCGAGGCGCTGTTCGAGACCTACACCGGTGCGGGCCATGACGCGCGCCTGCGCGCCTTGATCTGGGGCCCCGATGGCGACCGCCGCAGCGATTGCGGCTACACCTGGGACGAGGCGTGGACGGCGAGCTTCTCGGAGCCCGGCAGCGCGGCCGGCAAGCCCGAGGTGCGCGCCAGGTACAAGGCCTTGATGGCCGCCCTGACGCGTTCACTGGGCGTGGCCACGCCGGACCCTGCCACGCCCTGAGCGTGTCAGGCCTGGGCCGGCACCCCGTCCGGCGCCAGCAGCCGGCCGAACACCAGCTTGACCACCAGCAGTCCCACGCCGGCGGCGGCCACCAGCACCGCATGCAGGCCCCAGAACTGCGAACCCGGCATGACCTCCAGCAAACCGGCCAGCCAGCCGACGAAGGTGTTGCCGAAGAAGAGGTGCAGGTAGTAGACGCCGATCATGACGCCCTGCAGGCCGCGCGGCGCGGCACGCGAATACAGGGCCAGGCCCACCGGCATGATGTTGGCGAAGCCGATGTCGTTGACCAGCGTGTAGGCAAAGGTCCACAGGATGCTGATCTTGCCGCCGCCGGCCTCCAGCGCAAACGCCGGGATCAGCAGCAGCGCCGGTGCACCGGCCGCCACGAAGGAGCCCAGCGCCATCTTGGTGACTTCATCGGGCTCGGTGCGGCGCGTGGCCCACCAACGCCAGAAGGCCAGCGAGCCCAGCATCGTGATGGTGCTGACCAGGGCGTCCACGGCCTGCAGCCAGGTCACCGGCACCTCGAAGCTGCCCACCATCATGTCCATATGCTGCTGCGACCACAGCGGATAGGCGTTGTTGAACTGCTGGTTGCCGACGATGGACAGCATCAGCACCGGCAGGATGCCGACGAGCAGCGCAACCTGCATCGCGCCGCGGCGGCCCAGCGGCGGGCGGGCCGCGGCCTTGCCGGCTTCGCGCTGGGGTTCCGGCGGCAGCCAGCGGCGGCCGGCCAGGTAGACGAACAGGCCGATCAGCATGCCCACGCCGGCCGAGCCGAAGCCCCAGTGCCAGCCGACCTTCTCGCCCAGCGTGCCGCAGACGATGGGCGCGGCGATGACGGCGATCTGCACGGCCAGCATGAAGATCTGGAAGGCACTCGCCCGGCGCTTGTCTCCCGGCGCGTAGAGGTCGCCCACCTGGGCCGCGATATTGCCCTTGAAGCAACCCACGCCGAGCAACAGGCAGCCCAGGGCCGGCAGCAGCGCCGTCTCGAAGGCCATCAGGAAGTGGCCGGTGGCCATCAGCAATGCGCCGATGACGACGGTGCGCGTGCGGCCCAGCACGCGGTCGGCCAGCAGGCCGCCGAAGATGGGCGTCAGATAGACCAGGCCCACGTAGAGGCCGAACACCGCGGACGCCAGCTGCTGCGGCGAGCGCGGGCCGGTGACGTTCTCGATGGCATGGCGCAGCGCGTCCATGCCGGCCACGTTGCCGATGTGGGTCGGCAGGAAAAGGTAGTTGCTCAGGTAGAGCACCAGCAGGGCCTGCATGCCGTAGTAGCTGAAGCGCTCCCACAGCTCGCAGAAGGACAGCCAGCCCAGGCCGGCGGGGTGGCCCAGGAAGGATCGGTCGTGGCGGGCGCGTGCGTCGCTTGTGGCGTCGCTGCCCGCGGTCAGGGTGGCGGAGGTCAAGGGGGTGTCCCGTCGAGATGCGAAGAAGAAAACCGCGACTGTCCGTCCCGGGTGACTGTCTGGCAATGGGAATGCCCCGGGCATGACGGGCGTCATGGGCCGGCCCGTCGTTTTCCTTGCTTACGATGCGGCGCATTCATCAAGGGAGAGGCGGCGGCATGGAAAGCTTTGTCACCGAGGAACGCTTCGAGCGCAGCCTGGAGCGGGCCGCTTGGAAAACGCCCCGGCAACTGGCCTCGCTGCGGTCCTGGCGGATTCGGCCGACCGATGAAAAGGCGCTGAAGTTCTTCTTCCACACCCACACGCAGGCCAAGGCCGATTCGCTGGCGGCCGTGCTGAAGGCGCGCGGCCATGACCCGCAGGTGCGCAAGACGGGCGCCTTCGTGGACTGGACCGCCACCTGGCTGGCGGTGGCGTCATGGGTGGTCACCGGCCTCACCCCGCCGTTGCTGATGACGGAAGACGCCCTGCTCGCCTGGACGAAGGAGATGTGCCAGCTCGGCCTGCAGCATGACTGCGAATTCGAGGGATGGTTAGGCGAGACGCCGGACTTTCTGGAAAAGAGCGACGACCACTGGCTGCAAGGGCGCCCCGACGGCACGCTGGATCTGGACATCTATCGCTGGAGCGCCGCCTCGGAGGCCGCGCTGGCGGAGAACGACGTCTACTGGGTCAGCCCCGGTGCCGGCCTGGGTTCGTTGGGGGTGCTGCAACCCTATGCCCACAAGATCCGCGGCCTCAGGAGCCCGTCGGAAGAGCTGAGCCTGGAGGACATCGACCTGCTGCCGGGCCTGGAGCAGATCCATCTGTACAAGGCGCCACCAGCCCATGGCGACTACCGCAAGCTCCCGCGTTTGCGCAACTTCCGCTGCCTGGACGCCGAGAAGCTCAACCCCCAATGGCTGAACAACCCCGCCTTGCGCCGCGTGGAGCTCAGGCGCCCGCGCAAGCTCAAGACGCTGAACGCCCTCGACGGCTGGCAAGGTCTGGAATCCCTCATCCTTTCCGGGGCGCCCTTGACCTCGCTGGAAGGCCTGGCGCCTTTCCAGGCGCTGCGCGAGTTGCGACTGGCGCACTGCCTGAGCCTCACGGACCTCGGCGCGCTGGCCCAGGCCCCAAGCATCGAAATGCTGGAGATTTGCAAGACCCCCAAGGTGCAGAACTTCGAGCCCATCGCAGGGCTGAACCGGCTGCGCTGGACCTTCATCTACAGCCGTGGCGGGACGCTGGCCAGCTACGAGACCTTCAAGCACTGGGCGGAACTGCAGAGCGCCAGCGTGCTGTTGCCGGCGGGCCATGTCGACTTCGAAACGCTCGCGCAGCACCCCACGGTGGCGGAGTTGGTGCTGTACACCCAGCCAGGATTCCAGCTGCCCGGCGAGGATGAGTTGCGCCGCGCGCTGCAGACGCAGGGTAGGCGAGTGCGTAGCGTCTTCCTGCGGCCGAAGGACGAGTGCCCCTCCATCCACGTCACCTTCGAATCGCCCTACTGGCGCTCGCCCGCTGCGCATGAAGGGCATGCGCGCATGTTCGTGGAGTAGCCCGCATGAACACCCCTCCCCGTGTCCTCGTCACCGGCGGCAGCGGCTTCATCGCCGGCGTGCTGATCCGCCAGCTGCTGACGGCCGGCTGGCAGGTGAACACCACCGTGCGCGACCTGAAGCGCGAAGCGGCCCTGCGCCAGCTGCTGGGCGTGGGCGCCAGCGAGCAGCTGCGCTGCTTTGCCGCCGACCTGATGCTTGGCGCCGGCTGGGCCGAGGCGGCCGCCGGCTGCAGCCACATGGCCCATCTCGCCTCACCGCTGCCGGTGGGCGTGCCACGCGACGCCAACGAACTGATCGTTCCCGCCCGCGACGGCGCGCTGCGCGCGCTGAAGGCCGCGCGCGACGCCGGCGTGCAGCGCGTCGTCATGACCTCGTCGGTGGCCGCCATCTCCTATGGCCACGGCCCGGGCGAGCACCATTTCAACGAGGACGACTGGACGCGGCTGCAGACGCCCGGCATCCCGCCCTACATCCAGTCCAAGACGGTGGCCGAACGCGCCGCGCGCGACTGGGTGGCGCGCGAGGGCGGCGGGCTGGAGTTCTGCACGGTCAACCCGTCGGTCGTGCTGGGCCCGGTGGCCAGCGCCGACTATTCGGCCAGCGTCGTCATCGTGCAAAGCCTGCTGCGCGGCAAGGTGCCGGCCCTGCCCCATATCGGCTTTGGCATCGTCGACGTGCGCGACGTGGCCGAGTTGCACTGGCGCGCGCTCACCGCGCCCGGCATGGCCGGCGAGCGCTTCATCGCCTGCGGCGGCTTCCTGTGGCTGCGCGAGATCGCGGCCATCCTGCGCGCCGAGCTGGGCGAGCAGGCGCGCAAGGTTCCGACCCTGCAGATGCCCGACTGGGTGGTGCGCCTGCTGGCCAAGGTCAGCCCGACGGTGCGCGCCGCGGCCAGCGAGCTGGGCACCGCGCGGCACCAGGATTCAAGCCATGCGCGGGAAGTGCTGGATTGGGTGCCGCGCCCGCCACGCGAGGCCATCGTGCAGACGGCCCGCGACCTGATCGCGCTGGGTGTCGTCTAGCGGCGCGTGTCGGCAGCCAAGCCAAGCTCGGCCCGCATCGCTTCGCCGACATCGCAATATGCGGCCTTGGCCTTCTGGGCCCGATCGAACTCGAAATACAGCACCGGTCGGCCGATTTCGCCCCCCTCGTTGGCGCGCAGCCGGAAGAAGCGGAAAGTGACTTTGGCCGGCGCGGCAAAACTCTCGCCAAGCTCGCGCTCCGCCAGCACCAGCGCCGCGTCCCGGCCGCGCGCGGCGCGCAGCAGCCGGAAGTCGTGCAGCAGGCAGTCCGCGCCACCCGAGGCGCGCAGCTCCAGGTGCTCGCCCGTCGCATCGAACAGCGGCACGATCTGCCACTGCGGCGCTTGGTCGGCCATCGTGGGCAGCTTGGCGTAAAGCGTCAACACGTCGAAGCCGTGGGCATTGAAGTTCTCGCGATGCGCCAGCACGGCCATGCCTGGCGGCGAGCCGGCCTTCAGGGCGATGTGGTTGATGCCGGGATGCAGCGGCTGAACTCGGTCGGCGGCATGGGCCGCCATAGGCCAGAAGGCTTCGAGCAGCAGGCCCAGTCCGATCGCGGTGCAGTGATATGCAGGCATGGTGCGGCCATTCTGGCCAAGCGCCGTGGAAGAAAACAGCCGGTGCCGCGGTGGATTGCTTCCGCGACGCTGGGTGTCTTCTAGCCGACCACCACTTCGTTGATCTGCACCACCGGCTGCCGGTCCGTGTAATTGGGGATGTCGCCCCTGATCTCGGGCCCGTGTGGCGCCATCGCGGTCCGGTAGGCCTCGACGCTGTCGAAGAACAGCTCGCAGCCGGCCACGAAGTGGGGAGGCTGATCGGGTGCCGCGACATTGGCCAGGCCGCGGTCGACCGTGTAGCGCAACAAGGCCGACCCCAGCCGCGCCTGCAACAGCGGCATGTGGTGGTCGCGGTAGTAGTCGTGGTCGAAGCGCGTGCCGGGCGCCTGGGGGTAGAGGACGCTGACCTTGATCATGGAAGCCATCTCCGAATGCGATGCGGCAGTGTCATCGCAACCGACGGTCGTTTCGGGGCGCTAGCTCGAAGCCCTTGCACCGCGCCGGGTCGACTGCGGCGGCACGCCGAAGTTGCGAACAAAAACCTCGCGCAGATGGCGCCGGTCGCGAAAGCCCGCTTCGCGCGCGACGACCTCGAGCGGGTGGCGGCTCTGCTCGATCATCAGCCGCGCCGCTTCCAGGCGCAGCCCCTCGACGGCCTTGGCCGGTGACTGCCCGGTCTCGGCCGTGAACACGCGGCTGAACTGGCGCGGGCTGAGGTTCGCCACTTCGGCCAGCTCCTCCACCGACAGCGCCTGCTTCAGATGGCCCCGCGCATAGTCCAGCGCCTGCTGGATGCGGTCGGACTTGGGCGCCAGCTCCAGCAGCTCCGAGTGCTGCGACTGCCCGCCCGCGCGGCGCTGCGGCATGACGAGCTTGTGCGCGACGGCCCGCGCGACGGCCTCGCCGAGGTCGGCCTCCACCATGGCCAGGGACAGGTCCAGCGCGGCGGTCATGCCCGCGGAGGTCCAGACCGGGCCGTCGATGATGAAGATGCGGTCGTCCTCGACGCGGATGTCGGGATGGCGGGCCTGCATGTCGCGGGAGAAGAGCCAGTGCGTGGTCGCGCGCCGGCCGTCCAGCAGGCCGGCCTCGGCCAGCGCAAAGCCGCCCGTGCACAGGCCGGCGAAGCGGCGTGCATGGCGCGCGGCGCGGCGCAGGAACTTCAGCACCTCGGGCTGGGTCGGCGCGACGATGGGGTCGGAAGCGCCGGCCACCAGCCAGGTGTCGGCCTGCGTGCAGGACGCCAGCGGCCTCGTGCCGATGCGCACGCCACTGGACGAGATCACGTCGCCCCCGGCCACGCTGTAGCAGGCGAAGTCGTAGAACTGCTCCTCGGCCGCGAGGTTGGCGAACTCGAAGACGGCCTGCGTGGCCAGCGCCATCAGCTGGAAGCCATCGCTCAGCACAAAGCCCAGGCGGTGCATGTCGGCTCCTTGGAATGCATGTCTCGAAACATGACTGTATACGTCATTTGAGACATGAGCACTCGTCCCCAGAATTCTCCCCACGCCAACCCTCTCGCTTTCGGAGAACCTGTCATGAGCACCACTTCCCCTCTCGGTACCGCCCTGATCACCGGTGCCTCGTCCGGCATCGGTGCCGTCTACGCCGATCGCCTGGCCCGCCGAGGCCACGACCTCGTCCTCGTCGCCCGTGATGGCGCCCGTCTGGATGCGCTGGCCTCGCGCCTGACGGCAGAGACGGGCCGCAAGGTCGACGTCCTCGTCGCCGACCTCGCCCAGGCCGCCCAGCGGGCCCGCGTCGAGCAGCGCTTGCGCGACGACGCCAGCCTGACGCTGCTCGTCAACAACGCCGGCATCGGCACGGCGGCCAAGCTGCTGGAGGCCGACGTCGAGCAGATGACCCACCTGATCGAGCTCAATGTGACGGCGCTGACGCGGCTGACCTATGCGGCCGTGCCCGGCTTCGTCGCGCGCAGCCTTGGTGCGGTCATCAACATCTCGTCCATCGTCAGCATCACGCCCGAGCTGCTGAACGGCGTCTACGGCGGCAGCAAGGCCTTCGTGACGGCCTTCAGCCAGTCCCTGCACCACGAGCTGGCCGCTCAAGGCGTGCGTGTGCAAGCCGTGCTGCCCGGCGCGACGGCGACCGATTTCTGGGCCCGTGGCGGCCTGGCCATCGAGCATCTGCCCAAGGAGTGGGTCATGTCGGCCGAGGCCCTGGTGGACGCCGCCCTGGTCGGCTTCGACCGTGGCGAGCTCATCACGGTGCCGCCATTGCACGATGAGGCGCCCTTGCTGGCCTATGAGGCGGCGCGGCAGGCGATGTCGGGGCGGTTGTCGAGCAACACGCCGGCGCCGCGCTACGCGGCGGCCTGAGTCAGCCCCGCAGCGCGCGAGCCACGGCGGCGACGGTCATCAGCGCGCCCAGCGGCAACGCCCAGCCGAACACGCCGAACAGGCCCAGCCAGGTCGATTCGCGCCGCAGCGCGAAGCTGACCATGCCGATGCCCATGCCGAAGAGGCCCAGCAGGAACAGCAGCCAGTTGCCGATGGCCCGGCCGGCGTCGCTGACCTCGTCCTTGCCGGAGAACTCCGCGGCCAGCACGGCGATGATCAGCGGCGCGCAGACCGTCAGCATCAGCCAGTTCGGCACGGCATTGCCGTGGCGGCTGTCCCACCGAATCAGCAGCAGGGGCGGGATGCCCAGCAGGATGATGGCGAGGATCCTGCGCATCCCGACCTAGCGTCCCCTTCGCTGCCAGAGCGCCTTCTTGCCCTTGAGCTGCCGCTCGATGCCGTCGTTGAGCCGTGCGCGCAGGTCGATGACTTCTTCCAGGTGGCCGTAGACCTCGGGGAAGCGCAGGTCCAGCCACAGCCACAGCGTGCAGATGCGCAGCGCCTGCTCCATGCGGTCCAGGCGTCCGTGCTGGTCGTACTCGTCGAGGAAATGCGGCTCGCCGGCCTTGCCGGTGCGGGCGTGGTTGGTGGCCCAGCCGTGGAACTGCTCCACCAGCATGGGCAGGCGCGAGTCCACCGGCGCCTGGGCGTAGCGGAAGCGCTCCTGCAGCGGCAGCGCGGCCGCATTGCGGTCCAGGGCCTCGGCCAGCTCCAGCATCTGCTCCAGCTCGGCCACAGCGAAGTGGGCGTCGTCCAGGCGCAGCTGCTGCATGAAGATGCTCAGCACCGCGTGCAGCTTGTCCACGCCCATGCGGCGCGAGATGGTCTGCACATGGCGCCAGTTCGGCGCCACCGGAGCCTTGAAGTCGCGCGGCGCGCGCGGCTCCTTGGGCAGCAGCGAGCGCAGCGTCTTCATCGCGTCGGCCTCGGCCTCCTTCAGCACCGACACGAAGCCCTCGTCGTGCATGCCGTAGCGGCCGGCGCGGCCGGCGATCTGGTGCACCTCGCTGACCGACAGCTCACGGTCGCCGACACCGTCGAACTTGGTCAGCGTCGAGAACAGCACGCGGCGTATGGGCAGGTTCAGACCCATGCCGATGGCGTCGGTCGCGACCAGCACGGCACTCGCACCGACGGCGAAGCGCTCGGCCTCGCGGCGGCGCACCTCGGGCGGCAGCGCGCCGTAGATGACGCTGACGGCATGGCCGTTCTGCGAGATCTGGTCGCGCAGCATCAGCACGTCGCGGCGGCTGAAGGCGACGACCGCGTCGCCGGCGTGCAGATGCGTCATCGGCACCGGGGCGGGCATCAGCTGCACATGCTGCTTGCGCTCGAAGACGCGCGTCTCCGGCTTCTCGCCGCACAGCTGCAGCAGGCGCTCGATGGCCGGCGCGGCATAGGCCGACGCGATGATGATGAGCTCGCGCGCCGGCACGCCGACGATTGCCTGGGTCCAGGCCCAGCCGCGCGAGTCGTCGAAGATCATCTGCGCTTCGTCGATGACGGCCACGTCGACGATATCGCGGGTGTTGACCATCTCGATGGTGCTGCTCACGACGCGCGCGTCCGCCGCCGGGACGCTCTCCTCGCCGGTCAGCAGCGAGCAGGGCACGCCGCGGCCTACCAGGCGGTCGCGGCCCTCCAGCGCCAGCAGGCGCAGCGGCGCGAGGTAGGCGCCGTCCAGCGCCTGCCCCAGCCGCTCGAAGGCCGAATAGGTCTTGCCGCTGTTGGGCGGGCCGAGATAAAGCGTGACCTTGCGGCCCAGCTTGCGCGCCGCGTCGAAGCTGTCCGGGTAGCCCTGGAAGGCCAGCTCGCGGCCCAGGCTGGCGAGGGTGTCCTGCTCCTCGACCGTCTGCTCCCAGCGATCCTGGGCCCGCGTCAACGCGGCTTTCAGGTCCTCATAGGGCATGGGCACGCTGCACTCGGCCTGCAGGCGCGGCAGCAGCGAGGCCAGCTGGCTGCCGTGGCCCATGGCCTCGCTGCGTGCGATCAGGTGGTTGATGTGCAGCGTCAGCTCGGCCTTGTAGGAATACTCGGGCGCCTGGCCCAGGCCGTGCCGCAGCGCGGCCGCATCGCCATCGCGGAAGAAGGCCCAGACCGGCTCTTCGGGCACCGGCACGCGGTGCGACAGGTCGATGCGCCAGCCCTCGTGCACAAGCGTGATCGGGTGCACGCACAGCCGCGTGAACAGCAGGCCTTCGCGGCGCAGGCCCAGGCTCTCCAACTGGTGCAGGCGCTGCTGCAGCTGCGGGCGCAGCGTGTTGGTCTGCGGCGTGGCTTCGAGCTGGGCCAGGGCCACGGGAATGTGGACCGGCAGGATCCAGCGGCTCGGCCGGCCACCACCGGCGGCCTTGGAGATCTGGATGCAGCCCAGGCGGTCCAGCGACTCGTCGCTGCCGTCGTCGAAATCGTCCGGCACCAGCACCTGGGGCAGGGCATGGGCGGCCTGGCGGATGCGGGCCCAGTCCTCGGGCGCGAGGCTGGCGGGCAGTCGTGCGGCGTGGCGGGGCTGCGGGAGGGGAAAGGCCGGCGCAGGCGGCCGGGATTCGCGGGATTCGGGGGACAGGGACTTCACGGCGGAAGTGGAACACAGGCGCGCCGGGCGGGCCCGCCGGCGCCTTCAGGCCGGGGCGTCGCCTTGCACTTTCGGCGGCGGCGTCGCTGCCGGGCCCTCAGGCTTGTCGGCCACGTCGTCTGGCGGGGAGACGGGCGCTTCTTCTGTCAGCGTCATGAGGATGTCTGCATACCAGGACGCGTTGAGCCCCAGCGACTCGTCGACCGCCAGGTCGCGGTTGCCCATGTCCAGCCGCGTGGAATGGATGCCCAGCAGCAACCAGGGCAGTGCCGTGCGGCCTGGCGCGCGCACGACGACAGGTGCGCCGCTGATGCCGCGATGCGTCCGCGCATCGGTCAGGAACCAGCCCATGCCCTGGAAGCGCCACCCGTAGGGCGAGGCGACGATGCCCTGGCGCAGCACGGGGAAATGGTGCAGCCCGTCATGAAAGCCGAGCGGAAAGCCCGGGATCAGCACCGCCTCGCCGATGGCGACCGCTTCGTCCGCGGCGGGCAGGTTCTCGGGCGTGAACGCCGCCAGCGCGACCGTGGAGGGCAGGGCGTCGTGGTCGATCTGCAGCACGGCCACGTCGATGTCGCCGCCGTCGTCCCCGCCCTGGCGCCAACTCGCCAGGCCATCGTGGTACAGCAGCGCCGACCAACCGATGGAGTCGGCCAGGTTCTCCGCATCGCCATGCAGCTCGATCTCGATGCGGTCGGGCAGATGGCCGCTTTCTTCGTCGATGAAGACATGGCGGCTGCTGACCAGGTAGAGCCGGTCGTCGCGCCGGAAGAAAAAACCCGTCGCGTTCGTCAGGCCCTTGCTGCCGTCAAAGGTGGCGATGCGGACGGTCGCCAGCAGCAGGGGATCGATGGTGGGCATGGCGATGGTTGGGCCTCGGGCCAGGCCCGTGGCGCCCTCAGATGGCGGAGCGCGGCGCGGTGCGGGCCAGCAAGGCCTTCAGGTGCTTGCAGACGTTTTCGCCGGTCGTCGTCAGGCGCAGCGTRCCGCCTTGCCATTCCATCCAGTGCATGGCGACATAGTCGTCGATATAGCCCTCCGCGATCTCGGCCGCGCGTCGCTGCTTGAGCAGGCCGACGGTGGCGAGCAACTCGTCGCGAAGCACGTCGCGTCGGGTTGCGGCGGGGAGCGAGGCAGATGAGGGCATCAAGATCTCCGGAAGACATCAGCACGGACAGACTTCAAGGCGGAGTGGAACACAGGATGAGGACGGGCTGATGTCTGCAGGCTGAATCTGGCCGGCCTGCAGTGCCAGCAGGAGCGCGGTTTGCCTACCCGCCAGTCCCTGTGACAAGCTCCAGCGCACCGGAGGTCTGCATGCCACGCGAAATCAGGGTCGTCAGCGAAACCGTCGCCGCGCCGGCGCAGCAGGTCTACGAGTTCGCCCGCCGGCGCGAGAACCTGCACCTCTGGGCCTCGGGCCTGGCGACGGCCGACATCGAACCGGAAGGCGACCACTGGGTGGTGCCCGACTCACCCATGGGCCGCATCCAGATCCGCATGGCGCCGCGAAACGACTTCGGCGTGCTGGACCATGACGTGACGACGCCGGACGGCGTGACCACGCACAACGCCTTCCGCGTCACACCGGTGGATGAGGGCTGTGCGCTGAGCTTCGTCGTGCTGAGGATGGCGGGGGCGAGTGATCAGGCCTTTGAGCAGGATGCGGCGCATGTGCGCAAGGATTTGAGGGCGTTGAAGGGGTTGATGGAGTGCAGCGCTGAGAAGTAGCTGATGACATCAGCGCCAGAACCAAGCGACCAAGGAAGCGATGGCATAGGACGCTCCGAACGCACCGCCCGCCAGCGCCTCCGACGGAGAGAGTTCAAAGGTTTCCGCTGCGCGGCCGCGCGTCATCTGGACGACGACGTACAGCACCCATGCGGCGAGCTGGGCCACAAAGACGCCGGCCAACCACGACGGGAAACGGTCAGTGTTGTTGACAAGCAAATAGACGCACATTGCGCCCCAAAGCCACTCGATGGTGGAGAAGGCAAAGGCTGTCTTGCCTTGTTTGCGGCCCGACCGAAGCAGGCTGCAATCCAACACCTGAGCTGCGCCAATTGCGGCGGCGCAGAGCATCAGAGTCGAGTCGACTTCCATCTGAGATCAGCCTGCAGCTCACACCGGCTTCGGCCGCGTCCCCTCCGACGGATTCGCAATCCATGCCTGCAGCTCCGCCGCCCGCGCATGCTTGGGCGCCAGCTCCAGGAAGGTCTTGTACGCCGCCATCGCCTTGCCTTCGTCGCCCGCCAGCAGGCGCGCGTCGCCGAGGTTGAGCCAGGCCAGCGACCGGCTGCCGTCCATCTCGACGGCCTTCTCGAACCAGACCGCCGCCTCCGCCGGCTTGCCGCGCCGGTACAGCACGAAGCCGAGGTTGTTGGCGGCCAGCGCGAACTTCGGTTGCAGCTGTAAAGCCTCCTTGAACGCGGCTTCGGCCTCGTCGTAGCGGCGCTCCCGGTAGAGCTGCAGGCCGCGGTCGTTGGCGCGTTGGGCGGTGACGCGGGCGCCGGGGTCGACGCGGGCGGTGGTGGCGGCCAGGGCCTGGTCCTTGCCGTCCAGGCCCTTGATGGTCACCTGCACGGAACTCGCTGCGCCACTGGCCGCAGCGGCCACCTGGCGGCCGGCGCTGCTGGCCTCGTCGAGCTTGGCGGCGAACTGGCTGGCCTTGTCGTCCAGCTGGGCCACGGCGCCGCTCAGCGCGGGCTCCTGCGCTACCGGCAGCTCGAAGATGAACTCGCCGCCTTCCGAGCCCGGCAGGCTGCCGAAGGCCGGCGTCTGGTGGGCGATGGACGAAACGGCGGGCGCCACGTAGGCGGCCAGTTCGGTGGCGGTGATGAGGCCGTCGCCGTTCAGGTCGGCCTTGCCGTTCAGGGCCTGCAGCAGCGTCCACGTGAAGACGGAATGGCCGCCGGGGCCGTCGTCGGCCACCTGCTGGTCGGCGCCGCCGGCCGTCATCATCTGGCGGCCGATGCGGCGGGCGTTGGTGCGGGCGAAGTTGCTGTCGGCCGCCGCCGAGCCGCCCCGCGTCAGGCCGAGACCCGAGTAGCAGGCGTCGATGACGAACAGCGCGTGCTTGGCCGTGATGGCCTCGGCCACTTCCTGCAGTTGGGGCATGGCGATGGCGTCGGTCTGCAGGTCGTTGAGCCCCGCATCCACTGGCACGATATAGCCCACCTCGCGGCCGCTGGGCAGCTTGCGCGTGCTGCCATGGCCGGCGAAGAAGACGAAGACGCGGTCGTCGCGCTTGACGCGCTTGCTGTCGCCGAAGCGTTCGTTGAGCGCCTTCAGGATGTTGGCGCGCGTCGCCTCCGCATCGGTCAGCAGCGTGACGCGGTCGGGCGCGAAGCCGAAGCGCGTGACCAGCGATTCGCGCACGGCTTGCGCGTCACGGACCGCGTGCGACAGCTTGGGCCAGGCCGTGTATTGGTTGATGCCGATGACCAGGGCGTGGCTGTCGCGATACAGCTCGCCGGGCGCAGGCGGCGGCGCGGCGGCGGTCTTGTCGGTGGACACGACGAACTGCCCGTCCTTGAAGCTCGCAAAGCGCCAGCCCTCGGCGGCGAGCTGGTCCAGCACCAGCGGCAGGGCCTGCACGGTGCGAGCGTGGATGTCGTGGAAGAGCACGATGCCGCGCTGCTGCTTGTCCAGTTCGGCCATCACGCGCGCGGCGATGCTCTTGGGGATGGGGTCGCTCCAGTCCAGGGAGTCGACGTTCCACATCATCGAGCGCAGCTTCAGCGCCTCGATCGTCGTCAGCGCGCCGTCGTTGCGCGCGCCATAAGGGAATCGAAACAACGCGTCGCCATTGCGACCCGCCGCATCCAGCAGCGCCTCCGTGTTGGCGGCTTCTTCCTTGACCTTGACCAGCTCGAACTTGGACATCAGCCCATGCGTGAAGCTGTGGTTGGCCAGCTGGTGGCCAGCGGCGAGAACCCGCTTGGCCACGGCGCTGCCATTGCCCGGCTGGATCTTGCCGTCGGCATCGACTTTGCCGAGGTTCTGGCCGAGCTGGAAGAACACGGCCGGTGCGTTGTAGCGCTTCAGGATCTCCAGGATCTCGTCGGTGTAACGCGCATGCGGGCCGTCGTCGAAGGTCAGCAGCACGGTCTTGGGCGGCAGCTTGTCGCCGAAGACCTCGCGCTCCTTGGCGGCCACGCCGCGCATGGCGCCAGACGCGACCGGCTCGGGCGCCAGGTCGGCCGCGGCAGGCAGCTGGGCACCGTGCTGCTTCATGACGGCGTCGCGCGTGTGCAGGGCCTTCAACTTGGCGACGTAATCGCTCCAGCGCTCGCGCTTCAACTCGATGCCACGCTTGGCAAAGCCGCCGAAGACTTCCTTCAGCTCCTGTTCATAGGCCTTCTCGACCTCGGCCAGCGTGTCCAGGTCCTCCTGGGCGCGGCGTGCCAGCTTGATGCCGTCCAGCGTCTGCGCGCTTTTCAGGCCGGTGGCGAGCTGGCCCAGCACTTCCTTGAAGGCCAGGCGGTCGGCATCGAACCAGCTGGGCTCGCTCTCGATGCGCGTCAGCAGGGCCGCGGTGGCTTCCAGCGACTCGGGCTTCAGCGCGAGATCGGCCAGGCGCTGCTGGCGCTGCAGCAGTTCATGGAAGAGCTGCTGGCCCAGGGCCTGCACCTCGCGGCGTTGGGCGGCTGGCAGCGCGGCCTCGCCGTCCATCAGCACGACGATCTGGCGGTGCAGGGACAGCAGGCCGTCGCCCTCCTCGCGCAGCCTGGCCGTCGCGCTGCTGTCCTGTGCCGCGGAGGCGGCCGGCAACGCGGCGGGCACGTCGGCCAGGCGCTTGTTGCAGCCGGGCAGGGCAAAGGCGGTGGTCAGCAGGGCGAGTGAGATGAGGCGCATTGCGGGGTGAAAAAGTCAGCCGCGAGATTGTGGGGCTGCTGGCGCTGCTGACAGCGACACCCCCCGAGCGCCTGGCCGGCGTCGCCACACAGGCTAAGGTAGCGCCATGAGCGACATCACCCTCTTCCACAACCCCAAGTGCGGCACCTCGCGCAATGTGCTCGCGTTGATCCGCCATGCCGGCCTGGAGCCGCATGTCGTCGAATACATGAACGCGCTGCCGAGCCGCGACGAGATTCGCGCCATCGCCACGGCGACGGGCCAGCCGCTGCGCGCGCTGTTGCGCGACAAGGAAGCCGTGTTCACCGAACTCGGCCTGGGCGACCCGGCCTTGGGCGACGACGCGCTGCTGGATGCGATCGAGCAGCACCCCGTGCTGCTGAACCGCCCCATCGTCGTGACGCCCCTGGGAACCGCGCTGTGCCGGCCGTCCGAGGCGGTGCTGGAGTTGCTGCCCGTCGGGCCGTTGCCGCCGTTTACCAAGTCCGATGGCGAAGTGGTGCACGACAGCGGCAAGCGCCGCGGCTGAGGCCTCAGGCGGCCTGCAGCTTCGGGAAGTCCGTCGACGCCGCCAGGCTGCGCCACTCAGCCGTCTCGCGCTCGACAAAGGCGTGCTTGTCGGCAATCGCCTGCAGCGTGTCCGTGCCCATGGGCAGGCGCAGCGGCGGCGTCTTGGCGTCCACCAGCGTCAGCATGGCCTGGGCCAGGCGCTCGGGGTCGCCGGGCTGGTTGAGGCTGATGCGCCTGGCGGCCTCGCGCACCTGGCCGGCACTGGCGGCGTAGTCGGCCAGCTCGCGCGGCGACGTGACCAGGGACTGGCCTTCCAGGAACTCGGTGCGGAAATAGCCGGGCTCGACGACGGTGGCATGGATGCCCAGCGGCGCGAGCTCGGCATGCAGGGCCTCGGTGATGCCCTCGACGGCGAACTTGGTCGAGCAGTAGACGCCGAAACCCGCGGCCGAACGGACCCCGCCCAGCGACGAGATGTTGATGACATGGCCGCTGCGGCGCTCGCGCATCTGCGGCAGCACGGCGCGGGTCACGTTCAGCAGGCCGAAGACATTGGTCTCGTACAGGCGGCGCACCTCGTCGGCGCTGGCCTCCTCGACGGCGCCGAGCAGGCCGTAGCCGGCATTGTTGACGAGGACGTCGATGCGACCGAAGCGGGCCAGCGCGGCGGCCGTGGCCCGAGCGGCCTGGGACTCGTCGGTGACGTCCAGGGCCACGGCCAGCAGGCCGGGCTGGGCGCCAAAGCGCTTCTCGATGGTGGCGGCGTCACGGGCCGTCGCGACGACGGCGTCGCCTTGGGCCAGGGCGGCTTCGGCGATGCGTGCGCCGATGCCGCGCGAGGCGCCGGTGATCATCCAGACGCGCTTGAAGTTGGGGGTCGTGGTCATGTGGGGGCTCCTGGGTGTTGAAGGTGGATCGGCCGATGGAGCGAAATTTAGGATCGCGATTGATATTCAACTAGCCCAGAATCTCGTCATTGATTAGCAAGTGAATCGTGACAATGGCATTCAACGAACTGCGCGCCATCACCACCTTCACCAAGGCTGCCGAGCTGGGTAGCCTGCGCCAGGCCGCCGTGGCGCAGGGCATCACGCCGCAGGCGGCCAGCCAGGCGCTGACGCAGCTGGAGAGCTATCTCGGCGTGCGCCTCTTCCACCGCACGACGCGCCGGCTCAGCCTGACGGAGGAGGGCGAGCGCTTTCTCGGCGCCGCCGCGCCCGGCCTGCAGGCGCTGCAGCGCGCGCTGCACGGGGCGCGCCAGGGCCGCGATGTCATCGCCGGGCCACTGCGCATCACGGCCGCGCGCTCGCTGATGCTGCCGGTGCTGTGGCCGGTGCTGGAGGAGTTCTGTGCCCGTCATCCCGATGTGGAACCCGATGTGCAGCTGGACGACCGCATCGGCGACTGGGTGGCGGACCGCGTCGACGTGGGCTTTCGGGCCGGCACGCCGCCGGGCGAAGGCCTGATCGCCCGCCATCTGATGCCGCTGCAGCTCATCGTCTGCGCCGCACCGGGCTATATCGCCCGCCACGGCGCGCCGCGGAGCATCGATGAGCTCGCGCGCCACCGCTGCAGCGGCTTTCGCCACCCGAGCACCGGCAAGGCCATGCCCTGGGAGTTCCTGGTGGGCGACGAGATCGTCGGGCGCGACGTCGCTTCGATCTTCATGACCAACGACGTCGAGCTGGAGGCCCATGCCGTGGTGGCCGGGCAGTGCATCGGCCAGCTCGTCGGCGCCACGGCCGCCCCGCTGATCCGCAGCGGCCAGCTCGTGCCGCTGCTGACCGAGCATGTCTGCGCCCACCTCGGCCTTTACCTCTACTACGGCAGCCGCGTGGCCCAGCCGGCGCGGGTGCGCGCCTTCATCGACCTCGTCGTCGAGCGCGTGGTGGGCAATCCGGCCTGGGTGGTCAGCCCTCAGGAGCTGGCCGCCGCCGCGCGCAGGCGACGGTGAGCGGGTAACAACCCGACGCGATTCGTAAAGCCTGGGCACATGGCGAAAGCCAACACTGTTGGCGGGGAGGGGTCACGATTGGAGGTTCTCATGAAGTACCCAACCCTGAGTGCATGCGCGGCAGCCCTGGTCCTGGTGGCCTGCGGTGGGGGTGGCGACGATGGCGGTGCGCCGGTCGTCACGACACCGTCCAACAACATCTCGGGCACCCTCGCCCTCAGCCTCACCGACGCGCCAGCCTGCGGCTTCGACCATGTCTATGTGACCGTACAAAAGGTGCGCGTCAACGCCAGCGCCGATGCCAGCGAGGACGGCGCGGGTTGGACGGATCTGACGGTCGGACCGACACAGCGCTTCGACCTGCTGGAGCTACAGAACGGCGTGCTCGCCAGCCTCGGCCAGGTACCGCTGGCCGTGGGCCATTACGCCCAGCTGCGCCTGGTGCTGGCCGAGAACAGCACGGCCACGCCGCTGGCCAATTCGGTGGTGCCCAGCGGTGGCAGCGAGGTCGCGCTGAAGACGCCCAGCGGCCAGACGAGCGGCCTCAAGCTCAATGCCAACATCGACATCGCGGCCAACCAGCTGGCCGACTTCGTGCTTGACTTTGACGCCTGCAAATCCGTCGTCAGCGCAGGCAACTCGGGGCAATACCTGCTCAAGCCCGTCGTCTCCGTCGTGCCCAATCTGCTGTCGGGCGTCAGCGGCTATGTGGATGCCAGCGTCGCCAATGGCGGCACGGTCGTCAGCCTGCAACAGGGCGGCGTCGTGCTGAAGGCCACCACGCCCGAGGCCAGCGGCCGCTTCGTGCTGGCACCGGTGGCGGCGGGCACTTACGACCTCGTTGTCAAGGCCACATCGCGGGCCACGCTGGTCGTGACGGGCGTGCCGGTGACAGCCAGCGCCGTGACCGCTGTCAGTACCTCGGCCGCGCCGTTGACACCCGTGGCCGCCGTCGACGGCCAGGTTCTGGGCAGCGTGAAGGCTGCCGACGTGGCCGCCACCGCCGGCGTCCGGGCGACCCAGCAACTCAGCGGCGGGCGCGTCGTGACGATCGCCGAGACCCTGTCGGACTCGACCACCGGCGCCTACACGCTGCGCTTGCCGGCCGCGCCGCCTTGGGTGGCAACCTATGCCGCGCCGCCGGCCATGCTGAACTTCATCTCCGGCGCCAGCGGTGTCGATCTGCTCTACACGTTGAATGCCAATCTCAACGGCACGACCCAGGTGATGACCCCGGTGGTGGTGACGGCTGGCGGCGTGACGCCGGTCAATTTCAGCTTCTGATCAGACGACGGCCGGCCTGAGCAGATCCGCGATGCCGATGCGCGCGGCGAATTCCTCGCGCATGCGTTCGGCTACCTCGGTGACGGCGGCCGCGCCGTCGTCCATGAAGTCCACCACCGAGCGGAAAGGTCGCTGGCCATGGGCCAGGCCGACGATGCGCGCGACCTCGTCGGCCACCGCCTGCGGGTCGGCCTCGGGCGGCATCAATGCGGTCAGGCGCGCGCCGATCTGGTCCATCAGGCCGGCGTAGCGCGCATAGGCCGTGGCCTTGGCCGCGTCGGCCGGCTTGCCGGCGTTGGCGAAATGATCCGTGCCGCTGGTGAAGGCGCCGGGCACGACGATGCTGGTCTCGATGCCGAAGCGGGCCAGCTCGAAGCTCATCGTCACGGCCAACGAGTCCATCGCCGCCTTGGCCGCCGCATAGGGGCCGAGGAAGGGCGGGAAGCCGCCGCGCGTCGTCGTGCTGCCTATCCACAGCAGCAGGCCGCGCTGCTGTTCGCGCAGCACTGGCAATGCCGCGCGGTTGACGCGCTGGGCGCCCAGCACATTGGTGTCGAAGACGGCCGTGATTTCCTCCGGCGTGTAGGCCTCGGTCGGCCCGACGACGAGGTGGCCGGCGTTGTGCATGACGACGTCCAGCCGCCCCTGTTCGGCCACGATGGTGGCGACGGCCGCATCGGCGCTGGGCTGCGACAGCACGTCCAGCTCCACGACGCGCAGGTCCAGCCCGCGGGCGAAGCTCCAGTCGCGCAGCTCGCGGGCCTTGTCCGCGTTCTTGGCGGTCACGCCGCGCATGCTGGCGTAGACGGTGTGGCCGGCGGTGGCCAGGGCCAGCGCGCTCAGCTTGCCGATGCCACTGGAGGCGCCGGTGACGAGGATGACTTGTTGGCTCATGCTGCAGTCCTCCTCAGACGATGCCGCCGTTGACGCGCACCGTCTGGCCGTTGACCCAGCCGCCCTGCGGGCCGGCCAGCACGCCGACGATCGTCGCGATGTCCTCGGGTTGGCCCAGGCGCTCCAGCGGCGCCATCTTGGCCAGGCGCTCGACCTGCTCGGGCGTCTTGCCGTTCAGGAACAGATTCGTCGCGGTCGGGCCGGGGGCCACGGCGTTGACGGTGATGTTCTTGCCGCGCAGCTCCTTGGCGAGGATGTTCGTCATCGTCTCGATGGCGCTCTTGGTGGCCGCGTAGACGGCATAGCCCGGCAGGGCCAGACCGATGACGCTGGTCGAGAAATTGATGATGCGGCCGCCGTGGCGCAGGCGCTTGGCCGCCTCGCGCATGGCGAAAAAACTGCCCTTCACATTGATGTCGAAGAGGCGGTCGAAAGTAGCGTCGCTGGTGTCCGCCAGCTGGGGCAGTTCATTGGCCATGGCACCGGCGTTGTTGACGAGGACGTCAACGCCGCCGAAGGCTTCGGTGGCGGCGTCGAACAGCAGCTTGGCCGCGCCCGCGTCGGCCACGTCGGCCTGCACGGCGATGGCGCGGCCGCCACGGTCCACGATCGCATCGACGACCTTTTGCGCTTCAACGGCATTGCCGGCGTAGTTGACGACGACGGCATGGCCATCGGCGGCAAGTTGCTGCGCAATCGCCGCGCCGATGCCGCGCGAGGCGCCGGTGACGATGGCGACGCGGGAAGAGGAAGAAGAAGTGGTGGTGTTGCTCACGGGGTGCTCCAGTCGTTGGGGTTGGATGGCAGGACCGGTGGCGGCCCTGTGAGTTCAATGTATTGTTCGAGCTGGTTCGGATAAATCAGCAGAACAAGACATAACAATCCAGTCCATCTAAACAATTGGAGCCAAACGGCCATGGACCGACTCGATGCGATGCGCCTCTTCGTGCGCATCGTCGACCTGGCCAGCTTCACCAAGGCCGCCGACGAGCTGCAGCTGCCGCGCGCCTCGGTCAGCCTGGCCGTGCAGCAGCTGGAGGCGCGCCTGGGCGTGCGCCTGCTCAACCGCACGACGCGCCACGTGAGCCCGACGCTGGACGGCCAGGCCTATCACCTGCGCTGCCAGCAGATCCTGCAGGACGTCGGCGAGGCCGAGGACCTGTTCCGCAGCGCCCAGCTCAAGCCGCGCGGCAAGCTGCGCGTGGACATGCAGGGCAACCAGGCCCAGCGCTTCGTGCTGCCCTATCTCGGCGACTTCCATGCCCGCTACCCCGACGTCGAACTGGAGATCGGCCTGGGCGACCGCTTTGTCGACCTCGTGCGCGAAGGCGTGGACTGCGTGCTGCGCTCGGGCGAGCCCAAGGACTCGTCCATGGTGGGCCGGCGCGTGGCCCAGCTGCGCCAGGTGACGTGTGCCAGCCGCGACTACATCGCCCGCCGTGGCCTGCCGCGCACGCTGGAGGAGTTCGCCAACGAGCACCAGGCCGTCAACTACATCGGCGGCAGCGGCCGCATCCTGCCCTTCGATTTCGTCATCGACGGCCAGCCGCACAGCCTGGTGCTGCGCGGCCCGGTCAGCGTCAACAGCGCGTCAGGCTATGGCGCCTGCTGCCTCGCCGGCCTGGGCTTCATCCAGGCGCCGCGCTACAACTTTGAAAAGGAGCTGGCGAGCGGCGAGCTGGTCGAGGTGTTTGCCGACTGGCAGCCGGCACCGATGCCGGTCTATGTGCTGTTTCCCCATGCCAGGCAGCTGTCGTCGCGGGTGAGGGTGTTTGTGGACTGGCTGGCGGAGAGGATGGCGGCGGCGAGCTGAGCGGCGGGCGAACTACTAGGATGCGTGTTGCCGGGGCGATCCTGGCAAGGGGAGCATTCCATGCCGATCTCTTGCACTCGCTTTGATCCGTGGCGCCGCTGCGGTCGCCTCGTCGCGCTGGTCGCCGCCGGTCTGCTGGGCCAGTCGATCGGCTGGGCCGCCGAGGCGGAAGACCCAGTGATCGCCGAGGTCAAGGCCCGCGATGCCGAGCTGTCCACGGCGCATGGGCGCGGTGACATGGCCACCTATCTGCAGGGCCTGTCCAAGCGCTATGTCTACACCGACGTTGGCGGCCGCCGCGTCACGGCCGCGCAGCTGGCGATCCGGCGCGGCAACGACCAGCTTCGCCAGGTCGCGTCCGAGACGCTGGAGGAAGAGAGCCTGCGGGTGTCGGACAGCGTGGTGCTGCTCAGCGGCCTGGAGCGCGGCAGCTTCACCTACTTCGGCGGCCTGCCCCGGCAGGGCAGCACGCGCTGGACGGCGTTGTGGGCGCGTGAAGAGGATGGCCAATGGCGGCTCGTCGCCGAGACCGCGACGCCGGTGACGGGTGATGGCGGCCTGCCCTTCATCGCCGCCAGGCAGCCCGAGGCCGCGGTGCGGTCCCGCCAGGGTGCATGGCAGCTGGACTTGCCTCAACCCATGCGGCTACAGCTGATCGCCGAGGGCGGACGATTGATAGGCACCTTGGAAGGCCAGTCGATCAAGCTGACCTTTGTGCCGGCCTCGCCGACGCACTACTTCGCCCTGGAGCGCCCGTTCGAACTGCGCTTCGCGAGTGATCGCCAGAAGCTCACTCTCGTCACCTGGGGCATCGAGACGGCCGCCCGGCGCGTGAAGCCGTCCCGCTGATCGTCAGCTGCCCGAACCCGCCACCGCCCTGAACAGCCGGATCGCCGTCTCCGCCGCCGGCGCCAGCGTGCGGCCGCGCAGCCAGACGGCGTGGGCGTCCACGTAGAGATCGCCGAAGGTCTTCACGCCGCGCAGCGGCTGCAGGCCCAGTTCGATGGCCGTGGGCAGGGCGCGTGGCAGCAGCGCCAGCATGTCGCCGTCGGCCGCCAGCCGCGCCAGCGTGGTGACGTCATCGCATTCGACGACGACCGGCAGCTCGCCCGGGCTGGCGAAGCCCAGACCCTGAGCGATGTAGACAAAGAGCTGCGGTGACGTGGACACGACACCGAGTCCGAAGCGCGTCAGGTCCGCCGTCGTCACGTTTTCCGCACCCAGCAGCGGGTGGCCGCTGCGGACATAGACGCCGCCATAGATCTGCGCCACGGGCGCCATCTCCAGCCGGCTCGCGTCGGTCAGCATGCGCCGGTCGGCAACGAAGAACTCGATGGCCTCGTCGGTCAGCAGCGTCAGCAGGCTGGGCACATTGCCGTAGCGCACGCGGGCGACGACGCCCGGCGCCTGGCGGCGCAACTCGGCCAGCAGCGGCGGCACCAGCACGGCCGCCGGCACGGGCCCGGCGCCAAAGGCCAACTCGCCCAGCAAGCCGCCGCGCAGCAGCTCGGCATCGCGCTCCAGGCAGTCGGCATCGAAGACCAGGCGGCGCGCTCGCTCTACCAGCGTGCGGCCGGCCGGCGTCAGTACGGCGCCCAGCGGACCGCGCTCGAACAGGCGCAGGCCCCAGTCGGCTTCGAGGGCCTGGATGCTGCGGCTGAAAGCGGCCTGGCTCAGGTGCACGCGCTCCGCCGCGGCGACGAAGCGGCCCTCGTCGGCCAGCGCGATCAGGTGGGAGAGCTGGCGCAGATTCACTATGCGCTCCACGCAATGAATGCCGACTAATTATGCGTTGGACGTAATACCCGCCGGCTTTCATCCTTCGCTCCCCGGCCCGCCCAGAGGCTGGAGGAGACAAGCGCTGTGGAGTTCGATTACGTGATCGTGGGTGCCGGTTCGGCCGGCTGCGTGCTGGCCGCGCGGCTCAGCGAAGACCCCGGCGTGACGGTGGCCCTGCTGGAAAACGGCGGGCCGGACAGCAGCGCCCTCATCCACGCGCCGGCCGGCGTCGTCGCCATGGTGCCCACGCGCATCAACAACTACGCCTACGAGACCGTGCCCCAGCCCGGCCTGAACGGCCGGCGTGGCTACCAGCCGCGCGGCAAGACCCTGGGCGGCAGCAGCTCCATCAACGCCATGCTCTATGTGCGTGGCCACCGCCACGACTACGACCACTGGGCCAGCCTGGGCAACAGCGGCTGGAGCCATGACGAGGTGCTGCCCTATTTCCGCCGCGCCGAGCACAACGAGCAGTTCGGCCACTGCCCGCTGCACGGCCGCGATGGGCCGCTGAATGTCACGCTGCCGCGCAGCCCCAGTCCCATCAACCAGGCCTTCCTCGCCGCCGCGGCGCTGCAGGGCCTGCCCAATATCGGCGACTACAACGGCGCCGAGCAATTCGGCTCCTTCATCTACCAGGTGACGCAGGTCAACGGCGAGCGCTGCAGCGCGGCCAAGGCCTACCTCACGCCCAATCTCGACCGCCCCAATCTGCAGGTCATCACGCACGCGAAAGCGACCAAGCTGCGCCTGGCCAACGCCCGCGCGGTGGGCGTGGACTACCGCGTCGGCGGCGCCTCGCGCCTCGTGCGTGCGCGCCGCGAGGTCATCGTCAGCGCGGGGGCCTTCGGTTCGCCCCAGTTGCTGATGCTGTCCGGCATCGGCCCCGGTGCCCATCTGCAGCGCATGGGCCTGGACGTGCAGCGCGACCTGCCCGGCGTCGGCCAGAACCTGCAGGACCACATCGACCATGTGCAGACCTGGCGCTGCCCTTCGGCCACGCCCACCTTCGGTGTGTCGCTGCGCGGTGGCGTGCGGCTGGCCCGTGCCGTCGGCGAATGGCGGCGCCACCGCACCGGCCTGCTGACGAGCAGCATCGCCGAATCCGGCGCCTTCCTGCGCTCGGACCCGCAGGTGGCGGTGCCGGATCTGCAGCTCGTCTTCGTGCTCGGCATCGTCGACGACCATGCCCGCAAGCTGCACTGGGGCCATGGCATCTCCTGCCATGTGGACGTGCTGCGGCCGCACAGCCGTGGCAGCGTCGAGCTGGCCGGGCCCGACCCGCTGGCCGCACCGCGCATCGACCCGCGCTTCCTCAGCGACGAGCGCGATCTGCAGTTGCTCGTCAAGGGCGCGCAGATCCAGCAGCGCCTCGTCGAGTCCTCGCCCTTCGACGGCATCCGCGGCGAGATGCTCTACCCGGTGCGCGCCGATGACGAAGCCGGCCTCATCGCCGACATCCGCGCTCGCGCCGACACGCAATACCACCCGGTGGGCACTTGCAAGATGGGGCGCGATGCGATGGCCGTCGTCGACGACCGCTTGCGCGTGCACGGCGTGGGCGGCCTGCGCGTCGTCGACGCTTCCGTCATGCCGACGCTGATCGGCGGCAACACCAATGCACCCACCATCATGATCGGCGAGAAGGCCGCCGATCTCATCCGCGCGGACGCGCGCTGACTCGGAGACCACGGATGAAAACACTGACCCTGCTCGCCGCAATCCTGGCCCTGGCCGGCTGCAGCCGTGAATCTGCGGCCCCATCCGGCGACGCCAGCGCCACGACGGTGCAAGCGAACGCCGAGTTCGCCAAGTCGCTGCCGCTGGACGAGGCCCAGGGCTTCGAGGACGCCAAGCGCGGCCTCATCGCCCGCCCCGAGGGCAAGATCCTCGCGGCCGATGGCAGCGTGCTCATCGACTTCGACGCCTTCAAGTTCGTCGATGGTGCAGCCCCCTCCAGCGTCAACCCCAGCCTGTGGCGCCACGCCAAGCTGAACGCGCAGATCGGCCTTTTCAAGGTCGTCGACGGCGTCTACCAGCTGCGCGGTTTCGACATGGGCAACATCACGCTGATCGAAGGCCAGACCGGCTGGATCGTCGTCGACGCGCTGACCTGCCGCGAGACGGCTGCCGCGGCCTTGGCCTTCGCGCGCAAGCATCTGGGCGACAAGCCCGTCACCGCGCTGCTGTTCTCGCATAGCCACATCGACCATTTCGGCGGCGCCCTCGGCGTGCTGACGGCCGAGCAGGCGCGCACGGTGCCCGTCATCGCCTCCGCCGGCTTCATGGAAGAAGCGACAAGCGAGAACGTCATGGTCGGCACCGCCATGGGCCGCCGCTCGCACTTCCAGTTCGGCAAGAACCTGGAGCGTTCGGCCAAGGGCCTGGTCGACACCGGCCTGGGCAAGGCGGTGGGCTACGGCACTTTCGGCGTGCTGGCGCCCACCGATCTCATCACCCAGCCCACCGAGGAGCGCTTGCTGGACGGCGTGCGCTTCGTCTTCCACAACGTGCCCGGCGCCGAGGCACCGGCCGAGATGACCTTCTCGGTGCCGTCACTCAAGCTCTATGGCGGCGCCGAGAACCTCGCGCAGACCATGCACAACCTGCTGCCCGTGCGTGGCGCCAAGGTGCGCGACGCGCTGCGCTGGGCCGGCTATATGCAAGGCGCGCTGGACCAGCTCGGCGACGCCGAGGTCTATGTCGGCCAGCACAACTGGCCGGTCTGGGGGCATGAGCGCATCGCCGACTTCATCACCAAGCACCGCGACGTCTACAAATACACCCACGACCAGACCGTGCGCCTCATCAACGCCGGCCTGACGCCGGCCGAGATCGCCGACCAGATCCGCCTGCCCAAGTCGCTGCAGAACCATTTCGGCGCGCGCGGCTACTACGGCGACTTGCGCCACAACGTGAAGGCCGTCTACCAGTTCTACCTCGGCGCCTACGACGGCAACCCGGCCCACCTCGACCCGCTGCCGCCGGTGGACGTCGCCAAGCGCTATGTGGCGCTAGCCGGTGGCGCCGACAAGGCCGTGGCCGCCGCGCAGACCGCCTTCGACCAGGGCGACTACCGCTGGGCCGCCGAGCTGCTGAACCACGTCGTCTTCGCCGACGCCGGCAACCAGGCGGCGCGCGAGCTGCTGGCCCGCGCCTATGACCAGCTCGGCTTCGTCGCCGAAGCCTCCACCTGGCGCAACAGCTATCTGACGGCTGCGGCCGAGCTGCGCGGCGGCGCGCCCAAGCAGGGCGTCAACCGTGCGGCCTTCCTGGACATGCTGGCCCAGACGCCCATCGAGCGCTTCCTCGAAGCCATGGCCGCCGGCCTCAACGGCCCCGCCGCCGAGGGCAAGGACTTCAAGATCAACCTGGTGCTGACCGACACCAAGGAGTCCTACGTGCTGTGGATAGAGAACGCCGTGCTGCACCACCGCCGCGCCGAGCCGGCCGCGGATGCGAACGCCACGTTGACGCTGACCAAGGGCTTCTTCGTTCGCATGATGGCTGGCACGGCGGGCGCCAAGGATCTGCTGCTGTCTGACGACGTCAAGGTGAGCGGCAGCAAGATCGACCTGGGGCGCTTTCTGAGCCTGATGGACAAGGCGACGGGCACCTTTCCCATCGTCACACGTTGACATCCGCGCGTCCGGCGGGCTGCATGCAGAATCGGCCATTCCTCCCCACGGATTGGAATGACTCGTGAAACGCATGCCCACCGCCCTGGCTCTTGCCGGCCTGCTGATCGCCACCTCCGCGATGGCGGCTGACGAGGCCCCCTCCACGATCGACAAGATCGAAGGCGCCGTGGCGCGCGGCGCCCAGGCAGCGGCCAGCGGTGTTGCACGCGGCGTGCATGCGGCGGCGAGCGGCATCGAGCGCGGTGCCAAGGCAACGGTGCGCGGCATCGAACGCGGCGCCAACGCCACGGCCCGCGGGGTGTCCAAGGGCGTGGATGCGGCGGCCAGCGGCGTCAAGAAAGGCGCCGACGCGACCAACAACGCGGTGCGCAAGACCTCAGACAAGATCCAGGGCAGCGGCAGCGCGCCGGCCTCGGGCTCGTCCTCGAATTAGTCAAGCGGCCAGGGCATGGCCTTGGGCATCTTGCTGGGCTCGTCGGGCTCGGCGGGCTTGAGGGTCTTGTGGCCGGGTGCCTCGGCCTCGCGCCACCAGGGCCTGGCCGGCTCGCCCTTGGCCGGCTCCACGGCCTCGCCCAGGCGGGGCATCAGCAGCTGGGCGCCCTGCCTGGGGCCGAGTTCGAGCAGGGTCTCGGCCGGTGCATCCCAATCATGCAAGGCCAGCGAGAAGGTGCCCCAGTGCACTGGCAGGAAGGCACCGCCGCCCAGCAGCTGGTAAGCCTTCAGCGCGTTCTCGGGCCCGAGGTGGATGTCCCCCCAGGAGGGGTGGAAGGCGCCGACCTCGAGCATGACGAGGTCGAAGGCGCCGAAGCGCTCGCGGATGGCGGCGTATTCGCTCGTCAGGCCGGTGTCGCCGCTGAAGAAGACGCGGTGTTTTGGCGTCTCGATGACGATGGACGACCACAGCGTCGCGTTGCGGTCGTTCAGCGACCGGCCCGAGAAGTGCTGCGAAGGCGCGGCATGGATGCGCAGCTCGCCCTGGGGTGCCTGCCAGTGTTSCCACCAGTCCAGCTCGACGATGCGCTCGGCCGGGATGCCCCAGGCCTCCAGGTGGGCACCGACGCCGAGCGAGGTGACGAAGGGCACGTCCTGCAGCTTGACCAGCTCCTTGACCGTGGCCATGTCCAGGTGGTCGTAGTGGTCGTGGGAGATGACGACGGCGTCGAGCCTGGGCAGGGCCTTGAGCGCCAGCGGCACGGGCTGGAAGCGCTTGGGGCCGGCCAGCTGCGACGGCGAGGCGCGCTTGCCCCAGACGGGGTCGGTCAGCACGCGAAAACCATCGATCTCGATCATCACCGTAGAGTGGCCCAGCCAGGTGGCACGCAGGCCGGTGTCGGTGGGCTTGAGCCAGGCGTCCAGCGGGTTGTGCGCGGGCAGGGGGCCGGCCGGCGTGCGGCGGCCCTCGGAGCAGAGGAAGTCGCCCAGCGACGGCCTCTCGCTGCGGTCACGCAGCCCCGGCTGGATGGGGTGGACGTTGCGAAAGCCCTCGCCCGTATCCGTCACCAGGTATTGCGGCGAGCCCCGCATGCGTTCGAGACGGAGGCCGGTGGCGCGTTTGCCGAGTGACTTCATGGCAGGGAGTGTTGGGGCGAATCTGCCGAGATGGCGGCGTGGCGTGGGCTTTCAAGGCCGTGGGCGGCACGCGCCTTCAGGCATTGGCTGTCGCCGGGCTGCACGCCGCGGCAGGTGCTGGAGCGCTGGGCATAGATGCCGCAGGACACCGCATCGCCCACCTCGCCGTGCAGCGCGATGCAGCGCACCGGCCGCGTCTCGGTGCCCGCCATGCAGCGATGCAGCGGGCCGACCGGCCGTGTCAGCGCCACGGGCACCGTGCCGCCCGGCGCGTCGTCGGCCTCGGCCCAGTAGAAGGACACGCGGAAGACGGCGCAGCAGGCGCCGCAGCGTTGGCAGTCGAGCTCGCCGTCCATGCGGCGTCTCAGGCCTCGGCAATCGCCGCGATGGACACCTTCAGCCCCGGGACGCGCGCCGGCAACTTGGCCCCCTGGCGAGCCGGTGGATCGACCGGGAACCAGCGCAGGTATTCCTCGTTCATGCCGGCGAAGTCGTCCTCTTCGGCCAGCACGATGGTCACGCTGACGATCCTGTCCATGGCGCTGCCCGCGGCCTCCAGGATGGCGGCGATGTTGGTCAGGCACTGGCGTGTCTGCTCCTGCACCGTTGTGCCGACGAACTGGCCGGTCTCGGGGTCTGTCGGCGCCGTGCCGGACACGAAGACCAGGCYGGCGGCCTTGACGGCCTGGCTGTAGGTCGGCGGCGGCTTGGCGGCCTTGGGGGTGTAGACGATGTCGCGGGGCATGCCATCTCCTCTTTAGTTGCCATTCTTTCGGGCCGAGCGCCGGGCCGCTCCCAAGCCGGCCCGTGCAGGCGATGTGCTTGCGGCTCAATGCTGCAAGCATCGCCGTCCCCTCGGGGGACCGACCAAGGTACGCCTTGGACGAGGGGCTCCATTTCAGACCGGCTGATGGCGCGTGCCGGCACCCATCGTGATGAAGAACATGCGGCTGGGCCGGAGCACCTTGGCCGTGTGCCAGACGCCGCGCGGCACGACGACGGCGCCGCGGTCGGTGATGCGCTGGGCGGTGGCGACGCCTTCGCTCGTCTCCATCAGGAACTCGATGTCGCCATCCAGCAGGTAGACGAACTCTTCGCCGTTGGGGTGCATCTCCCAGCTGCCCCAGTCGGCGTCGCAGAGGAATTCCGACACCAGCCAGTCCTTGCCCAGCGCGTCCAGGGCCTCCTGCGACTGACTCCAGAACTCGCGGCCGCCGACCTCCTGGCGGATGGCGCCGGTGGCGCTGAGCAGGGCATAGGTTTCGTCGGGCAGGAACTTCATGTGAAAGGGCCTCCTGGCGCCGATTGTGCGGGGCCGGTGTGCAACATGCCGCAACCGAGCCGCTTGAAATGTCGACCGGCGGCGGCATCTGCGTTCCATGCCTTCCGTCATCAAGCTTGCCGTCCCTGCCGAACTGCTGGTCCTCGTGCGCCTGGCGCAGTTGCTGCAATCCTTGGAGGGTCTGGGCCATGCCGCGGACCCGCACCAGTACCAGCTGCTGGTCACAAAGCTCAGCGCGGAGCTGAGCGAGCACCAGGGCCACGAGATGTTGTCCGGCCTGCTCGACCATTTCCCGGCGGCTGCCGAGGTCTACGAGAACCTGCAATACGCCCATGCCGGTCTGTGCCGGGTGCCGCTGGAGGTGTCGTTGACGTCGGAGCTGGCGACGCGCGAGCTGCTGGGGCGGATGAAGAAGGCGAACTAGGAGCGGCGCAGCCCGATCTCGAACACCACGCCGTCATCCACATTGCGCGCCGCGATGCTGCCGCCCATCTTGGCCAGATAGGTCTTGGCGACGAACAGGCCTTGGCCGCGCCGCTGACCGTTCTCCGGCTCGGCGTCGCTGACGCCGTAGTCGAAGATGCGCGCGAGTTGGTCGTCAGCGATCTGTGGGCCCTGGTTGTGGATGTTGACGGCGGCCAGCTCGCCCTCAACGCGCAGCGCCAGCGTGATCGCCGTGCCCGGCACGCGGTAGCGGTCGGCGTTGCTCAGCACATGGGTGATGGCGTCTTCCAGCGGGTACTCGTCGGCCTGCACCCAGACGGGCTCGGTCGGCGCATAGGCCACATTGGCGATGCCGGCATAGGCCGCGTTCTCGGCCACCTGGCGCAGGAAGGCGTCCAGGTCCAGCCGCCCCACGGCCAGCGTCGCGGCGGCCAGGGCCTCGCTCGGTGAGGCCTGGCCATAGAGCACCTTGACGGCCTGCTGCATGCGCTGCACATAGCGCCGGCTCGGGTCGGTGTCGCCCGCGTGCAGCAGCATCAATGACTGCAGCGGCGACATGATCTCGTGGCCCACGGCATGCCATTGGTCGTGCTCGCGCTCGGCACGCAGCTGCTCGCGGCGCAGGCTGTCGCGGGCATGCTGCAGCAGGTCAGACAGGCTGCCGGCCAGGATGCCCAGTTCGTCGCGGCCGCGCAGGTCGGCCACGTCCAGCGTGCCGAGCTCGAAGCGCTCCGGCGACTGCAGCTGGTGGGACAGCGCCGCGGCGCGTTTCGTCAGCGTCGCGACGCGGCGGATCAGGCCCATCTCGATGATGAGCCAGGCCAGCGCTATGGATCCCAGCATGGCGCCCACCGGCCAGGCCAGGCGGGCGGCGCTGGCGCTCAGGGACCGGTCCAGGCCCTGCAGATCACCGGTCAGCGTGACGTCGAAGCGGCCGGCCGGTGTCGTCACGCTGTCCTTGGCCTGCAGCGTGCGCGGCGTGGCCGGCGAGGGCAGGTGCTGGATCAGCGCCGTCAACCAGGGCGAGGGCGGCGTGCCGGTCTCTTCGGCGCCCTGCAGCAGCGCGACGACGTTGTTGCCACGCAGGATCTTCAGCGTCTCGCCGGGCGACAGCGTGCCCGACAGTCGCGCCAGCGTCAGCGGTGCCTGGCCCTCCGATGCCGCGCTGTCGAACAGCGACGCGTCGCCCGGGCCGAGCAGGGCCAGGCGCAGGCCGGTGCGGGACAGGTCGGCCGGTGGCCACTGCGGGCCGCCGGGGCGGAAAAGGGCTTCGCGAAAGGCCTCCACCGGCAGGCGGATGGACACGGTCGTGCGGCGCGGGCAGGGCTCGGCGGTGCTGAGGCAGGGGCCTTCGCGCCACACCCAGCCGCGGAAGTCGCGCTGCGGGCGGGCCTTGTGCGGCAGCGTCGTCGTGTTGTCGGCGGCCTGTACGGCGAAGCCGGGCAGCTGGCCGCGCTGGGCGTCCAGCATCTCGACGGGCGCCAGCCAATGCTGCTCGACGCCGTCGCGCTTCAGGCTGATGCGCACGCGGTGCACGTCGGCCAGGTCCAGCGCGCCGCGCTCGCGCGAGACCAGCGGCGGCGCGTCCAGGCCGGCCACGAGGTAGACGAAGCCGCCCGCATAGGCATTGCTGCCCACGGCAGTGCACAGGCTGGCGCCGCCCGGGTATTGCAGCGCGCAGCCGGCCATGTCGACGGCGCGCTGCGCCTTGGTCGCGTCGTCGAAGTCGATGGCGGCAAAGGGCAGCACCAGGGGCGCCACCCACCCGGCTTCGAGCTGCGCCGGCTCGGGGTTCATCAGCGCCAGCTGGCCCGACGGGTGGCGCAGCTGCGCGACGACCTCGGCCAGCGACTTGGCGAAGGTCTGCTGATAGCGTTGGGCATTGCGCTGGCGTTCCTCGTTCAGCAGCGCGACGGCCAGGGCCAGCGTGGCCAGGGCCAGGGCGATGAAGACGAGGTGGAAGACGATGCGGTTGCGGAAGGCCGCGACGCCGAGACGCGGCATGTCGGGCAACGGAAAGTCGACCCGGCCGAGCTTCATTTCTTGAGGTCGCTCGCGAGCAGCGAGCGATCAACTGAGCATGCCGCACGCCTACGCAATGCGAACCTCGCTGGGAAAGAGACAGAAGTCATCGCTGCGCTCGCCCGATACGAAGCAGAGCCAGACAAAGCCCGCTTCGTCGAAGCGAATCACCTGCCGTACTTGGCCGACTATTCCTGCGAGGCGTTCTTGGTCTTCGATCGGCAAGCCAGTGACACATGAAGCAACCGACAGAACAACGACCGAACTGCCAACGGCAAGGCCTCGGCCGTCTGCATCAATGCGGTCGAGAGGGAAGCTGGATTGAGTCATGCACAGGGGAAGACTATTGGCTCGTCCAGCGGAAGCCGCGCATGGGAATGTTCTCGATGCCGTCAAACGTCGGGTCTACGTCCCTGAACGCATCGCGGATGGTCGCCACATGCTTGCGCACGTTGTCGCGGTTGCGGCCGCTCTTCACCACGTCGAACAGCTCCTCGTAGCTGACCACCTCGCCGGCGCGCGCATGCAGCGTCGCGAGGATGCGCTGGGCCGTCAGCGGCAGGTTGATGCGCTGGCCGCGCCACATCGGCGTGCGCTGCTTCAGCGGGTCGAGCTGCAGGCTTTCGTCGCCGGCCTTCGTGGCCGGCTTCGGCGCCGGCTCACGCAGCCGCGCCGTGCGCAGGATGTCCAGGAAGGTCTCGATGAACTCGGCCTCGTCGAAGGTCGTCTTCTGCAGATAGTCCCAGGCGTCCAGCGCCTTCATGATGCTGCGGTAGATGGCCGCCGGCATGGCCGACACCACCAGCACCGGCGTGCCCAGGCCCTGCTTGTTGATCTCGTTGATCAGCGCGACGCCGGCATTGCGCTCGCGGCCCAGTTCGATGTCGAGCACGACGAGGTCATAGCGTTCGCGCAGCAGGGCGGCTTCGGCGGCGTCGCGGTCCAACCATTGGTCGACGGTCAGCTCGGGGCGGGCGGCACGAATCCAGCCGGCCAGCTGTTCGCTGGTGGTGGGGTCGTCTTCGATGACGGCGATGCGGGGCATGGCGGGGATTATCTGGAGTGGCGCCCGAGGCGCCGCGGAAGGATTCTTCCGCCCAGCCTCAGGCGGCCCGCACCAGGCGCCAGAAGCCGAAGGGGTTGGCGTACAGCGAGTCGTCTTCGTAGCCCGGGCCGGGATCGTCCAGCAGCCGGTAGACGGGCGCATCCTGTGCCGCGCCGAAGGTCTGCCCCGCGCGGATGGTGGGCGACTCGGTGAACAGATAGCGGGTGAAGGCGCGCAACAGCTCGACCGCTTCGGCCGGGTCGCCATCGTTGTCGACGATGGCGTCACGCAGGCCCAGGTTGTGCATGCCGCAGGAATACACCTGGGGCCCGGTGACGTAGAGCACATAGGCGCGGTGGGCACTGAAAAGATGCAGATGGGCACACAGCTCCCGCCAGTCGGCCGGTGGGTGCGCCACGCCGCTGCTCTCCACCTTGACGCCCAGGCCGCCGGCTTCCAGCAACGCGTCGGCGGCTTGCATCAGCGCCTCGGCCGTCATCGCGACGCCCCCGTCGACCACCAGATAGGCCACGGCGCTGTGATCGGCGATGCGCTGCATCTCGGGCGTGCCCACCCAATGCGGCCCCGCCGCGCGAAAGGCCGCCGCCATCCGATCGTCCCGGGCCTGGAAGTCCAGCTCGCAGGTCTGCTTGGTTTGCATGTTCATGAGGACCTGACCCGCGAAGAGATAGCCGCTGCCGCCGCGGGCAATGGCCTGGACCAGATCCGAGCGGGACTCCCAGGGGCCGGGGATGCAAAGGACGGTCAGGGGAGCGCTTGTGTTTTCGGGCATGAGATGAGCGGGCTCGTCGATGGCGGGTTTGTCCCGGAGTGGCGACTGGCTGTCAACCGGCACGGGCCGCAGCGATGGCCAGCCAGGGCTAACCCCGGGGCGCCGGCGCGTGGCGCGGCAGTTTTCACCGATGTTTCGTTGGCATAGTCGCGGCCTCAAAATCTGGCAGACCACGGACCCTTCCCATGCATTTCGTCGCTCGCGCCCGCACGCTGGCCCTGTTCACGTTTCTGGCGGCCATGGCCGCAGCAGCCCAGGCCCAGGCGACCTCCGGGCCGCGCTACGGCAGCAAGGACGACCTGCGACAGTGCATGGACGGCGAGGACAAGCTCAAACTCGAGCAGGCGTTGCTGCAGAAGAAGGCCGACAGGCACAA
The DNA here is from genome assembly GCF_056403315.1 of Roseateles sp. P2_H4. Lineage (NCBI taxonomy): Bacteria > Pseudomonadati > Pseudomonadota > Betaproteobacteria > Burkholderiales > Sphaerotilaceae > Roseateles > Roseateles sp. P2_H4. Next base: position 168,127 of record NZ_JBFUFR010000004.1, on the reverse strand, counting down.
GGCGGTCTTGAAGCAGTTCCAGGATGAGGTGCAAGCGCATGTCGCGTTGCAGAAGACGGTCGATGGATCGGACGAAAAGGCCGTCAACGCCTACAACGAGCAGATGGATGCGCTGAACGCGCGCGTCGAGCCCATCAATCGCGAAGCGTCGGAGCAACAAGCCACCGTCGACGATTTCCATGCACGCACCTATGCGCACAACAAGCGCTGCGCCGGCATGGTCTATCGCATCTCGGACATACGGGCGATCGAAAAGGAACGCGCCGCCGCGRCCAAGGCCAAGGCCGGCAAGCCGCCCTGACCCCGGGGGTGATCAGACCTGGGCTATCCACGCCCGCAGCAAGGCCTGCAGAGCGGGCAGCTTGGCGGTGAAGTCGGCGGCCGAGCTGAACTCGACCTGCGCGCGGTCCCTGCCCAGCCACTTCAGCAGGCCGGCGGGGTCGGGAATGTCGAGGCCACCCTCAGGCAGGGCGCGCACCTTGGCGCCCAGGTGCAGGATCAGCCCGAGGCCGCTCTTGCTGCGCAGATGCGTCGTGGCGAAGTAGTCGGTCGTGCGCCAGCTCGGCGCATTCCACTTGATGCCTTCGGCGACGGACGGGTCGACGGCGAGCATGGCCCGGCGCAGCGTCTCGATCTCGGCCTTGAAGGGATGGTCGAGGGTCGCCATGAACTGGTCGACGGCTTGCGGGGTGTCGGCGGCGGTCAGTTTGGGCATGGGACCTGCCAAAGTGGCGGTGGTTGGCGGGGATTCTCAGGTCTGGCCACGAGCGACGGTTTGCCGGCATAGTCGCCCGCTCACAACTCCCACCTGGAGCCATGGGCATCTGCCTCATCGCCTACTCTGTCAGCGCATCCCATCTGGACGCGGTCCTCGCCGAGCCCGCGCTCGCTTGGCGTGTGCTCGAAGCCGAAGATGACTCGAGCTATCTCGAGCAACTGGCCGCCGACAACCGGACCTCGTGGCTGTTGCGGCTGCTGGGCAAGGCGAAACCTCCACGGGCGCCGAGCACGCTCAGCCTCGCGGACGCGGAGCGCAGGGAGCTCGATGTCGACAAGGCCTGGGACGGACTCAGGCACTGCATCGCGCTTTGCGCACCAGGTGCGCCGAATTTCTTCGAGGGTGACGGCAAGGTCGGCACTTTCGAAGTGGGTTATGGCCCCGCGCTCCATGTCAGGCCCGACACCATCGCGAAATGCGCAGCAGCCATCGAATCGCTGGACGAGGACACGCTGTTGAAGGCGTTCCGGACCGCGGACTTCAAGGGCGTCTATCTGGAAGCGCTGTGGAAGCGGCAGGACGAAGAGGCCGAGTCCTATCTGCTGGAAAACTATCGCGACTTCAGGCAGTTCATCCAACACTGCGCCGCTCGCAGGCAGGCTGCCCTCCTTCAGTACACCTAGAGCAAGACCCTCCCCGTGATCACCTGCTATCTGCGCTACGTCATCGACCCCAACAAGCTGCAAGAGTTCGAGCACTACGGCAAGCTCTGGCTGCCGCTGGTGGCGAAGTTCGGTGGCACCCATCACGGCTATTTCCTGCCGTCCGAGGGCGCCAACAACATCGCCCTGGCCCTGTTCTCCTTCCCGTCGCTGGCGGCCTATGAGGACTACCGCCAGCGCTCGCTGCAAGACCCGGAATGCCAGGCCGCCTTCGCCTATGCGAAGGAGACGCAGTGCTTCCTGAGCTATGAGCGCAGCTTCTTCAGGCCCGTGCTGGCGGGCGATGCCTAGGCTTCCCGATCATTGATCGGCGGTGGCGCCCGCTGAGCGACCGTCCTATGCTCGATGCGCGGCCAAGCCGGCACGAGCGAAAGGACTGCATATGCTGAACAGCGCTCCCGTCACGACGATGCTGCCCGTGGCCGACATGGCCCGGGCCCGGGCCTTCTACGAGGGCTGCCTGGGGCTGGTGCCTGGCGGCCTGAAGCCGGATGGCAAATTCGTCTACAACGTGGCCGGCAGCACGCTGGCCCTCTTCCCCAAGCCCGGGGGCACCAAGGCCGACCACACGGCCATCAGCTTCAAGGTGGACGACATCGCGGCCAGCATCGCCGATCTGAAGCGCGCGGGCGTGGTGTTCGAGGACTACGACTACCCGGACTTCAAGACGGTCGACCATGTCTGCGTGCTGGGGTCCGAGAAGGCCGCCTGGTTCAAGGACACGGAGGGGAATTACCTCTGCATCCACGAGGACCTGGCCTAGCTGCCGATCACCCCGCAGGCCACGCGGGCGCCGCCGCCGCCCAGCGGCATGGGGTGGTCGGAGTGGTTGTCGCCACCGGCATGCACCATCAGCGCGTGGTTCTTCACGTCGGCCAGCTTGAGACGCGGGCCCAGAACGGGCGACGTGGCTGTGCCGTCCGCGGCCGCGTAGAGCGGCGGCAGGTCGCCCAGATGGCCATCGCCCCAGGGCTCGCCATGCTTCTTGGTGCCCAGCGGGTCGAGATGGCCGCCAGCAGCGCCGGCCGGCACCGTGGCGCCATTGCTCTCGCCGGGCGCGCAGGAGGGCTTCTCATGGAGGTGGAAGCCATGCAGGCCGGGCGGCAGCCCTTTCAGTGCGGGATAGAAGGCCAGGCCATAGGGCGTCTCGACGATGCGGACGGTGCCGAGGGCGGCGCCGTCGCCCTGCTTCTCGGCGGCGCTGACGTTCACGGTGACGTCGGCGGCCAGGGCCGCGGCGCTGGCGAGCAGGCAGGCGGCGGCGAGACAGATGCTTTTCATCGCGGGCTCCATGGGGTCGGACGGCCAGGATAGTGAATGCGCGAGCTTGTGCCTGGCTGACGCGTACCGGTTTGTCGGTACAGGGTGGGCATCAGGGCTTGATGTAGGCGAAGCCCTGGCCCTGCAGCCGGGCGACGCGGACGACGCCGGACGGCGTGTACTCGGCCTCGGGAATGAACTGCTCCTTCTTCAGCCCGCGGCCCTTCATGGTGTTTTCGCAGACCTCGAACTTCACGCCGCGGGCCTTCAAGGCCGTGACCTGGGCGGCGTAGTCGGCGGCGTTGGCGTCCTTGTAGCCCGGCATCAGCATGTCGACGCCGGGGCCCAGGGCCACGACGCTGATCTGCGCGCCGGGGTCGCCATCCAGGTGGTTGCGGATGTTGCGCAAGCCCTTGAAGGCCTGGGTCGAGGCATCGTCGAAGTGATAGACCACGCGCTGCTGCGCCAGTGCATGCGTCGCCGCGAAGGACAGCAGCAGGGCCGCGAACATCAGTCTGAGGAATCTCATCGCCATCTCCTTGGACATTGGGGCCGGCTTTCCAAATCCGGCACATGGCAGTGTCGCTGCGGAAGATTCCTTCCGCCCTCCCGGAAGACAGCCACCCCGCGCCGCTCTCGTCCCTTCCCGCATGACGGGGAACCATGGCCGCCATGCATCGCAACAACCACTCGGCGATGCAGGAGCCAAGGAAACCACCATCATGCTGCAACGCCTCAAGACCCTCGTCGCTTCCCTCCGCAACGCATTCGGCCGCGGCGCCAGCCACGGCTTCGAGGCCCATTCCAACGCCGATTTCGACGCTGCGCCCACCGCTGCGTTTCCCCTGCGCCGCGCCCTGCCGCCGCTGTTGATCCTGGCGGCCGTGACGGGCGTGGGCTATGCCGTCGTCATGCACCCGCCCCTGCAGGCCGTTCCCCACGGCCAGGCGGCACTGCGCACCAACCAGTTCAGCGGCGGCACCCAGGAGTTCCGTGAAGGCAGCCTGCTGCGCGTTCCCGGCCTGCACGAGGTGCGCCTGTTCCCGCTGCGCGACCAGACCTACCACCCCGAGGCCATCGCCAAGGCGGGCGGCCCGGCGCCGCTGCAATCGGTCGAAGGCCTGTCCCTGGGCCTGGACATGAATGTGCGCTGGGCCGTGGACGACAAGCGCCTGGCCGAGTTGTCGCGCAAGCTGCCGGACAACATCGAGGCTGACGTCATCGCGCCGGCCGTGCAGGCCGTCGTCTACAAGCAGATCGCCAAGCACACGGTGCGCGAGATCTTCTCCAGCCAGCGCGCCGAGATCGCCAGCGCGCTGGAGGCCGAGCTGCGCGCCAAGCTGGCGAGTGACGGCATCCTGCTGAAGAGCGTGCAGATCGGCTCGGTGGACCTGCCGCCCGACTACCGCCGCGGCATGGACAACCTGCTCGCCGACAGCCTGGCCAGCGAACGCATGCGCTACACGCTGGAGATCGCCGACAAGAAGGTCAAGGAGACCGAGCTSRMCGCCGCCGCCGACAAGGTGCGCCGCGAGACGGCCGCCGAGGCCGCCGGCCGCGAGCAGATCATTGCGGCCAAGGCCCAGGAGGAGGCCATGAAGCATGTGCTGCCCTTCAAGCAGAAGCAGATCGAGCAGCGCGCCCTCGAAGCCCAGGCCGACAGCGCTGCGCGCGTCCAGCAGGCCGAAGGCTCGGCCAAGGCGCGCCGCATCGAGATCGACGCCGAGGCCGCCGCGCGCCAGAAGCTGGCCGATGCCGAGGCCTACCGCCTGAACCAGGTGGGCAAGGCCAATGCCAGCCAGATGGCGGCCGAGGGCGCCCTGCTGACCAGGCACCCGCTGCTGGTGCAGAAGGCCATGGCCGACAAGCTCTCGGACAAGGTGCAGGTCATCATCGCGCCGCCCGGCTCGGGAGGGTTCATCGGCAATGCGCTGCTCGGCGGCACTTCGCCCCAGCCCAAGGCCGCCGCCGCTGAAGGCCATGGCGAAGCCACGGAGAAGGAGTAAGCCATCATGCGTCGCTTTGCTTTGATCGTCGTCGCCTCCGCGGCGGCCGCCATCGTCATGACCAAGGCGGAGGCCGCGCCTGTGCCCGAGCTGCCCGCCTTCCCGCGCGCCGGTCTCGTCGTGCAGGACGCGCCGCTGCGCGGTGCCCCGCGCGACACCGCCTCGCTGCAGGCCCAGATGGGCCGCGGCGAAGCGCTGGAGATCCGCGCCGAGCGCGGCGACCACTGGCAGGTGTGGGACTACCGCCGCGAGCGCGGTGGCTGGCTGCGCAAGGGCCAGGTCCTGGTGATGCCGCGTGGTGAAGGTGCCAGCGGCGAGCTGCTGTCGCAGCTGCGCCTGGCCCGCCAGCAGTGGGGCACCGAAGGCCTGGGCCTGGGCCTGGCCGCGGCCTATGTGCAAGTCGCCACGCCGGCCGAGCTGGCCGGCCCCGGCGGTGCCGAGGCGATGGAAGCCATGGGCACGTTTGCCGAGCGCATTGCCGACCGCGCCTCCACGCCGGCCGCCAAGCCGCTGGAGGGCCAGCTGGCCGCACAGATGGACGTGGCGGCACGCTATGGCCTGAAGTTCGAGTCCTTCGATGCCGAGGAGGGCCGCGTGCAGGTCTGCTATGACGGCGAGGCCTTCCGCCGCATGCTCGTCACGGCCGCCACGCCCGAGCAGCGCGTGCGCGCCGCGCTGGCCATCACGCGGCCCGACTGCCTGAACCCGCGCGCCACGCCGCGCGAGGCCGAGGCGCGCGACCAGTGGCGCCAGCAGGTGCTGGCCCAGGTGGATGCCGCCACGCTGCCGGTGCACTGGAAGAACCGCCTGCTGATGCGCCGTGCCTCGGTCGCCGCGAGTCTGGCCTTTGCCCAGACCCGCCGTGGCGCGGGCGGTGAAGCGGTGCCGGCCCTGGCCGAATTCGCCGGTGTCACGCCGACCGAGCTGACCGAGGACGATCAGGCCGCCTACGCCGATGCGGCCATGCGCGTGAATGCCGCGCGCTGGTTGGGCACGGCCGCCACGGCGCGTGATTTCGGTGCCCTGCAGCTGACCCTGCAGCCGGGTGCCGATGGCGAACGCTGTCTCGAGCTGAAGGAAGGCGGCAAGCTGGTCGCGCGCCGCTGCAGCTATGGCCAGATCGCGCTGGCCTCGGCCTCGCTGAACCGCGAGGGCCGCGCCCTGGCCTTGGCCGCCCAGCCGCTGGATGGCTGGCGCGAGCTGTGGGTCTTCTTGAAGGAGCCGGGCAAGAACGGCGGCTGGCGCATCGAGGTCATGCCGCCGGCGCCGGCCCAGCCGGGCCTGGGCGTGGCCGAGTTCGCCGGCTGGGTGCCGGGCGGCACGCAGATGCTGCTGGCCCGCGAGTTCCGCGCCGAAGGCAAGTACCGCCGCAGCTTCGAGGTCGTGTCGCTCAGCACCCTGGCCACTGAGCGCCAGTCTGCTGAGCCCGCGCTGATGGGCGCCTTCCAGCGCTGGAGCGACCCTGCCTGGCGCGGCAGCTCGCCGATCCGCCGTTGAAATGGAGCCCCTCGCCCAGGCCAGCGCCGCTGAACGCGCGCGTTCCTGGTCGGTCTTGCAGACCGCGCAGCCGACCAAGCGGCTGCTCTTCGGCAGGCACGACAAGTCCACAGGCCTTGTCGTGTCCGGCCTCAGCCCCCGGGGGGACGGCGATGCTCGCGGCATGGAGCCGCGAGCACATCGCCTGCGGGCCGGCTTGGGGCGGCCCGGCGCCGGTCCGCGTGTGGGAAGTCAGGCGGCCAGCGCCAGCGCAGCGTCGCGCTGCAGCGGCAATTCCAGCCGGGCGACCGTGCCCTGGCCCGGCTGGCTCTCCAGCTCCAGGCTGCCGCCCAGCATGCCGCGGACCAGGCTGTGCGCGACGAACAGGCCCAGGCCGCTGCCGCCCTGGCCGAAGGTCGTCGTGAAGAAGGGTTCGAAGGCCCGCGCCAGATCGGCCGGTGCCATGCCGGCGCCGTTGTCGCGCACCTCCAGCGTCAGCCGGTTGTCGCCACTGCGGTGCGCCGTGACGCGGATCTGGCCGCCGCTGTGGTCGCGGAAGGCGTGCCGGCAGGCGTTCTCCAGCAGTTGTTCCAGCACCTGCTGCAGCACTTCGGCGTAGCCCTCGAGCATGAAGCCGTCGGGCAGCTCGCAGGCCAGCTGCGCGCGTTCGCCGGCGAGTCGGGTCAGCACGCGGCCCCAGGCCTGCTGCACGGCGCCGCGCAAGTCGAAGCGCGAGCGTTGCGCGCGGCCGCTGCCTTCGGTGAGCTCCTTGAAGCGGTTGACGAGGCGCAGCGCGCGGTCGACGTTCTGCTCGACGAGCTCGGTGCCGGTGCGCGTCTGCGCGACCCAGTCGGCCAGCTCCTGGCGCTTCAGCGGCGCGCCGCCGGCCATGCGCTCGGCAAAGCCCGTGCTGCCGGCGTGCAGCGCGCTGGCGCTGAGCAGGGCGTTGCCCAGCGGCGTGTTCATCTCGTGGGCGATGCCGGCCAGCAGCTGGCCCAGGGCGGCGAGCTTGCGGCTGTTGACGAGCTCGTCCTGCGTCGCCAGCAGCTCGGCGGTGCGGGCCTGCACCTGTTCTTCCAGCCACTGGGCGGCGCGGCGTCTCTCCTCGTCGCGGCGGGCCTGGTCGATGGCGATGCCGGCCAGATGGCTGGCGGTGTTCAGCGCACTGATCTCCTCGGGGCTGGGCCGGCGGACCTCGCGGTAGTACATCGCGAAGCTGCCGATGACGCCGCCCTTGGCCGCATGGATGGGCGCCGACCAGCAGGCCTTGAAGCCATAGGGCAGGGCCAGGGCCTTGTAGGCCGACCACAGCGGGTGGGTGGCGATGTCATCCACGATGACGAGGCGGTCGTCATGCATGGCCGTGCCGCAGGAACCGGCCGTCGGGCCGATCTCGGCGCCCTCCAGCGCCTGCATGTAGTCGGCCGGCATGCGCGGGCCGGCGCCGACGCGCACATGGCGGCCGTCCAGGTCCAGCAGCAGCACCGTGCAGTAGAGGCCGTCGAACTGCGATTCGATGAGGGCGGTCAGGCGGTTCAGCACGGGCTGCAGCGTGTGGCCGGTGGCCACCATCTCCAGCAGCTCGTTCTTGGACTGGTTCAGCACCTCGGCGAACTGCATGCGGCTGACGTCCACCATGCAGACGGCGACCTGGGGCTCGCCATCGCGCTCGGTCAGCGTCAGGTGCAGCTCGTGGGGGCGGCTCTCGCCGGCGCGGGTCTGAAAGCTCCAGGGCAGGCTCAGCGAGCCGGCGCATTGCAGCTGGGCGAACACCTCGCCCAAGGTGTCCGCCGACGGCCGACCATCGGGCTGGCGCAGCGGGCAGAGCAGGCCCAGCGGCATGCCGCGCAGGGCCTGCGGGTCGTAGCCCAGCACCTTGGCCCGCCCCGCCGCCGCGCCGACGATGGGCAGGTCGGGCGTGGCCTTCACGAGCAATATCGCGACATGGGTCATGTCGTCCATCTCGGCCTCCGCTGAGTTGCGAGCTTATGAAGATCGCTAAGTCCCCAACTGTGCCGCAATCGGGCGCACAACCCAACTGTCAGAAATGAGGGCCGACAGGCGCCAGAATGCCGGCCATTGCCACCGACCCACGGACACGACCATGCCCCAGATGTTGCTCATCGTCGAACCCATAGGCCAACGCGCCGAACGTGGCCGCGTCGCCGGCGAGGCCGTCTACCAGCGCATGCTGGACTTCACCGCCGAGCTCAAGGAGACCGGCCTGCTGCTGGGCACCAATTCGCTGGGCTCGGCGGCCCGGCGCTATGCCAAACGCGAGGGCGGCGCCCAGGTCTGGGACGGGCCGTTCGCCGAGGCCAAGGAGATGGTGGGCGGCTATTTCCTGCTCGACACCGAGGATCCCGCCGTCGCCATGGCCTGGGCCGAGCGCTGCCCGGCAGCCGAATGGGCGACGGTAGAGATCCGCGGCGTGGGCCCCTGCTACATGTAAGCCCCTCGTCCGGTCTCGCGCCGCTGAACGCGGGCGTGCCCAGTCGGTCCCCCGAGGGGACGGCGATGCTTGCGGCGTTGAGCCGCAAGCACATCGACCGGCGGGCCGGCTCGGGAGCGGCCCAGCGCACGGCCCGGACACCCCCCCACGTTTCGCGATTTAAGTAGTTACCCGAGGGCCGTCGAAACCGGGCCGCATGGATCGTCGTGGGAATGAAGGCAGCGAAATCGAACGGTCTGCCTCGCCAAACCCAGGAGACCTGCCATGCGATTCATGATCCAAGTCCGCGCCACCGCCGTCAGCGAGCGTGGCGACCCGCCCGGCCCCGAGTACGCCAAGCTCTTCGAGGAGATGGGCGCCTTCCACGAGGAAATGGCCCGCGCCGGCGTGCTGCTGGACGGCGCCGGCCTGCGCCCCAGCCGTGACGGCTGGCGCCAGCGCTATGAGGCCGATGGCCGCATGGCGCGCATCGACGGCCCCTTCGCCGAGACCAAGGAATTGATCGCCGGCTACACGCTGATCCAGGTGCGTTCCGTCGAGGAGGCCCAGGCCTGGGCGAGCCGCTTCCCCATGCCCTTCGTCGGCATGGCCTGCGAGGTCGAGGTGCGTCGCCTCTACGAGGACGCCGACTTCGCCCCGGGCGGCGACATGGCCATCCGCAGCGAATGAGAAGAGCGACATGAGCAACCTGTCCATCATCCTCATCTGCCTCGGCGTGGCCGTCGCCCTGCTGCTGGCCTATGCCTCGACCCGCCCCGACGAATTCCGTGTCGAGCGCCGCCTGCGCATCGCGGCGTCGGCTGACAAGGTCTGGCCCCTCATCAGCGAGCTGCGTTCCTTCAACCGCTGGAATCCCTATGAGCGCAAGGACCCGCTGATCAAGAGCGCCTACAGCGGCGCCGCGAGCGGCATCGGCTCCCGCTACGACTGGGACAGCAAGGAGGTCGGCAGCGGCAGCCTGGAGATCACCAGCCAGCAGCCCGGCCGCGTCGTGCAGATGAAGCTGGATTTCGTGAAGCCCTTCGAGGCCCACAACCAGGCCGAGTTCGCGCTGCAACCCACCGCCGACGGCGCCACCGAGGTGCGCTGGACGATGAACGGCCCGGCCAACTTCATCAGCAAGTTGATGGGCGTCTTCATCAACATGGACAGGATGGTGGGTCGCGACTTCGAGGATGGCCTGCAGAACCTGCGCCAGATCGCGGAGGCCACGCCATGAAGGACTTGCAGTTCGGCATCGACATCGCAGCGCCGGCCGCACGGGTCTGGGACTGCATGTTCGACCCCCTCGCCTATCGCGACTGGACCAGCGCCTTCGCCGAGGGTTCCTACTTCGAAGGCCACTGGGAGGCCGGCCGCCGGCTGCGCTTCCTGGATCCGCGCGGCTTCGGCATGGAGGCCATCGTCGACGTAGCGCGGCCGCATGAAGAGCTGTCGCTGCGCCTGGTCGGTGAGATCAAGGACGGCCGTCCCGTCGCCGACAGCGCCTTGCATGGCGAACCGGCCCGGGAGCGCTATGTCTTCAGCGCCACATCGGCCGGCGGTACGCGGCTGGCCATCCATCTGCAGAGCTGGGACGACGGCTTCACCGATTTCCTGCAGACCACCTGGCCCCAGGCCCTGCAACGCCTCAAGGCCCTGTCCGAATCCATCCACTGAAATGAAGCCCCTCGCCCAGCCTCGCCCCGCTGAACGCGGGCATGCCTGGTCGGTCCCCCGAGGGGACGACGATGCCCGCGGCTTCGAGCCGCGAGCACATCGCCAGCGCGGGCCGGCTAGGGAGCGGCCCGGCGCTCGGCCCGCAAGCAGCAACTGAAAGGAGTCAATATGCAAATCAAGATCACCAGCGTCATGGTCGATGACCAGGACAAGGCCCTGGCCTTCTACACGGACAAGCTGGGCTTCACCAAGATGGCCGACATCCCGATGGGCCCGACCTACCGCTGGCTGACGGTGGTGTCGCCCGATGGCATTGCCGGTGTCGAGCTGGCTTTGGAGCCCATGGGCTTTGCGCCGGCCAAGGTCTACCAGAAGGCCTTGTACGAGGCCAACATCCCCGCCACCGCCTTCGTGACCACCGACGTCGAGGCCGAGGCCAAGAAGCTGCGCGACCGCGGCGTCGTCGTGCGCGGCGAGCCGGTCAATATGGGCCCCATCAAGGCCGTCATGTTCGAGGACAGCTGCGGCAACCTCATCCACCTCGTCCAACCTTTGTGAGCATCGCCATGCACAAGCAGATCTACGTCAACATGCCGGTCAAGGACCTGGCCAAGAGCAAGGCCTTCTTCGAGGCCGTCGGCTACCGCTTCAATCCGCAGTTCACCAACGACAAGGGCGCGGGCATGGAGCTGGGCGAAAACCTCTACGCCATGCTGCTGGCGGAGGACTTCGCGCGGACCTTCACCCCCAAGGCCTTCCCGGATGCCAAGACGGCGACCACCGGCTGGGTCTGCCTCAGCTGCGAAAGCCGCGAGGAAGTCGATGCCCTCGTTGCCAAGGCCAAGGCCGCCGGCGGCAACATTCCGAGCGAGGCACAGGACCACGGCTTCATGTACGGCCATGGCTTCGAGGACCTGGACGGTCACCACTGGGAACTCGTCCACATGACCGGCATGCCGCCGCAACAGTAAGGAGATCACCATGCAGATTCAACACAAGATCCAACCCTTCATCTGGTTCGAGAAGGGCGCCGAAGACGCGGTGGCGCATTACTCGAAGGTATTCGGCGCCGACCAGGTCCGTGTCATCGACACCCAGCGCTGGGGCGAGAACGCGCCGGGCGCGGCCGGCACGGTCATGATCGTCAACTTCGAGCTGTTCGGTGTGCGGATGACGGTCTTCAACGGCGGCTCCTATTTCAAGCTCAACGAGTCCTTCTCGCTGACCGTCGTCTGCGAAGACCAGGCCGAGATCGACAAGCTCTGGGAGCAACTGCCCGCCAACGGCGGCGCGCCCTCGCAATGCGGCTGGGTCAAGGACGCCTGGGGCCTGTCCTGGCAGATCATCCCGGCGGCCTGGTTCGACATGGTCCGCGACCCCGATCCGGCCCGCGTGCAGCGCGTCTTCCAGGCCGTCTGGAAGATGCAGAAGATCGACCTCGCCGCGCTGAAGCGCGCTTACGACGGCACTTGAGCCGTGAGCCATGCTGAACTTGCCGCCGGCGTCTGGCGCATCGAGCGCAGCCGCCTCGTCGGCGCCGCGGCCAAGCTGCTGCGCGACCTCGACGAAGCCGAGGACTGCGCCCAGGACGCCCTCATCGCCGCCATGGAGACCTGGCCGCGCGACGGCCAGCCCACCAACCCCGCCGCCTGGCTGATGACCGCCACCCGCAACAAGGCCCTGGACCGGCTGCGCCGCCGCGCCATGCTGGAGCGCGAGCACGAACACCTCGCGGCCGATGACGAAGCCGCCGGCACCCATGTCGTGCCCGATTTCGTCGACCACCTGGACGCCGCGCGCGACCAGGCCGAGATCGGCGACGAGCTGCTGCGCCTGATCTTCATCGCCTGCCACCCGGTGCTGCCCCGCGAGGCCCAGGTGGCGTTGACGCTGCGCCTGCTCGGCGGCCTGGAGACGGCCGAGATCGCGCGCGCCTTCCTGCAGCCCGAGGCCACGGTGGCCCAGCGCATCGTGCGTGCCAAGAAGGCCCTCAATGGCCAGGCCTACGAGTTGCCCGGTCCCGAGGAGCGCGAGCAGCGCCTGGGCGCCGTGCTGGCCGTCGTCTACCTGATCTTCAACGAGGGCCACAGCGCCGGCAGCGGTGCCAGCCTGCTGCGGCCCGCCCTTTGCGACGAAGCCCTGCGGCTGGTGCGCCAGCTGCAGCATCTGCTGCCCGGCGATGCCGAGGTGCACGGCCTGGCCGCGCTGCTGGAGATCCAGGCCTCGCGCCTGCCCGCGCGGCTGGACGCGCAGGGCCGGCCCGTGCTGCTGCCCGACCAGGACCGCCGCCGCTGGGACCAGCTGCTGATCCGCCGCGGCCTGACCGCCCTCGAGCGCGCGCTGAGCCTGGGCGAGCCCGGCCCCTATTCACTGCAGGCAGCGATCGCGGCCTGCCATGCGCGCGCGGCGCGGGCCGAGGACACCGACTGGCACGCCATCGTCGGCGGCTACGACCGCCTGCTCGCGCTCAACCCCTCGCCCGTCGTGGCGCTGAACCGTGCGGTGGCCATCAGCTTCGCCGACGGGCCCGCGCTTGCATGGCCGCTGCTGCAGGCGCTGGCGGCCGAGCCGCAGCTGCAGCGCTACCCCTTCCTGGCTGGCGCGCAGGCCGACGTGCTGGAGCGCCTGGGCCGCGCCGGCGAGGCACGTGAGGCCTATCTGCGCGCGGCTGAATTGACGGACAACGACATGCAGCGCGAGTTGCTGACCGCAAGGGCCAGGCGACTCGCGAATTGAAGGGTGCGCCACCGTCTGCGCGCGGACGCTTCGCCCACGGCAAAGCGCGCCGAGCCGCGCAGCTCGCCGTCACCTCCGGTTGAATCCACGGGGCGGGCCGGTCTCGTGGCGAGACCGGCGGGTGGCTTTATTTGCGCTTGATGAACTTCACCGCGACCAGCACGCCGAGGGCGAGTGCCACCAGCGGCCAACTGGCGGGCTCCGGCACCGGGCAGGGGGCGGCGCCTGACGCGCCGCAGCCGGGTGGCGCGACCTGAGCTTCGGCCAGCAGGGGCGCCAGGGTGAGGCAAGCGACGGCCAGGCGGGCCGCGAGGGGAGCCAGTGTTCTCATGGGTCACTCCTTGTCCGGAATCCCTCCGGTGCCCAGAGCTTGGGCGCCGCGACCCTGGGTTGCAATCCAGGGTTGTCCTGCAAACCGGTGGCAAACCCCTGGATCGGGGGAGGTGTCGGTACCGAGGTACGAAGGCGGTTTCTTTGCGCCGCGGCGACCGGCCTTGCGTGATGATGGCTCCATGTTGCGCCGCTGCCTTGCCCGATGGGCTGCCTGCCTGCTGCCATGGGCCGGCCTGGCCGGCGCGGCGCCCATCGCGGAGCCGGTGCGCCTGATCGTCAGCCCCGCGGCGTCGGCACGCGGCAACGAGATTGCCGATGCCGCCATCGCGCTGGTCATGCGCCATGCCGGCCTGAGCTACACGTTGGCGCGCGAGCCGGTCGGCCGGGCGCTGGCCAGCTTCACGGCCGGCCTCTACGACGCCGACATGCTGCGCATGCCGCTGTTCGGCCAGGTCGTGCCCGGCGCGATCCGTGTCGACCCGCATCTGCTCAGCACCACCATCATGGCCTTCAGCCGCTCGCCGGCGCTGGCCCCCACCTCCTGGGCGGAGCTGGGCAGCTTGAGCGTGGCCCATGTGCGCGGCATCAAGGCCGTCGAGCTGACGCTGGCCGGCCGCAGCGGTGTCGAGGTCACGAGCAGCGCCGAGGCCTGCCTGGGCATGGTGGCGGTGCAGCGCGTCGACCTCTGTCTGCTGAACGTCGAGCGCGACTACGGCCCGCCGACCAAGGTCAACGGCGTGGCCCTGCACCGCAGCGTGCTGGCGCGCGTCAATCTGCATGTCTGGGTTGCGCCGGGCCAGCAGGCACTGGCGCAGCGGCTGTCGGTCGCGATGAAGGCGGCCGTGTCCAGTGGCGAACTGGCCCGCATCGCGGGCGGCAACCGTCAGCCCTGACGCGGGTTCAGGACTCGCCGCCGCTGAAGCGCGTATCCGGCAGCTGCAGCAGGTTGCGCAGCTGCAGCCGTGTCGATGGCCAGACTGTCAGCGGCGGGTTGACGGAGTCGAGGTGGGCCTCGCGGGCGGCACCCAGGCCCTGGCGGTGGGCCAGTTCGACGAAGGCCTGCGTGGCATCGCGCGGCAGCGCCTGGGCGTAGAGGAAGCCTTGACCCAGGTCGCAGCCCAGCTCGGCCAGCACCTGCTGCTGTTCGGCCGTCTCGATGCCTTCGGCCACCGTGTGCAGGCCCAGGGCGTGGGCGAGTTCGTGGATGGCCGAGACGATGGCACGCGCCGTCGGGCCGGCGCGCGGGTGGTCGAGGTCGGCGATGAAGGCGCGGTCGATCTTGAGCAGGTCCAGCGGCAGGCGGCGCAGATAGGCCAGCGACGAGAAGCCGGTGCCGAAGTCGTCCAGCGCGATGCGCACACCCAGCGCGCGCAGCCGGGTCAGCAGGTCGATGGCGTGCTGGGCGTCCTTCAGCAGCGCCGATTCGGTCAGCTCGATCTCCAGGCGGTCGGCGGGCAGGCCGCTGCGCTCCAGCGCCTCCAGCACATGCAGCTCGATGGGGCTGCGCTCGAACTGCAGCGCCGACACATTGACGGCCACGCGCAACTCGCCCGGCCAGCGCGCGGCGTCGCGGCAGGACCTCAGCAGGGCCCAGGCGCCGATGGCAATGATGAGTCCGCTGTCTTCGGCCAGCGGGATGAAGACGGCCGGCGGCACGAGGCCGCGGGTGGGGTGGCGCCAGCGCATCAGCGCCTCGAAGCCGAGCAGCTTGCCGGTGGCGAGCTCGATCTGCGGCTGGTAGTGCATCTCCAATTGACCCTCGTCCAGCGCCAGGCGCAGGTCGGCCAGCAGCGCGAGGCGGTCCTGGGCTTCCTGCTGCAGGGCCGGTTCGTAGAGCACGAGGCGGTCGCGCCCGGCGGCCTTGGCGGCGAACAGGGCCAGGTCGGCCGCGCGCAGCAGCGGGTCGGCCGCCTGGGCGTGGCGCGGTGCGCAGGCCGCGCCGATGCTGACACGCACATCGATCTCGTGGCCGGCGATGGCCACCGGCACGCGCAGCGCCGAGCGCAACTGCTTGCCCAGGCGCTGCGTCGCTTCGGGGCTGAGCTCGCCGCGCAGCAGCACCGCGAATTCGTCGGCACCCAGGCGTGCGACGAGGTCGCCGTTGCCGCGCCGGGCGGCGAGGCTGTCGCGCAGCCGCTCGCCCACGGCGGCGAGCAGGTGGTCGCCAGCGGCATGGCCGAGGCTGTCGTTGACCTGCTTGAAGCAGTCCAGGTCGAGCAGCAGCACCGTGCAGGGCGAGACCGGTCCGCCGCCACCAAGATACAGGGCCAGGCGGCGGTGGAACTGGTGGCGGTTGGCCAGGCCGGTGACGGTGTCCTGGTCGGTCAGGCGCAGCAGTTCGCGTTCGCGCGCGCGCACCTCGCTGACGTCGCTGCCCACGCCGCGCCAGCCGCCGTCGCCTTCCAGTCGCCGCCCGCTCAGCGCCCACCAGACGTCTTCGCCGCCGACCTGCAGATGCAGGGCGTGATCGCTCAGCGGCTCGGCCCCCAGCAGGGCGTCGCCCAGGCGATCCAGGCGCTGCTGGGCCTCGGCGTTGTTGGCGGGCAGGTGGCGGGCCAGCAGCGCCAGCAGCGGCTCGCCGATGAGATCTTGTGCCGATCGGCCCAGGCGCTCGGCCATGCGCTGCGATACGTGGCGCAGCCGGCCGTCGTGGCCCAGCTCCCACAGCCAGTCGCTGGCATGGTGTTCGAAGTCGCGCAGCAGCA
The DNA here is from genome assembly GCF_056403315.1 of Roseateles sp. P2_H4. Classification (NCBI taxonomy): domain Bacteria; kingdom Pseudomonadati; phylum Pseudomonadota; class Betaproteobacteria; order Burkholderiales; family Sphaerotilaceae; genus Roseateles; species Roseateles sp. P2_H4. The sequence goes on along the minus strand of NZ_JBFUFR010000004.1, from coordinate 152,060 downwards.
GCGACACGGTCAGCCGGTCGCGTGCGGCCTCGTGCTGGGCGTGCCGGCCCAGCAGGAAGAGGCGGGCGTTCAGCAGGGTCGCCATGCACAGCACGATGGCGTAGAGCGGCAGCAGCGGCAGCAGGCCGTTCATCCAGGGCAGGGGCAGCAGCGCGATGCCGACGCTCAGCGTGCCACAGGCGCCCAGCACCCAGGCGATGGCCACGACGGGCAGCAGCGCGAACATCCAGGCGGCGGCTGCGATGGCGCCCGCAGCCGTGGCGACCAGGGGGGCGTGCAGGTTCGGCTGCACCTGCTGGGCGACCTGCAGCATCAGCACCACGTCCAGCACGCCGCCGATGAACAGGTCCAGGGCCAGCAGCAGCCCGGCCCGGATGCCGCGCGGCGGTGCGTCGGGCGCGCGTTGGTGGCGCTCATGCCACCACAGCACGAAATTGAAGCCGTTGAGGGCCACCAGTCCGATCAGCGCGGGCCCGAGATGGGCCAGCTCGGCACGTTCGTCCAGCGACACCAGCAGCAGGCCGATGGCGATGGCCGTGGCCACGACCGAAGCGGGCAACTGGTCGACGACGGCCCGCCATTGATCACCGCGCAGCCGCGCCGCTTCCGCGGCGTCGCCCGGCACCTTCCAGGCGGCGTCGATCAGCCGCCTGAAGTCCGCCAGCGGTCGCCAGCCGGGCGCAGCAGGCAGGACGAAAGGGGGCAGGGGCTCGGCCATGGCGAACCCATCCTAGGCGGGGGCAAGCTCGCGCGGTTGTGACGCAATGCCTAAGAAATGACTTATTCCAATGTGATTTTTGACGTCGGCGCCGTCAGCGCGAAGCCGTGTTCTCGCGCAGCATGCGCTGCATCAGCGTGAAGAAGCGGTCGTAGAACTCGCCGGCGGGAATCGTCTCGGATGCGACCTTGACGAGGGCGTCGTCGCTGGACGAGAGCGGCACCGAGATGGATCCCAACGCGCTGACGCCCAGGCTGGCGGCCTGGTTGCTCTTCTTCAGCGCGTAGCGGTCCTGCTGTGCACTGACATAGGCGGTGGCGATCTGCTGCTTGGGGCCGTCACCGACGCAGACGACGTTGAAGGCGATCTCGACATGCACCTCGCCCGCGGGCTGGAAATGCTTGGCGCCCTGCACGACGCCGCTGGCCGCCTTGCTGATGACATAGCCCTGGCTGAGCAGGGCGCGCCGGGCCGCCTCGCAGGTGTCCTCGACATTGGCATCGAACAGCCGCGAGAAGGTCTCCTCGGCGGCAAAGCTCTCGCCCTGGTAGACCGACTTCTCGGGTTTGGTCGACCGCGAAGGCAGACCGCTGCAGCCGGCCAGCAGCAGGGCCAGCAGTGCGGGCAGGGCAAGGGAGAGGAGGCGAGGCATGGGGGGATTATTCCGTTGTCGGCGGCAGCGAGGGGTGATGGCCGGCAACGCGGCGCCCACGGCCCGCGATGACAGGGGTTTCAGAGCGCCGCCATCAGGCCCGCCAGCCCGCCGCTGGCCGTCGCCGGGCGCCACACCAGATGGACCTGCTCCACGCATTCGTAGGGGCAGTCGGGCACCGTCAGGCGCACCAGGTCGGGTGCTTCAGCGAGGGCGAAATCGGGCAGATAGGCCAGGGCCTGGCGGCTGCGTACCAGGCTGATCAGCAGTTGCAGGTCGTCCAGCCAGAAGCGGATGCGCCGCGGCAGGCGGTCGTCGCGCCAGCCGTCGGCGCGGCTGCCGCGCTCCAGGCCGCAGAACATCGAGCGTTGTGGGCAGGCGAAGTCGTGTTGCAGCACCTCGGCCATCGGCACTTCACTGCGGCCGGCCAGCGGGTGGCCGGTGCCGGCGGCGAGCTGCATGCGGATCTCGCCAAGCCGCAGGGCCTGCAGGCCGGCGGGCAGCGCGGCCTCCAGTGCGACACCGGTGACCAGGGCCAGGTCGCCCTCGCCGCGGGCCAATGCCGCCAGGGCGGCGTCCTCGAACAAGGTCACGAAGGCAAGCCCGAAGCCCGGCAGCCGCGCTGCAATAGCGGCACCGAATCCCCACTGCAGCACAGCCGGCGCCAGCAAACGGCAATGTGAGCGCAGGCTCACACCACGAAATTCGGCCTCCGTCTGATCGGCCAGAGTGGTCAGGGCCAGCGCGCGCTCACACAGGCGCTCGCCGGCGGCGTTCAGGCGTATGGCCTTGCCGATGCGGTCGAAGACGGGCGTGGCCAGCGAGGTTTCCAGCCGCTTGACGGCCTTGGACAGGGCCGACGGCGTCTGGTGCAACTCATCGGCCGCCGCGCGCAGATTGGCGTGGCGGGCGATGACGAGGAAGCTGCGCAGATCGGCGATGTCCATGGTTTCGTGTCTTGCTGGGCATCGATTGTCGACTTTGTTTTGCTTCACGAGAAACGTCCAGGGGAGAAGAATCGCCGCCATGGACGCCTTCATCGACAACCGCCAGTGGCTCTACCGCCGCCATCCCGAGGGCCTGGTCGGCCCCGAGCATTACGAACTGGTCACCACGCCGCTGGCCACCGCGCTGTCGGCCGGCGAGGTGCTGGTGGAAGCGCGCTGGTGGTCGGTGGATCCGTATATGCGCATCAACCAGTCGCTCAAGCCGACCTACAACGAACTGCCGCATGCGCTGGACACGGTGCAGACGGCCGGCGTCGTCGCCCGCGTACTGGCGTCTTCAGTGCCGACGCTGGTGGAAGGCGATCGGGTCGAAGGCATGCTGGGCTGGCAGACGCATGCGCGCGTCCACCACTCGGTGCTGCGCAAGCTCGACCCGGCACTGGCGCCGCCGTCCACGGCCATCGGCGTGCTGGGTATGCCGGGCCGCACGGCCTGGTTCGGGCTGATGGAATCGGGAGTTCCGAAGGCGGGCGAGGTCGTCGTCGTCTCCGGCGCGGCGGGGGCGGTGGGTTCGCTGGTCGCGCAATTCGCACTGAAGAATGGCTGCCGCGTGCTCGGCATTGCCGGCGGCGCGGCCAAGTGTGAGTGGCTGCGTGACCAGCTGGGCCTGACCTGGGCGGTGGACTACAAGGCGCATGCCGATACCGAGTCGCTCGCGAACGAGATCAAGGCGCTGACGGGCGGCGTGGACGTCTATTTCGACAATGTCGGCGGCTGGATCACCGACGCCGTCATTCCGCTGATCAACCGCCGCGCCCGCATCGTCATCTGCGGCGCCATCAGCCAGTACTCGGGCGGCCTGGACGCGCCCGAACTGGGGCCGCGATTCCTGCACCACATGCTCTACCAGCGCGCCACCATCCAGGGCATGCTGGCCCGCGACTACCTCCACCGCATGGACGAGATGCTGCGCATCGTCGGGCCCATGGTGCAGCGAGGCGAGATCGTCTTCGCGGAGACCGTCGTCAAGGGCTTCGAGAAGCTGCCCGCGACGCTGCAGAGCCTGTTCACCAGCGACCACCGCGGCAAGCTCATCGTGGAGGCCGCCGAATGAAGCGCCGCGCACTGTTGACCCTGGCGGCCTTGCCCCTGCTGGCTCGCGCCGAAGAGACCGCTGAATCCGCTTTCGGCGGCCACGGCATGGCCGTCTTCGGCGGCCGCGAGGGCCTGTATGCCTCGCACCTGCCGATGTTCCACACGCCGCACGACAGCCAGGTGCTGCTGCGCTTCCACCTGGCCGATGGGGCCGCCGACAAGGCGTTGCGCGAGACCTTGGCGCGCAAGCCCCGGCTGTGGACCTTCGACCCCGAAGCCTTCGACCTGCTGCGCTTCACGCCGGGCCACACCAAGCCGCTGCGCGAGTTCAAGGCGCGCTTCTTCGAGGGCCACTTCGAACGTGGCGGCAAGCCGCAGGCCGTTGAGCAGCGCGTCGTTGTCGATGAGGTGCTGCTGTTCCGCCGCCTCAGCGCCGCCGAGCGCGAGGCCCCGAACGGGCGCTACCGATTGATCGGCAAGGGCAGCGAGTGGTTCGCGGTCAAGACCATCGATCGCCGGCCGGACTTCGACCATATCGTGCGCCTGCAAGCGCCGGAGGTGAAGGGCGAGGTCGACGTGACGCTTCAGGGCATCGCTAGGCCTAACGCGGCCGTGCGGCGGGCCTTCAAGGCCAAGGGTTTGATCGAGATCTATTTCGAGACCGACGACCTGCGCTGAGAATCGCCTCCACCCCAGGAGGCTTCAATGGACAACCCCAGCGTCACCCTGACCCAGCGTCAGGGCTATCAGTTCGAACACCGTTACTCGCCGGACATCCCGGTGCTGCTGTCTGACGAGCCCGTGCCCTTCGGTACCGGTCTCGGTCCCGACCCCGTCGAGCTGCTGGCCTCGGCGGTGGGCAACTGCCTCAGCGCTTCGCTGTGGTTCGCCTGCCAGAAGTACAAGGACGACCCCTCGCCGCTGCGCACCGAGGTCAAGGCGAGCGTGGGCCGCAACGAGCGTGGGCGCAACCGCGTACAGGGGCTCGAGGTGGACCTGCACCTGGGCAAGCCGGCGGGTGAGCTCGGCCACATCCAGCGCGTGCTCGACACCTTCGAGGACTACTGCACCGTCACGCAGAGCGTGGCGCCGGCGATTCCCGTGACGCTGCGGGTGCTGGACAGCACCGGTGCCGTCCTCAAGGGCTGATCAGGCTGGCATCTCCAAGCCGAGCTCTTTCAGGATGGCCTCGCGCAACTGATCCATTTCGGGGCTGATGAGGCGCCGCGGGTGCGGCATGTCCAGCTCGAAACGGGCCTGGATGCGCGTGGGTCGCGGCGACAGCACGAGGATGCGGTCGGCCATGTAGAGGGCCTCGTCGACGTCGTGGGTGATGAGCAGCACCGTATGCTTTTCTTCGGCCAGGATGCGCAGCAGCTCGTTGCGCATGCGCAGATTCATCAGCGCGTCCAGGGCCGAGAAGGGCTCGTCCAGATACAGGATCTCGGGCTTGACGATGAAGGCGCGTGCCAGCTCCACGCGCTTGAGCATGCCGCCCGACAGCTCGTGCGGGTAGGCGCCCTCGAAGCCCTTGAGCCCGACCATGGCGGCGTAGTGATCGGCCAGCTTGACGCGCTCGGCATCGACGCCATGCTCCTGGCCGGTCAGGCCGAACATCAGGTTCTGCTGCACGGTCAGCCAGGGGAAGACCGAGCCGTACTGCGAGATGACGATGCCCTGCGGGCTGGGGCCTGGATGGGGCTTGCCGTCGATGTGCAACGAACCGCCACCGGGCTTCTCGAAGCCGGCGAGGATGTTCATCAGCGTTGACTTGCCGCAGCCCGAGGGGCCGACGATGGCGACGAATTCGCCTTCGGCGACTTCGAAGTCCACGCCCTCGATGACGGGCAGCTGCCCACCCTTGGCGGCCTTGAAGCTCTTGGTCAGGCCCTTGACGGCAATCTTTGGAGTCTTGTTATCTGACATAGCGCCACCGCACCGTTTTGAGTTTCTCGAGCAGGCGCGTGACGCCGTCCAGCATGAGGCCGATGACGCCAATGATGATCATGGCGGCGATGACGAGGTCATAGCGGTTGCCGGCGTTGCGCGAGTCCATGATGAGATAGCCCAGGCCCGAGCGCAGCGCGATCATCTCGGCCGCCACGACCACCAGCCAGGCCACGCCGATGCCGATGCGCATGCCGATGATGATTTCCGGCAGCACGGCCGGGATGACGACGCGACGGAACAGCACGCCGCGCGTGACGCCAAAGTTGGCCGCCGCGCGCAAGTAACGGCGGTCTATCGTGTGCACGCCCGAGGTCGTCTGCACGATCAGCGGGAAGACCGAGGAGATGAAGATCAGGAAGATGGGCGAGGTGTCACCGACGCCGAACCACAGGATGGCCAGCGGGATCCAGGCGATCGGCGAGATCGGCCGCAGCATCTGGAAGATGGGGTTGAAGGTGCGGTAGGCGCCGGCCACCCAGCCCATCCACAGGCCCAGCGGAATACCCACCAGCATGGCCAGGCCGAAGCCGATGCCCACGCGCATCAGCGACGCGGTGATGTGCTCCCACAGCGTGCCGTCCTGGGCCAGCTCCAGCGTGCCGGTGACGACTTGCCAGGGCGTCGGGAAGATGGGGCTCTCGTTGTGGACGACGATCCACCACCAGAAGCCGATGACGACGGCGATGACGGCCAATGGCGGCCATATCTTGGCCAGGCGTGAGTTCAAGTGACGGTCTCCGTGGAGGTCTTGTTGTTCTTCCAGTGCCGCCAGCGCCATTGCAGCCGCGGCCAGCCGGCCGCGGGCGTGGGCGCGACGACGACGGCCATCTGGCCGCTGGCATGGGCACTGCAGGCAAAGCTGTAGGTCGAGGCGACCTCGAAGGGCAGGCGAAAGCTCTGCCCCGGCATGATGAGGACGGGGCCGAACTGCTGGGGCACCTCGTCGTGGTTGCGCAGCAGCAGCTGGTCGTTCAGGCCCAGCGTCAGGTGGATGGTGTCGGGCAGGATCTCGACCTTGTCGCCGGCCATGCGCCGGGCATAGGTGCCCTTGGGGATCTCGAACAACTCGTCGCGCGTGGCGAGTTCAAGCGGAGCGAATGCAGCCCAGGCCAGCGGCGCCAGCGCCACCACCGGCAGCGGCCACAGCCAGCGCTTCACTTCGAAGCCAGCAGCAGCTGGAGGTCATGCACGAAGTCCTTGGCCTCGTGGCCATAGGGCATCATGGCCCGCAGCTTGCCCGTGCGGTCGATCAGCCAGACCGACGTGGAGTGGTTCATGCCGTAGGCATTGGGCTGTTTGGCGGCGATCTTCTCCGCGACGACGCCATAGCGCTTGCGCATGGCGGCCAGCTTGTCCGGCGTCTCGGTGCCGCCGACAAAGCTCTTGTCGAAGGCTTCGAGGTATTGGCGGATGCGATTCACGTCGTCGCGCTCGGGGTCCACCGTCACATAGACGACCTGCACATCGGCGGCGTCCGAGCCCAGCTGCTTGCGTGCCTGTGCCAGAGTGGCCAGCGTCGTCGGGCAGACCTCGGGGCAGTTCGTGAAGCCGAACACCAGCAGCACCAGCTTGCCCTTGAAGCGGGCGAGATTCAGCGCGCCGCCGTCGCTGCCCTTGAGCGCGAACTCAGGCGCGGCCTGGGCGGGCTCGAAAACACCGGCCTTCAGCCTCTCGGTTGCGGCCAGGGCGGGCAGTGGCAGCGAGGCCAGCAACAGGGCGCGACGCTTCATATCGCGATGGGCGCCGCCTTGGTCGCCTTGACGAAGCTGTCGTCGACGTATTTCTCGTAGGCGATCGGCTGCTTGATGGTGCCGGCCTCGATGGACAGCTGCATCAGCTCGTCGAATTCGGCACGGATCATGCGCAGGTCGCCGTAGGTGACGCGGTCCGTCGGGTTCTCCATCACGAAGCGCAGGATGTTGGGATCCTGGTTGAAGAACTTGCGGCCGGCGGCGATCTGGATGGCCTTCTCGCGGTTGGCGGCGCCCAGGTCCAGCCAGTTGCCGGCGCCCTGCACATGGTCGACGAGGTTCTGCACCAGCGGCCGGTTGTCCTTGATGAGTTCCTCGCGCACCGTCAGCACGCAGCAGATGTAGTTGCGCCATTCGTCGCGCGTCATGCGCAGCGGCTTGGCATAGCCGGCACGCTGGGCGGCGGCGCCAAAGGGCTCACCGGTGCAGTAGGCGTCCACGGCCTTGGCGAACAGGGCCGCCGGCATGTCGGGCGGCGGCATCTCGACGATCTGGATGTCCTTGGGCGTCATGCCTTCCTGGGCCAGCATCTTGCGCAGGAACAGAAAGTCCACCGCAAAGCGGCTGGGGATGGCGATGCGCTTGCCCGTCAGGTCCTTGAACTTCTTGTAGGGCGAATCGGTGCGCACCATGATGACGGCGCCCGAACGGTGGCCCAGGGACACGACCTTGACCGGGATCTTCTTGTCGGCCAGGTCCATGACCAGGGGCGCCAGCATGTAGGCGGCCTGGATGCCGCCCGTCATCAGCGATTCCTTGATCTCGGGCCAGCCGTTGTATTTGCTGTATTCGAACTGGAAGGCCGAGCTGCCGGCCGTCTTGTTGGACGCCATGCGTGCCGAGCAGGCGATGGGCAACGTCAGATTGCAGGTGACCGGCAGGCCGCCGACGATCAGCGGGCCCGGCGCCGCCGCTGCGGGCAGGCCCAGGGCCGGCAATGCCGTGGCCAGCGCGCCGCGCAGCAGTTGGCGGCGACCAAGGCAGTCAGGGCCGGCGGGTGGGGAATCGGGCAGGTCGGGTGTCATGACGAAGGCTTCAGCACTGTGCCCGCTGGCCGCAGCCTGTCCATCCGGGATGACAGAATTGTGCCTACGTACCTACCTCAGCCGCAGGCCGCCCGGGCCCTGGGCCACCACACCACCGATTTCCGCCGCGGCCTCGAAGCCATGGGCGCGAAACACGGCCAGCACCTCGGCCACAGAACCGGCATCGCAGGACACCAGCAGGCCGCCACTGGTCTGGGGATCGGTCAGCAGCGCGCGGTCGGTGGCCGTGAAATCCGCGGGCAGCTGCACGTCCGCGCCATAGCCGGCCCAGTTGCGCCCGGAGGCGCCCGTCACCATGCCGCGTTCGGCCAGCGCACGGGCCAGGGGCAGCAGGGGCACGCTGGCCCAGTCGATCTCGACACCGGCCTGGGCGCCGCGAGCCAGCTCCAGCGCGTGGCCGGCCAGGCCGAAACCGGTGACGTCGGTCATCGCATGGACGCCCGCCAGCGCCGCCAACTCCGGCCCCGGGGTGTTGAGCTGGGTCGTGGTGGCGATCATCTGGGCATAGCCGTCGGCGCCGAGAGCCTCCTTCTTCAAGGCCGCCGACAGCACCCCCACGCCCAGCGGCTTGCCCAGCACCAGCCGGTCGCCCGGCCGGGCGTCGGCATTGCGCTTGACGCGCTGGGGGTGCACGACGCCCAGGGCGACCAGGCCGTAGATAGGCTCGACCGAGTCGATGGTGTGGCCACCGGCGATCGGGATGCCGGCGGCGGCGCAGACCGACTCGCCACCTGCCAGGATCTTGCCGATGACGTCGACCGGCAGCACATTGATGGGCATGCCGACCAGGGCCAGCGCCATGATGGGCTTGCCACCCATGGCATAAACGTCGCTGATGGCGTTGGTCGCCGCGATGCGGCCAAAGTCGAAGGGGTCGTCGACGATGGGCATGAAGAAGTCGGTGGTGGCGATCAGCGCGATCTCGTCGGTCAGCTGGTAGACGGCGGCGTCATCGGCGGTCTCGATGCCGACCAGCAGTTCCTTGGGCGCCGGGAAGTTGCGCACGCTCTTCAGGATCTCGCTCAGGACGCCGGGGGCGATCTTGCAGCCGCAGCCGCCGCCATGCGACAGCGAAGTCAGGCGTGGCACCGGGGGCGTGGTGGAGGTTGGGGTCATGGAAGTGGCCTAGGGCAGTGAAGCGATGCGACGGGCCAGGGCCTGGATGCCGTCATCCGACAGATCCTCGCATTGCAGGCGCTGGGCGTCAGGCAGGCCCGCCAGATGCCGCCCCTGCGAGCGGGCATACAGCGGGTCGTAGTGCCTGGCCATCAGCGCTTCGAAGAGCGGCGGCAGCTCACCCGCCAGCGCCCAGTCCTGCCACTCGGCCAGCACCTCCTTGGGCAGCAGCTCGCGCAGCGTGCCGAGCTTGTCGGCGAGGGCCTGCGGGTCGTCGCCCAGCCAGGCGTAGTCACGCAGCAGATAGTCGAGCCGGGCCGCGGGCGAGGCGTCGATCTCGACGACGGGGCTCTCGCGCAGGCGCTGCAGCAGCGGCTCGGGCACGGTGATGCGCCCGATGCGCCGGCTTTCGGCCTCGACCCAGACGCGGCGGCCCAGGTCGAAACCGGCCAGGCCCTGCATCAACTGCGTCTCGAAGCCCTTCTGCGACGGCTGCGGCCTGCCGGGCATGGCCCCGAGCACCGAACCGCGATGCGCCGCCAGGTCTTCGAGATCGAGCACCTGCTCGCCGTGCTCAGCCAGGGCCTGCAGCACGCGCGTCTTGGCGCTGCCCGTCGGGCCGCAGAGCACGCGCAGGTCGAGCTGCGGCGCGCGCAACGCAATCTGTTCGATGACATGGGCACGCCAGGCCTTGTAGCCGCCCTTGAGCTGCTGGGCGTCCCAGCCCACCAGCCGCAGCCAGTTGACGAAACTGCCGCTGCGCATGCCGCCGCGCCAGCAATAGACCAGGGGGCGCCAGTCCTTGGGCTTGTCGCGGAAGCGTTCGTCCAGGTGGCGGGCGATGTTGCGCGCCACCATGGCACCACCGATCTTGCGCGCCTCGAAGGCCGACGTCTGGACGTAGATGGTGCCGACGATGCGGCGCTCCTCGTCGTCCAGCACCGGGCAGTTGATGGCGCCGGGCAGATGGTCGAGTGCGTATTCGGCCGGGGAGCGCACATCGATGAGGACCGTGAACTCGCCCAGCTCGTTCACGGTGGTGGGCTTGTGGCTCATCGATCGTCTTGGCGCTGCTTCCTTGGCGCAGCAGTATCCGTCCTGCGGTTGGTGCAGCGCCTGCGACGGCAGCGGGCCGCCCTCCCGGACAGCCCGTGCTCGCGGCTTACGGGTACAAGCCTCGTTCCTCGCGCGCCTGCAGAACGCGCGTGCAGGCCACCGTGAAGGCGGCGGTGCGCAGCGGGATCTTGTGGTGCTCGCCGGTTTCCCAGATGTGCTTGAAGGCGCCGATCATGATCTTGTCCAGGCGGACGTTGATCTCGTCCTCGGTCCAGAAGAAGGACGAGAAGTCCTGCACCCACTCGAAATAGGACACCGTCACGCCGCCGGCGTTGGCGATCACGTCGGGCACGACGACGATGCCGCGGTCGGCCAGCACGGCCTCGCCGTCGGGCGTGGTCGGGCCGTTGGCGCCTTCCAGCACCAGGCGGGTCTGGATGCGCTGGGCGCGCTCGGCGGTGATCTGGCCTTCCAGCGCGGCCGGGATCAGGATGTCGCTCTTGATGTCCCAGAAGTCCTCGTTGGCGATCATGTCGCCACCCTTGAAGCCGGCCACGCCGCGGGTCTGGGCCACATGATCGAGCAGGCTCTGCATGTCGAAGCCGTTGTGGTTGACGATGGTGCCGGTGTGGTCCTGCACGCAGACGATCTTGCTGCCGTTGGCGGCAAACAGCTTGGCGGCGATGGAGCCGACGTTGCCGAAGCCCTGCACGGCGATGCGGGCGCCTTCCATGTCGATGTTCAGGCGGCGCATGGCTTCACGGCCGACGACGAAGACGCCACGGCCGGTGGCGGCCACGCGGCCCAGCGAGCCGCCCAGTTCGATGGGCTTGCCCGTGACGACGCCGGTCGCCGTGGCGCCGACGTTCATCGAATAGGTGTCCATCATCCAGGCCATGATCTTGCCGTTGGTGTTGACGTCGGGCGCCGGGATGTCCTGGTTGGGGCCGATGATGATGCCGATCTCGCTGGTGTACCGGCGCGTAACCTTTTCCAGCTCCTTCATCGACAGCAGCGCGGGGTCCAGGCGGATGCCGCCCTTGGCGCCGCCATAGGGCAGGTTGACGGCCGCGTTCTTGATCGTCATCCAGCCCGACAGGGCCATCACTTCTTCCAGCGTCACGTCCGGGTGGTAGCGCACGCCGCCCTTGCCGGGGCCGCGCGTCAGGCTGTGCTGGAYGCGGTAGCCCTCGTAGTGGGCGATGGTGCCGTTGTCCAGCTCGATGGGGACGTCGACGATGAGGGCGCGCTTGGGGCGGCGCAGGGTCTCGACCCAGCGGCTGAGGTTGCCCAGATAGGGCTCCACGGCGTCGATCTGCGACAGATAGGTCCCCCACGGGCTGTTGCGCGTGGGCGAAACAAACGACAGGTTGGGCATGAAATGCTCCGTAACTTTTAGTGGGCCGAACGGTATCGCGAAGGCCCGTCTCCTCGCCACGACTTGTCTAGCCAACTGCGTATGCGCCCATGCACGCAATGCATGGGACCGGTTTCCAGTGCCGGATTTCACGCCCGGCGCTTCCGGGCACGGCCGCCCCCGCCCTCCGCATACGATTGCCCCGTGACCTCCCTCGACCTCGCCCTGCTCTATCTAGTCGCCGCAGTGTTCGGCGTGGTCGTCTGCCGGTCCCTGAAGCTGCCCCCCATGCTGGGCTACCTGGCCGTCGGCGTGTTGATCGGCCCGAACGCGCTGGCCCTGGCGCACGACTCGGCCAGCATCCAGTACCTGGCGGAATTCGGCGTCGTCTTCCTGATGTTCGCCATCGGGCTGGAGTTCAACCTGCCCAAGCTGCGCGCGCTGAAGACGGCCGTCTTCGGGCTGGGCATGTTCCAGGTGGTGCTGACCATCGCCGGTGCGCTGGTCGGCAACGCGCTGCTGATGACGGGCCTGACGCTGCTGGGCCGGGCCTGGGACCTGCGCTGGGAGGGCGCGCTGATGCTGGGCGCGGCCATGGCCATGAGTTCGACGGCCATCGTCGTCAAGCTGATGGCGGAGCGGCTGGAGCTGGAGAGCCCGCACGGCAAGCTCGTCATGGGCGTGCTGCTGTTCCAGGATCTGGCCGTGGTGCCGCTGCTGGTGCTGATCCCCGCGCTGAACAGCAGCGGCGGAGCGATGGCCGAGGCGCTGGCCTGGGCCGGGCTGAAGGCCGTGGTGCTGCTGGGCCTGCTGCTCTACGGCGGCCAGAAGCTGATGCGCTGGTGGCTGACGCTGGTGGCCCGCCGCAAGAGCGACGAGCTCTTCATGCTCAACCTGCTGCTCGTCACGCTGGGCCTGGCCTGGATGACGGAGCACGCCGGCCTGAGCCTGGCGCTGGGCGCCTTCGTCGCCGGCATGCTGATCTCGGAGACCGAGTACCGCCACCAGGTGGAGACCGACATCCGGCCCTTCCACGACGTGCTGCTCGGCCTGTTCTTCATCACCATCGGCATGAAGCTCGATTGGCACCCGCTGGTGGACAGCTGGTGGCTGGTCATCCTGCTGACGGCCTTGCCGGTGCTGGCCAAGTTCGGCTTGATCGCCGGCCTGGCGCGGCTGTTCAAGTCGCCGCCGGGCGTGGCCCTGCGCACCGGCCTCTATCTGGCGCAGGCCGGCGAGTTCGGCTTCGTGCTGCTGACGCTGGGCGCCCAGCACAACCTGATCGCGCCGCAATGGATCAGCCCGGTGCTGGCGAGCATGGTGCTGTCCATGCTGATCACGCCCATCCTGGTCATGTACAGCAACCGCATCGTCATGAAGCTGTCCAGCAGCGACTGGCTGATGCAGTCGGTGCAGCTGACCACCATCGCCAAGAAGAGCATCCAGTCCGAGGCCCACGTCATCATCTGCGGCTACGGCCGTTCGGGCCAGAACCTGGCGCGGCTGCTGGAAGGCGAGCACATCCCCTATATGGCCCTGGACCTCGACCCCGACCGCGTGCGCCAGGCCGCGGCGGCCGGGCAGAGCGTCGTCTTCGGCGATGCCGCCAAGGTGCAGAGCCTGATGGCCGCCGGCCTGGCGCGGGCCAGCGCCGTCGTCGTCAGCTATCACGACACGCCGTCGGCGTTGAAGATCCTGGACCTCGTCCGCGCGCATGCGGCGCATGTGCCCGTCGTCGTGCGCACCATTGACGACACCGACCTCGAGAAGCTCAAGGCCGCCGGCGCCACCGAGGTCGTGCCCGAGGCCATCGAGGGCTCACTGATGCTGGCTTCGCATGCGCTGGCCCTCGTCGGCGTGCCGATGCGCCGCGTCATCCGCATCACGCGCGACGCGCGCGACAAGCGCTACGGCCTGCTGCGCGGCTATTTCCATGGTGCCGATGACGACACCGTCGACGAGCTCGACCAGGCCCGCCTGTCGTCGGTGACCCTGCCCACCGCCAGCCCGCACGCCGGCAAGCTGCTGGACGACCTGGCCCTGCATGCCCTCGGCGTCGCCGTGGTGTCGCTGCGGCGCGCCAACGGCAAGGGCCTGCTCGTCGACGGCGCAACGCTGGCGGGCGGCGACACCCTGGTCATCAGCGGCATGCCCGAGGGGCTGGCCCTGGCAGAGGAAAAACTGCTGGCAGGCTAGCGCGCCAGCGCCTCGATGCGACGCCGGTCCGCGACCTGCGGCAGCAGCCGGCGTGAGCCCTCGACGCTGAGGTGGCCGACATCGCGGTAATAGGCCAGGCCGTCGCTGTCCGCCGTGCGGCAGACGCCGGCGCTGCACAGCGAGGCGTCCAGCCACAGCACCGGCACATCGGCCTCGCGCTCGAAGCGCTTCAAAAGGGCCGTGACGCGCTGAGACAGTGGCGGCGCGTCGGCCAGCGAGATGCGGCAATCGGCCGGCGCGCCCAGCGTCAGCAGGCCTTGCTGGCGGCGCTCCACGCAGGCGCCGGCATCGAAGCTGCCGCGGGGCGGCGGCGACACCCAGACCAGCCGCTTGCCATGCGCGCGCAGGGCCTGCGCCAGCCGCGCCGCGGCGGCCACCAGCTCGTCCTCGGCCTGCGTGGCGGTCACCTCGCTTTCCTGTCCGCCGTCGATGCGCAGCAGATGGCCGCCGGGCGGCCCGAGGTATTGGGTCAGCAGGCTGGACAGCATCACCACGGCCGGCGCATCGGGCCGGGTCAGCGCCGCCAGCACCGAGCGGTTGAAGCGCTCGCACTGCCGCGCCCAGTCACGCGTGAAGCTGGCGCCGGCCGGCGCATCGGGCCGCCAGGGCACCAGGCCGGGCAGCGGCCCGCAGGACGATTCGGTGATCTGCAGCAGGCCGGGCGCCACCGCGGCAAGACCCGGCACCAGATGCATCGCGTACGAGTCGCCCCACACCGCCCAGCCGGGCTGCGAGGCATCGCGGCACTCGGGTATATCCACCCAGTGTTCCCATTGGTCGCAGCCGGCCGAGAAGCCGTGGTTGGGGCGGCGCGCGTCCGGTTCCGCAGAGGCGGGCGCCTTCATCAGCGGCAGCAGGGCGAGCACGGCCGTGGCCAGCAGCACCCAGCCCCAGCCGCGCAGCCCGCGCGGCAGCGGCCAGCGCCGCGTTGTCTGCTCCACGCCGCGCCACAGCAGCCAGGCCAGCGGCAGCGACATGACGCCGGTGGCCGCCCGGGCCCAGGCCAGGCCGGGTGCATGGTCCCCGCCCACCCAGGCGTTGTTGACGAAGGCGATCAGCGGCCAGTGCACCAGATAGAGGGAGTAGGAGATGTCGCCCAGGCCGACGACGGGTGCCAGCGCACGTGGCGCCCTGGGCCGGCCTGCACTGAGCAACACGGCCACCGTGGCCAGGCCGATCAGCAGCGCGTTGGCACCCGGATGGCCGATGCCACCCCAGGCGGGCAGCGGCCACAGCGGCAGGGTCAGCAGCAGCAGCGTCGCGGGCCAGCGCCCGACCGAGGGCGCGCGCCAGCCCGCCGCATGCGCCCAGGCGGCCAGCGAGCCGATGCCCAGCTCCCAGGCGCGGCTCGGCAGCAGATAGAAGGCCGCGCTGGCGTCGTGCTGTTGCAAGCCCAGGCCGAGCAGCAGGCTGGCACCGGTCAGCATCACCATCAGGCCCAGGCCGCGCCGCCCGGTGCCGACGGCCAGCAGCAGCGGCGGCAGCAGCAGGTAGTACTGCTCCTCCAACGACAGCGACCAGAAATGCAGCAAGGGCTTGAGCTCGGCCGCGACATCGAAATAGCCGCTCTGCGCCCACAGCACGACATTGCTGACGAAGCCCAGTGCGCCCCAGTGCTGGCGGGCCAGGTCGGCGCCTTCCAGCGGCGCCAGCCACCAGGGGCTGCCCAGCAGGGTCAACGCCAGCACCACGTAGGCAGCCGGCAGCAGGCGACGGGCGCGGCGCGCATAGAAGACGGCCGCGCTGAAGCGGCCTGCACGCATGCCGGCCAGCACCTGGCCCGTGATCAGAAAGCCCGAGATAACGAAGAACAGGTCGACGCCCAGATAGCCGCCGGGGACGAGGCCGGGGGCGGCATGCTGCAGCAGCACCCCGGCGACGGCCAGGCCGCGCAGGGCCTGGATGTCCCAGCGGTGCAAGGCTTCGCGGTCGGCGTCGGGTGTGGGCATGGCCGGCATTGTTGTCGCCAAGGCGCCATGCCGCCTCGGCGACAAGCTGGGCGATCCGGCTGGGCCACACTGGCGCCCTGCCATCAGGAGCCGCGCCATGAACTTCGACTACAGCCCCAAGGTCGCCCAGATGCGCGAGCGCCTGCTCGCCTTCTTCGACGAGCACATCTACCCGAACGAGAAGCGTTACCTCGACGAGGTGGCCGCCAACCGCCGCGCCGGCAATCCCTGGGTGCCCACCAAGGTCATCGAGGAACTCAAGCCCAAGGCACGCGCCGCCGGGCTGTGGAACCTCTTCCTGCCCAAGTCCAGCCGTGCGCCCGAGGGCCTGTCCAATCTCGAGTACGCGCCGCTGTGCGAGATCATGGGCCGCGTGTTCTGGGCGCCCGAGGTGTTCAACTGCTCGGCCCCCGACACCGGCAACATGGAGACGCTGGAGCGCTATGCGAGCGAGGGGCTGAAGGACAAGTGGCTGGAGCCGCTGCTGCGCGGCGAGATCCGCTCGGCCTTCCTGATGACCGAGCCGGCCGTGGCATCCAGCGACGCGACCAACATCGAATGCCGCATCGAGCGCGACGGTGACGACTACGTCATCAACGGCCGCAAGTGGTGGAGCTCCGGTGCCGGCGACCCGCGCTGCGCCGTCTACATCGTCATGGGCAAGACCAACGCCGAGGCCGGCCGCCACGAGCAGCAGTCCATGGTCGTCGTGCCGGCCAATGCGCCTGGCATCACGGTGCTGCGCCCGCTGTCCGTGTTCGGCTACGACGACGCGCCCCACGGCCACATGGAAGTGGAGCTGAAGAATGTGCGCGTGCCAGTGGGCAACATCCTGCTCGGCGAAGGCCGTGGCTTCGAGATCGCGCAGGGCCGCCTCGGCCCCGGCCGCATCCACCACTGCATGCGCAGCATCGGCGCGGCCGAGCGCGCGCTGCAGCTGCTGTGCGAGCGCGCCATCGCCCGCACCGCCTTCGGCAAGACGATTGCGCAGCAGACCGTCACGCAGGAGCGCATCGCGGAGTCGCGCTGCATGATCGAGCAGGCGCGCCTGCTGACGCTCAAGGCCGCCTACATGATGGACACGGTGGGCAACAAGGTCGCCAAGGCCGAGATCGCGATGATCAAGATCGTCGCGCCCAATATGGCCCTGCAGGTCATCGACTGGGCCATCCAGGTCTTCGGCGGCATGGGGGTCAGCGACGACACGCCGCTGGCCATGATGTGGGCCCACCAGCGGACGCTGCGCCTGGCCGACGGCCCGGACGAGGTGCACCGCAATTCGCTGGCCAAGCTCGAGCTGGCCAGCCACATGAAGCTGCCGGCCGACCGCGTCAGCATGCCGGTCACGCGCGGCGGCTGATCCCTCAGCGCAGCTTGACCGGCACCACCGGTTCGCGCGGCGGCAGCTTCTCCGGCGCGGGCACCGGGCTGGGTGAGTCCTCGCGCGGGCCGATGCGTGTTGATCCGGTGGCGACCTTCATGCCACCGCTTCCCGGCGGCGGCAGCCCAGCACGCCTGTCACGTGGTTCAGCACCTCGGGTGCCCAGCCCATGCCCATGTGGCTGGCCTGCACCTCGATGTCGCGGGCCAGTGGCCAGCGCCGTGCATGCGTGCAGGCCTCCCAGGCGACGACACCGTCACGGCGGCTGTAGAGCGAGATGGTGGGCACGGGCGGCGGCTCGGCGAGGCGCTCGCGCAGTGCGGCCTCGGCCGGCGCGCGTTGCCCGTTGAGCAGGCGGAACAGCCAGCCCACATTGGTGTCGTCAACGCTGCCGCTGAAGGGCGTGCCGATGGTGACGACATGGTGGACGCGGTCATGCCAGCGCTTGGCCAGCTCGCGCGCATAGAAGCCGCCCAGGCTCCAGCCCACGAAGCTGACCTCGCGTGCCGGCGCGACGCGTTCGTGCAGGGACTCGGCCAGCTTCTCCAGCCAGGCATCGACGTCACCGCGCGGGCCGGTGTTCATGCCCTGACCCCAGTCGAGGGCGCGAAAGCCGGCGCGTTCCAGGTGGCGGCGCAGCGGCCACAGCGTCAGGCCGTCGGTGCCCAGGCCGGGGAAAAGCACCACGGTATGGCCGGCGCCAACCTGCGTGGGCTGCTGGCGCCACTGCATCAGGGCTTGCCAAGCCTCCAACGTGGCGCGGGCGGGTTCGGAGGCCAGTAGTGACAGCGCCGGCCGCCGATTGGGCGCGACGACGGGCTTGGGAGTCAGGGTCACGACGGGGGTGGAGGTGGTCATGGCTGGGGTGGCGCAAGCCGTTGGGTCAGTCAATGGCCCCGATGCTGGGGCTGCGCGCCATGCGGCGGTGCCARCGCGGCGCCAGCGCTGCTGTAGGACGGCACTGGCCGGCACAGGAAGCGGCGCTCTCCGACGCGACGGCCACGGCGCACGCAGGCACACTGCGGCGCCATGCAAGCCTTCATCAAGCCCTATCTCGCTGCCCTGCTCGTCATGGGTGTGCTGGACGCGCTCTGGCTGGGTTGGCTGGCCAAGGATTTCTACCGCCAGGAGATCGGCGCGCAGATGGCCGACCCCATCCGCTGGGCACCGGCCCTGGCCTTCTATTTCGCCTTCCCGGCCGCTCTGGTGGCCCTGGCCCTCTTCCCCGCCGGCCAGCCGCTGGGCATGCAGATCGGGCGCGCCGCCCTCGTCGGCCTGGTGGCCTATGGCGTCTACGACCTGACCAACCTCGCCACGCTGCGCCACTGGCCGCTGAAGCTCGCCATCGTGGACACGGCCTGGGGCACGTTGGCCAGCACCCTGGCTGGTGGGGTTGCCGCGTGGGTCATGCAGCGCTTCGGCTGACAGAATGCGGGCCATGGCCAAGCCCGCACCCAAGCTCAACCCGGAAGAAGTCAAGCGCGTCATCGCCACCGCCTTCGAGGACGCGCCGCCGTACAACAAGGTGTTGCTGACGCATGGCATCGGCCATGGCGAGCTGGTGGCCCTGCTCAAGCGCGAGCTGACGCCGTCGGCCTACAAGCTCTGGGCTGCGCGTGGCAAGGCGAGCAAGGGCCCCACCAAGAAGGCGACCTGGCCCCATGGTCGCTAGAACGTGGAGCCCCTCGTCCAAGGACTACCTTGGCCGGTCCCCCGAGGGGACGACGATGCTTGCCGGCCTGACCGGCAAGCACATCGCCGGAGCGGGCCGGCTAGGGAGCGGCCCGGCGCTCGGCCCGCAGCGCGTATCGCGCGATGCTTTGCGAAGCCACTGACATGGGATTGAACATCGACCGCCGCGCCATCCTCGGGCTGCTGGCTGCCCTGGCCGCCTGCAGCGATCCGGATGCCCGCATTCGCAACCGCATCGACACCGGCTGGCACCGCGACGACCTCGAGGCCCTGCTGCTGAACTGGCATGGCCATGCGCTGCGGCCCGACGGCAGCTTCCAGCTGGCCTTCGACCGCAGCTGGAAGGCCTTGCCCCAGCCCGAGCTCGAGCTGACCGGCCAGGCCCGCCTCGTCTACGCCTTCGCGGCCGCCCACGAGTTCATCCCGGATGCGGGTTATCTCAAGGTGGCGCGGCGTGGCGCCGACTACCTGCTGCAGCGCTTTCGCGACCCCGTGCATGGCGGCTTCTTCCACACCGTCGGGCCTGACGGCGCTCCGAAGGCGACCGTCAAGCGAGCCTATGGCCATGCCTTCGCGCTGCTGGCCCTGTCCGAGATCTACCGCATCGGCGGCGACGTGCGCTACCGCGACGCGGCCCTGCAGGCCTGGCGCGAGATCGATGCCGGCTTCAGCGATCCGGCCGGCGGCCTGTACAACGAATGCGAGCGCGACTTCAAGCCCATCCCCGGCGGGCGCACGCAGAACCCGGTCATGCACATGTTCGAGGCCCTGCTCGCGCTGCGCGAGGCCAGCGGCGACAGGATGGCCGAGGGTGGCGCGCGGCGCCTGGGCGATTTCGTCGCCTACAAGCTGCTGCAGGGCCAGGCGGAGGGCAGCGCCCACATCCCCGAGTGGTACGACGAGAACTGGAAGCCGCTGCCCACCCGGGAAGCCGGCGGCTATATCGACATCGGCCATCAGTTCGAGTGGAGCCATCTGCTGACGACGGGCGCCGTGGTCTCGCCCATCTACGCCCAGGTGTCCGAACGCGTGCTCGCCTATGTGCTGGCCACGGGCTATGACGAGATCGACGGCGGCTGCGGCCTGAAGGCCTTTCCGGACGGTGGCAAGGCGGATGCGAGCAAGGGCTGGTGGCAGCAGGCGGAATGCCTGCACGGCCTGCTTGTCGCGGCCCAGGCGACGGCCCGCAACGACCTGTGGCGGCGCTATGAGCAGACGCAGGGGCTGATCAAGAGCCAGCTCGTCGACGCCGAGCATGGCGGCTGGCGCATGGCCGACGCCCTGCCCTGCAAGAGCGGCGGTTGCCGCGATGTGCAGCCCGACCCGTATCACATCGTGCGCCTGCACCAGGCCGCGCTCAAGGTCGCCAGCTGACGGCCTGCCAAAGGCGGGACATCACACGCTGTTGCTCCAGCTCGACAGCGGCCTCGGCCTGAGCACCTTCTCCTTCGCGGCGGCGCGCCCAAGCGCCGGGCCACGCCCTGGGAAGGCTAGTGGCTAACCCGGACACGCGATGCGAAAACCAGCATCGAGAAGTCCAAAAATGTGATTAGTCGCGAATCGGTCGGCCCCATAGCATGAATTCAGACCCGAGCCCAACCGGCCCCTCAGAGGCTGAAGACGCTGACAGGGTTGGACAGCCTACCCATAACGATTCCCGGAGACACGATGAAGAACCAAGCCCTGGCGCCGCTGCATGCGCGTGCCCATTTCCAGAAGATTCCGAGCTTTGCCCTCAGCCTGACCGCCGCCGCCGCGCTGGCCGCCCTGTCCGCCACCGCCGGGGCCCAGGAAGCCGCCAAGGCCGAGTCGTTGGAGACGGTGACGATCACCGGTGTGCGTGCTTCGCTGACCAAGAGCCTGGCGAACAAGCGCACCAACGACCAGGTCGTGGAATCGGTGGTTGCCGAGGACATCGGCAAGCTGCCCGACAACAACGTCGTCGAAGCGCTGCAGCGCGTGACGGGCATCCAGGTCACCAACCGTGCCGGCGGCGAAGTCGGCACCATTTCCATCCGTGGCCTGCCCGACATTGCCACCACCTGGAACGGCCGCAACATCTTCACCGCCTCTGGCACGCAGGTGGCGC
Organism: Roseateles sp. P2_H4; assembly: GCF_056403315.1. Taxonomy (NCBI): domain Bacteria; kingdom Pseudomonadati; phylum Pseudomonadota; class Betaproteobacteria; order Burkholderiales; family Sphaerotilaceae; genus Roseateles; species Roseateles sp. P2_H4. The sequence continues at coordinate 131,044 of NZ_JBFUFR010000004.1, read as the reverse complement.
TGCAGGACATTCCGTCGACGCTGGTTCGCCAGATCGACGTCTACAAGACGCGCGACGCCGGCCAGCTGGAAAACGGCATCGCCGGCCAGATCGACGTCAAGTCGCTGCGCCCCTTCGACTTCAAGGGCGCGAAGCTGTCGCTGCTGGCGCGTGAAACCTATCTCGACCCCGCGGAAAAGTGGAATCCACAGCTGAGCGCCCTGGCCAGCAACCGCTGGAAGACCGACGCCGGTGATTTCGGTGCGCTGGTCAATCTGTCGATGGTCAAGACGAACTACCGCAACGAGAGCGTGACCCCCGGGGCCATGGTGCCCTTCACCAGCCCCAATGCCGCTGAAGTTCCGGCTGGCTATACGCCGTTGCAGCGCATCTTCGACAACAACATCTGGACGGCTGGCACCTACACCGGCTTGCCGCAGCAGGCGGGTTCGACGCTGAACTTCAACGGCACTGCACGCCCCTACTACCTTGCGCGTGACGCCGTTTTCCAGAGCGACGTTGAAGGCGAGCGCAAGCGCCCGGCCGCGAACATCGCCCTGCAGTGGCAACCGAACGCAGATGCCGTCTACACGTTTGAAACGATGTACAACGGTTATCGCGACAAGTCCTTCAACCGGCTGCTGTTCAGCTTCGTGGACTGGTGGGGCAGTCTCGGCAGCAACCCCGCGAGCACGATCACCACGTTCCCGGGCACCAACGTCATCAAGACGCGGACCGTGAATGACGTCTATGGCTTCAACAGCGGCGACTACACCACCTCGGCCACCGATTCCCGCATCTATGCCCTGAACGGCAAGTGGAATCTCGGCGACCGACTGAAGCTGGACGCCGATGTGTCCTACCAGACCAGCAAGTTCCACTCGGAATTCACCGCCACCCGCATTGACCGCGTCGCGCCGCAGATCACCGTCGACTTCAATTCGGGCGGCGGCAACATGGCCTTCAAGTTCAACAACAACGCCGACCTGGCGGACCCGGCCAAGTGGAACGTGGCGCAGTTCTACGACAACGCCAACCGCAACGAGGGCAGCGCCGCAACCGCCAGCCTGAACGGCGTCTACGACGCTGATTGGGGTCCGCTGAAGACGCTGAATTTCGGCGCGCGCTTCGACAGCCGCAAGGCGTCGGAGGCGAACCGGACGCAATCGGCTTTCCTGGGCCGCAACCTGGCCTCGCTGGGTGCGAATTACTACCACGTCAACTCAAATTTCGGCTCCGACATTTCGGACGTCCCGCGCTCCTGGATCGAGCCGAATGCCTACTACATCCGCGACAACATCGACACGTGGCGCAAGCTCTACAACTCGGTCGACGCGAACTTCCTGACGACCGACAAGCTGAGCCTGCAGAAGACCTTCGACGTCAAGGAAGACACCACCAACCTCTTCCTGATGGCGGACACCGAAAGCCAGTTGTTCGGCCGCCCTCTGCGCGCCAATTTCGGCGTGCGCTATGTGCAGGTCGACACCAGCATGACGGCCTACGCCGTCAACGCCACCACCAAGGTGGTGACGCCGACCAACGGCGAGAAGTCGGCCAAGAAGTTCCTGCCCAGCCTGACGCTGCGTTACGAGCCGGTCAAGGACGTGCTGGTGCGCTTCAACTACGGTGAAACGCTGCGCCGCCCGGGCTTCGGCGATCTCAACCCGGTGCTGCAACTCAGCGACGACGTCTCGCGGGTCGGCTACGGCGGCGGTGGCGGCGGCAACCCCGGCCTGGAGCCGACGCGCTCCAAGAACCTCGACCTGACGGGTGAGTGGTATTTCCAGAAGGACAGCGCGCTTTACGGCACCTTGTTCCAACGCAAGATCGACGGCCTGGTCGTGCCCCTGCGTCGCCGCGTTCACGTCGATCCGGCCAACGACCCGTTCCGCAACTCGACCTCGGGCGGCGACCACACCAACGGCTACGACTACGTCATCAGCTCGCCGGTCAATGCCTCCAACGGCAAGATCAGCGGCCTCGAACTGGGCACCGTCTACTTCCCGAAGGGCCTGCCGGGCCTGCTGGATGGTCTGGGCTTCCAGGGCAGCGTGACGCGCCTGACCTCGTCGCAGAACGTGCCGACCGCCAACAGCGCCGGCCAGATCGTCTCGCAGCTGGAGACGCCCTTCTTCGGCGTGTCCAAGCTGTCGTGGAATGCCACGCTGGCCTACGAAAAAGGCCCGATCGGCGCCCGCCTGTCCTATGTCCGTCGCTCGGCCTTCCTGGCCGCCAACGAAGCCGCGCTGTTCGCCAACCCGATCGGCATCTGGCGCCAGCCGGAAAAGAGCGTGGACCTCCAGCTGACCTACAACATCAACGATCAGATGGCGCTGGACATCAGCGGCGTCAACCTGACCAACGAGATGCAGCAGCAGTACTACCACTTCGGCAGCGCCGGCAACCCCGAGCTGACCAATTTCGGTACGGTCCAGATCGGCCGGGCGATCTCTGTCGGTTTCCGCTGGAAGCTTTAAGCCGAGCCTGTGCTCGCAGGGCGTTGCAGGGGCCTCCCCGGCAACGCCCTTTTTCTATCTGGCAGTCCTCATGTCCGACCTGATTGAGCCGCTGATCCGCCAGCGCGCCGACCCCCACATCAGCCGCCACGCCGACGGCTATTACTACTTCACCGCCTCGGTGCCGCAGTACGACCGCATCGAGGTGAGGCGGGCGACGACCATCGAGGGCCTGGTGAATGCGCCGGTCTTCGATGTCTGGCACAAGCCCGACACGGGGCCCTACTCCGAGCTGATCTGGGCGCCCGAGCTGCATTTCAACGACGGTGCCTGGTATGTCTACTTCGCCGCGGCGCACACCCGTGCGCTGGATCACCTCGGCATGTTCCAGCACCGGATGTACGCGATCAGGAACACCGCCAAGGATCCTTTGGGCGGCGAATGGGAGTTCCTTGGCCAGGTCGATACCGGCATCGACAGCTTCTGCCTGGACGCGACCACCTTCAGCCACCGCGGCCAGCTCTACTACCTGTGGGCGCAGAAGGACCCGGCCATCCCGGGCAACTCCAATCTCTACATTGCGCCGATGAAGACGCCCTGGCAGCTTGGCGGCGCACCGGTGCTGCTGAGCCGGCCCGAGTACGACTGGGAATGCCGCGGCTTCCTCGTCAACGAGGGGCCGTCGGTGTTGATCCGAAACGGCCGCGTCTTCATCAGCTACTCGGCCAGCGCGACGGACGAGAACTACGCCATGGGCCTGCTGTGGGCCGACGAGGGCGCCGACCTGCTCGACCCGACGAGCTGGCGCAAATCCGTCCAGCCCGTCATGCGCAGCGCGGCCGAGGACAGCGTCTTCGGCCCGGGCCACAACAGCTTCACCGTGACCGACAAGCCGGACGAGGTGCTGCTGGTCTATCACGCCCGCACCTACACGGAGATCGTCGGCGACCCGCTCTGGAACCCCGACCGCCACACGTTTGTGAAGCCGCTGCGCTGGTCGGCCGACGGCATGCCGGTGTTTGGCAAGCCCTCCCGGCGCGATTGATGCCAGTTTCGGTATCGGTACGCCGAGTTATTTGATTGGATTGCGTATCGCCCCCCTCCTAGCATCGTTTCCATACGGCAAACCTGCTTGCCGCCAGAACGACCTCCGAGACAAGACATGACGACTGACGACAAGAAGAGCAAGGTCAAGCTGCGCTCCGCCGAGTGGTTCGGTACCCAGGACAAGAACGGTTTCATGTACCGCTCCTGGATGAAGAACCAGGGCATCCCCGACCATGAGTTCAACGGCAAGCCCATCATCGGCATCTGCAACACCTGGAGCGAGCTGACGCCCTGCAACGCCCACTTCAGAAAGCTGGCCGAGCATGTCAAGCGCGGCATCATCGAAGCGGGCGGTTGGCCGGTCGAGTTCCCGGTGTTCTCCAGCGGTGAGAGCAATCTGCGCCCCACGGCCATGCTGACGCGCAACCTCGCCAGCATGGACGTCGAGGAGTCGATCCGCGGCAACCCAATGGATGCCGTCGTGCTGCTGGTGGGTTGCGACAAGACCACGCCCGCCCTGCTGATGGGCGCGGCCAGCGTCGACGTGCCGGCCATCGTCGTCACCGGCGGCCCGATGCTGAACGGCAAGCTCAAGGGCAAGAACATCGGCTCGGGCACGGCCGTGTGGCAGCTGCACGAGCAGGTCAAGGCCGGCGAGATCAGCATGCATGACTTCATGGCCGCCGAGGCCGGCCACTCGCGCTCGGCCGGCACCTGCAACACCATGGGCACGGCCAGCACCATGGCCTGCATGGCCGAGGCGCTGGGCACCTCGCTGCCGCACAACGCCGCCATCCCCGCCGTCGATGCGCGCCGTTATGTGCTGGCCCATCTGTCCGGCATGCGCATCGTCGAGATGGTGTGGGAGCAGCTGACGCTGTCCAAGGTGCTGACCAAGGAAGCCTTCGAGAACGCCATCCGCGTCAACGCCGCCATCGGCGGCTCCACCAACGCCGTCATCCACCTGAAGGCCATTGCCGGCCGCATCGGCGTGGACCTGGAGCTGGAAGACTGGACCCGCATCGGTCGCGGCACGCCCACCGTCGTGGACCTGCTGCCCTCGGGCCGCTACCTGATGGAAGAGTTCTATTACGCCGGCGGCCTGCCTGCCGTGCTGCGCCGCCTGGGCGAGGCCGACCTGCTGCCGCACAAGGACGCGCTGACCGTCAACGGCAAGAGCCTGTGGGCCAACGTCGTCGACGCGCCCATCTATGACGACGAAGTCATCCGCAAGCTCGACAACCCGCTCATCAAGGACGGCGGCATCTGCATCCTGCGCGGCAATCTCGCGCCGCGCGGTGCCGTGCTCAAGCCCTCGGCCGCCACGCCCGAGCTGATGAAGCACCGCGGCCGCGCCGTCGTCTTCGAGGACTTCGAGGACTACAAGGCCCGCATCGTCGACCCCGACCTGGCGGTGGACGCGACGTCCATCCTCGTCATGAAGAACTGCGGCCCCAAGGGCTACCCCGGCATGGCCGAGGTCGGCAATATGGGCCTGCCGCCCAAGCTGCTCGCAGCCGGCGTGAAGGACATGGTGCGCATCTCCGACGCGCGCATGAGCGGCACTGCCTACGGCACCGTCGTGCTGCATGTGGCACCCGAGGCGCGCGCCGGCGGGCCGCTGGCTGTCGTCCAGGAAGGCGACTTCATCGAGCTGGACTGCGCTGCCGGCCGCCTGCACCTGGACGTGCCCGAGGAAGAGCTCAAGCAGCGCCTCGAAGCCTGGGCCGCCGCTCAGACCGTGGACCCGCAGGACGCCAGCGGCTATCGCCAGCTCTATGTGCAGCATGTGCTGCAGGCCGACGAAGGCTGCGACTTCGACTTCCTGCGCGGCAAGCGCGGCTCCGCCGTCCCGCGCCACTCTCACTGAGGTTTGATTTCATGAGCATCACCCTCCAAGGCCTGGCCCTGATCGGCGGCCAGCCCGTGCGCGGCGCCGGCGCCGCCTTCCAGGCTTTCGATCCGAGCAAGAACGAAGCCCTCGGCCCCGACTTCAATGCCGTTGACGCCGCCCAGGTGGCAGAGGCCTGCGAGCTGGCCGGCGCCACCTTCGACGCCTACCGTGCCACCACCGACCAGGAGCGCGCCGACTTTCTGGAGCAGATCGCGGCCCAGATCCTGGCCCTGGGCGACGAGCTCATCGTCCGCGCGATGGCCGAGACCGGCCTGCCCCGCCTGCGCCTGGAAGGCGAGCGTGGCCGCACGATGAACCAGCTGAAGCTGTTCGCCGAGCTGCTGCGCGAAGGCAGCTGGCAGGACGCCCGCATCGACACCGCCCTGCCGCAGCGCCAGCCGCCGCGACCCGATCTGCGGCTGCGCTTCGTCGGCGTCGGCCCGGTGGCCGTGTTCGGCGCCAGCAACTTCCCGCTGGCCTTCTCGGTCGCCGGTGGCGACACCGCCGCGGCCCTGGCCGCAGGCTGCCCCGTCGTCGTCAAGGCGCACTCGGCCCACCCCGGCACGTCCGAGCTCGTCGGCCGCGCCGTCGTCGAGGCCGTACGCCTGAGCAAGCTGCCGGCCGGCGTCTTCGCGCTGCTGACCGGCAGTGGCCACGGCATCGGCGACACGCTGGTGCGCCACCCGGCCATCCAGGCCGTCGGCTTCACCGGCTCGCGCAGCGGTGGCATCGCCTTGATGGCCGCTGCCGCCGCGCGTGCCCAACCCATCCCGGTCTATGCCGAGATGAGCAGCATCAACCCCGTCGTCCTGCTGCCCGGCGCCTTGGCCGCGCGCGGCGCCGATATCGCGACCGGCTTCGCGGCGTCGCTCGTCATGGGCGTCGGCCAGTTCTGTACCAACCCCGGTCTGGTGCTGGGCATTGCCGGCGCCGACTTCGACCGCTTTGCCGCTGCCGCCGCCGAGGCCCTCAAGCCCGTGTCCGCCGCCACCATGCTGACGCCCGGCATCGCCAGCGCCTACCAGCGTGGCGAGGACCAGCTCGCCGGCCAGCCCGAGGTCGCGACGCTGACCCGCGGCTCGTCCAGCGCTTGCCAAGGCGCGCCGGCCCTGTTCAAGACCACCGGCGCGGCCTTCCTGGCCAACCACGCGATGTCTGCGGAAATCTTCGGCCCGGCCTCGCTGCTCGTGGCCTGCCGCGACGTCGATGAATTGCTTGCCGTCATCGAGGGCCTGGAAGGCCAGCTGACCGCGACGCTGCAGCTGCAGGACGACGACGAAGCCGACCTCGCCACCGCCCGCCGCCTGCTGCCCGCTCTCGAGCGCAAGGTCGGCCGCATCCTGGCCAACGGCTATCCGACCGGTGTCGAGGTGTCGACGGCCATGGTCCACGGCGGCCCCTTCCCGGCCACCAGCGACGGCCGCAGCAGCTCCGTCGGCACGGCGGCCATCCAGCGCTTCCTGCGCCCGGTCTGCTACCAGAACATGCCGCGGGCTCTGCTGCCGGCGGTGCTGCGCGAGCCCAACGAGCGCGGCGTCTGGCGGCGCCGCGACGGCGCGCTGACACGCAACTGAAGAACACAAGACAAACGACAGGAGACAAGACGATGAAGAAGCAACTGCTGGCCAAACTGATCGCGATTGGGGCCACGCTGGCGGTGGGCGCCAGCGCCCTGGCCGCCGACATCAAGCTGGTCGTCAATGCCGACCAGCCTGGCCCCGTCATCCACCGCAACATCTACGGCCAGTTCGCCGAGCACCTGGGCACGGGCATCTACGAGGGCATGTGGGTCGGCCCCGACTCCAAGATCCCGAACGTGCGCGGCTGGCGCAAGGATGTCGTCGCGGCGCTGAAGGAACTCAAGGTGCCGCTGGTGCGCTGGCCCGGTGGCTGCTTCGCCGACGAATACCACTGGCGCGAAGGCATCGGCCCGCGCAAGAGCCGCCCGGTGAAGGTCAACACCACCTGGGGCGGCGTGCCCGAGGACAACGCCGTCGGCACGCACGAGTTCTTCGACCTCGTCGAGCAGCTCGGCGCCGAGGCCTATGTGAACGGCAACCTCGGCACCGGCAGCGCCCAGGAAATGGCCGAGTGGCTGGAGTACATGACCTCCACCGGCAAGTCCACGCTGGCCGAACTGCGCCGCAAGAACGGCCGCGACAAGCCTTTCCGCGTGCACTACTTTGCCGTCGGCAACGAGGCCTGGGGCTGCGGCGGCAACATGCGTCCCGAGTACTACGCCGACCAGTACCGCCAGGTCGCGACCTTCCTGAAGACGCCGCAGGAGAACCGCCCCATCTTCATCGCCAGCGGCGGCAACGGCATGCAGACGGAATGGACGGAAGCCCTGAGCAAGGGCGTGCACAGCGTCAACGCCATCTCCCACCACGCCTACACCCTGCCCACCGGCAACTGGGAGAAAAAGGGCTCGGCCGTGGGCTTCCCCGAGAGCGAATGGGTGTCGACGCTGGGCAATGTCCAGCAGATCGAGACCATGATCAAGGTGAACAAGGCCGTCCTCGACAAGAACGACCCGAGCAAGAAGATCGGTTTCTACTTCGACGAGTGGGGCAGCTGGTACGACCCCGATCCCGGCAGCAACCCCGGCTTCCTCGTGCAGCGCAACACGCTGCGTGATGCGCTGCTGGCCGCCCTGCACTTCAACGTGTTCCACGCCCACGCCGACCGCGTGCACATGACCAACATCGCCCAGATGGTCAACGTGCTGCAGGCCATGATCCTGACGAGCAAGGACAAGCTCGTCCTGACGCCGACCTACCACGCGTTCGCGCTGTACACGCCCTTCCAGGACGCGACCTCGCTGCCCGCCACCATCGAGAACAACCCGGTCTACAAGGTGGACAAGTTCTCGATGCCGGCGCTGTCCGCCACCGCCGCGCGCGGCAAGGACGGCAAGCTCTACATCGGCCTCGTCAACGCCCACGCCACGCAGGCCACCGAGCTGACGCTGCAGGTGGGCTCGGCAGCACCCAAGGCCGTCAAGGGCAAGCTGCTGACGGCCGGCGCGATGGATGCGCAGAACGAACTCGGCAAGCCGGCGCAGGTCGTGCCCCAGGCCTTTGAGGCCCAGGCCACTGGCGGCAAGCTGACGCTGAAGCTGCCGGCCAAGTCGGTCGTCGTCGTCGCCGTCGAGGGCTGACCAGCCCCTTCGGCCAAGCACTTTCTGCTGATCCGCAACCCTGGGCCTGCCGTGCTGCTTGCCCAGGCCTTGCGCTGCGTTCGTGGTCCGCACGCGGCATATCAAAACCAGGATCGACCGCGTCTGCAATGTCATTGGTGCGCTGTCGCCGAGCCTCCTAGGCTGCGCCAGACACAACCATCAGATCCGGAGACAAACTCGTCATGGCCATTCACAACCGACGCGACTTCCTCGCGGGCTCGGCCGCCCTCGCGCTGACCGGCTGCGGCGGCGGAGGGGGTGGTGCGGCCGCGCCGGCACCCAGCCCGACGCCCGCGCCCGCCCCAGCGCCCGCGCCCACACCTGCTCCCGCTCCCGCACCGACGCCAGCGCCAGCACCCGCTCCTTCGCAGGCGCCGGTGAGCTTCACCAACGCGGCGGTGCATGACCCCTCGGTGATCCGCGCCGACGGTTCGTTCTATGTCTTCGGCTCGCACCTCGCGGCGGCGAAGACGAGCGACCTGATGAACTGGACCAAGATCGCCGACGTCGTCAACGACAGCAACCCGCTGTTCGGCAACAAGGTGACGACCGAGCTGGCCGAGACGCTGGCCTGGGCCCAGACGACGACGTTGTGGGCGCCCGACGTGACCAGGCTGGCCGACGGCAAGTTCTATATGTATTACTGCGCCTGCAAGGGCGACTCGCCGCGTTCGGCGCTGGGCGTTGCCGTCGCCAGCAAGGTGGACGGGCCCTACGTCAACAAGCAGATCCTGCTGAAGTCCGGCCAATGGGGCCTGGCCAGCGAGGACGGCAGCATCTACGACGCCACCAAGCATCCCAACGTCGTCGACCCGGCCGTGTTTGCCGATGCGACGGGCAAGCTGTGGATGGTCTATGGCTCCTATTCGGGCGGCATCTTCATCATGCAGCTCGATGCCGCGACGGGACTGCCGCTGGCGGGCCAGGGCTATGGCAAGCACCTGATGGGCGGCAACCATGCGCGCATCGAGGGCGCCTATGTGATCTACAGCCCGCAGAGCAAGTACTACTACCTCTTCACGTCCTTCGGGGGCCTGGATGCCGTGGGCGGCTACAACGTGCGTGTCGCGCGCTCGCTGTCGCCCGACGGCCCCTACCTCGACGGCGCGGGCACCGACATGGCCACCGTCAAGGGCGCGGCCGGCACGGTCTTCGACGACGCCAGCATCACGCCCCACGGCATGAAGCTGATGGGCGGCCACCAGTTCGCGCTGGCCACCGGCGAGACGGGCACGGCCCTGGGCTATGTCTCGCCCGGCCACAACTCGGCCTACTACGACGCGGCGACGGGCCAGTACTTCATCGTCTTTCACACGCGCTTCCCGAACACGGGCGAGGCGCATGAGATCCGCGTGCACGAGATGCACCTGAACGAAGACGGCTGGCTGGTCATCGCGCCGCTGCGCTATGCCCCGCTGAGCCTGGCCACGCCGGCGCAGACGGCCGAGGTCACTGCGGCGCAAGCGGCAGGGACGTACAAGGTGGTCAACCACGGCAAGGACATCACGGCGACGAGCAAGGCCTCGATCAACGTCACGCTGAACGCCGATGGCACGGTCAGCGGCGGCATGACGGGCACCTGGACCATCAAGGCCGGCAACAAGCTGACGATCGCGTCCGGCGGCACAAGCTATGTGGGCGTGCTGTCGCGGCAGTGGAATACGAATGCCGGCGCCTTCGTCGTCAGCTTCAGCGCACTGTCTTCAGGCGGCGTGTCGCTTTGGGCCATTCGCACGGGGGCCTGATGCGAGCCTTCCTGCTGGCCCTTGCCTTCGTCGTCACCGGCGCGGGCGCGGCCACGCAGGGCTTTCCGCTGGACCGGGTCCGCCTGCTCGACGGGCCCTTCCTCGAAGCGCAGACCACCGACCTCCATTACCTGATGGCGCTCGACCCCGAGCGCCTGCTCGCGCCCTTCCGCCGCGAAGCCGGCCTGCCGGTGCCGGTGCCGAGCTACGGCAACTGGGAGTCCAGCGGCCTCGACGGCCACATGGGCGGGCACTACGTGTCGGCGCTGGCGCTGATGTATGCGTCCACTGGCGATGCCGAGGTCAAGCAGCGCCTGGACTACGTCATCGCCGAACTGAAGCGCTGCCAGGACAAGCTCGGCAGCGGCTATCTCGGCGGCATCCCCGATGGCGCCAAGGCCTGGAGCGAGATCGTCGCGGGCGATCTCAAGGTCGACAGCTTCTCCGTCAACGGCCGCTGGGTGCCTTGGTACAACATCCACAAGATGTTCGCCGGCCTGCGCGACGCCTGGGTGCACGCCGGCAGCGCCGACGCCAAGCTCATGCTCGTGCGCATGAGTGACTGGGCGCTGCGCCTGACGACGCCGCTGAGCGACGCGCAGATGCAGGACATGCTGCGTGCCGAGCATGGCGGCATGAACGAGGTGCTGGCCGACGTGTCCGACATGACGGGCGACCTGCGCTATCTGGCGCTAGCCCGCCGCTTCTCCCACCAGGCCATCCTGCAGCCGTTGGCCGCCGGTCAGGACAAGCTGACCGGCCTGCACGCCAACACGCAGATACCCAAGGTCATCGGCTTCGCGCGCATTGCCCAGCTCGGTGGCGAAGATGAAGGCCGCCGCGCCGCCGAGTTCTTCTGGCGCACGGTGRCGAGCAAGCGCACGGTCGCCATCGGCGGCAACAGCGTCAAGGAGCATTTCCATCCGGCCGACGACTTCCGGCCCATGCTCAACGAGGTCGAAGGCCCGGAGACCTGCAACAGCTACAACATGCTGAAGCTGACGGCGCTGCTGCAGCAGGCGGCACCGGAGCAGGGCCAGTACGCGGACTTCTACGAGCGCACCCTCTACAACCACATCCTCGCGTCACAGCATCCCGGTGAGGGCGGCTTCGTCTACTTCACGCCGATGCGGCCCCAGCACTACCGCGTTTACTCGCAGGTGGAGCAGGGCATGTGGTGCTGCGTGGGTTCCGGCATCGAAAGCCATGCGCGGCATGGTGAGTTCATCTACGCGCACGACAGCGACTCGCTCTACGTGAACCTCTTCATCGCGTCCAAGCTGGATTGGCGCGAGCGTGGCATCCACCTCACGCAATCCACCCGTTTCCCGGACGAGTCGCGCACACGCCTGACGGTGCATGACGCGGGCGAGTTCGCGCTGAAGATCCGCTACCCCGGCTGGGTGGCGCCCGGCGCGCTCAAGGTCAAGCTGAACGGCAAGCCCGTCGTCGTGAAAGCCAAGCCCGGTGGCCATGTCGAGCTGCGTCGCGCCTGGGTCGCCGGCGATCGGGTCGACGTCGAGCTGCCTATGCGCACGACGCTGGAGCCCATGCCCGGCCTGAAGCACTACGTCGCCGTGCTGCACGGCCCCATCGCGCTGGCCGCCAAGACACCGCAGCCCGGCGAAGCGCTCAGCTTCAAGGCCGACGGCTCGCGCATGGGCCATATCGCCCATGGCGCCGTTTGCCCGCAGGATGCTGCGCCCGTCTTCGTCAGCGATCGCGCCGACTTCGTGCGCCGCTTCCGGCCCGTGCCCGGCCAGCCATTGACCTTCGTGGCGCCTGGCCTCATCCAGGGCCGCGAAGGCGCCGACAAGCTGCAGCTGATTCCCTTCTTCCGCCTGCACGACTCCCGCTACATGCTGTACTGGGGCCACACGACGCGGGCCCAGCAGAGCCTCGTGCGCGCCGAGCTGGCCAAGGCGGAGGAGGCGCGCCTGGCCCTGGATGCCCAGACCCTCGACCAGGTCGCGCCCGGTGAGCAGCAGCCCGAGTCCGACCATGGCTTCAAAGGCRAGGGCGTCGAGACCGGTATCGCGCCGGCCGGCCGTTGGCGGCATGCGCGGCAGTGGTTCGGCTACACGCTCAGCGACCCGCAGTCCCAGGCCCGCCTGCTGAGGCTGACGCTGGCCAGTGGCGACGCCGGCCGGCGCTTCGAGGTCGTCGTCAACGGCCGCGTCATCGCAGAGCTGGAACTGGCCGGCGACACCCAGCCCCTCTACGCCCGCGACATCCCGCTGCCGGCCGATCTCGTCGCTGCAGCGGGCGGAAAACTCGAGGTGCGCTTCGTCGCAAGACCGGGATCCATCGCGGGTGGCCTCTACGGCCTGAGATTGCTGCGTTAGGTTGACGCCGGCGGGCGGCGGCCTTCCACTGCCCCCATGCCGCTGACCCGACGCAACTGCCTCGCCCTCGCCGCCACACCCCTCGCCGCAGGCGCCTCGCCTTCCGAAGTCGTCATCGCCCTCGACGCACAGAACCCGCCCTTCATGTACGCCGACCGTGACGGCCAGCCGCACGGCGTCTACCCGCTACTGCTGCGCACGCTGTTCACGCGCCTGGACGTGCCCCTGCGCCTGGCCTGCCTGCCCTGGCCGCGCGCGCTGGTCGGGCTGGACCGGGCCGAGCATGGCGTCGGCGGCATCTACGCCACGGCCGAGCGCCAGGCTCGCCACGACTTCAGCCAGGCCCTGCATGTCGAGACCATCAAGGTCTACACCCGCCGCGGCGGCCTGCGGCTGTTCGACCGCATCGACGATCTGCGCGGCCTGCGCGTGGGCGTGCTGCGCGGCTGGAGCTATGGCGACAGCTTCGACGCCGCCAGCCGTGCCGGCCTGTTCATGGCCGAGCCGGTGTCGTCGGACTCGCAGAACTTCGGCAAGCTGGAGCGCGGCTTCCTGGACGTGGCGGTGGCCATCGAACAGTCCGGCGACACGCTGCTGGCTACCGGCGAGTTCCCGTCGGTGCGGGCATTGCCCAACCCGCTGACCGAGAACCCGACCTATCTGGCCTTCAACAAATCGGCCCAGCAGCGCGCGCTGATCGCTCGTTTCGATGAAAGTTTGGACAAGCTGCGCCGCAGCGGCGAGCACGCCCGTATCGTTTCCCTGGGGCTGAGGGACTAGGCATACCGATTTCGGCATGTATTTGCCGAGAAATGTCATTGGTCGCGCATCGCTCGCCTTCCTACGATGACCCGTCACAAGACCGATACGGAGACAGACATGAATATCTTGCGCCGCAGCCTGCTGGCCGCCGCTTTGCTGACCCCGGCCTTCGCGGCCCTCGCCGCCCCCCTCGTCATGGGCTTCTCCCAGGTCGGTGCCGAGAGCGAATGGCGCACGGCCAATACCGCTTCCGTGAAGGCCGCGGCCAAGGAGGCCGGCATCACGCTGAAGTTCGCCGACGCGCAGCAGAAGCAGGAGAACCAGGTCAAGGCCATCCGCAGCTATATCGCGCAGAAGGTCGACGTCATCGCCTTCTCGCCGGTCGTGGAAAGTGGCTGGGACACGGTGCTCAAGGAAGCCAAGACGGCGGGCATCCCCGTCATCCTGACCGACCGCGCCGTCAAGGTGGCCGATCCGTCGCTCTACGTCACTTTCATCGGTTCCGACTTCGTCGAGGAAGGCCGCAAGGCCGGCCGCTGGGTGCTGGAGCGCGCCGCCAAGGCACCCGGTGGCGCCCTGAACATCGTCGAGCTGCAGGGCACCGTGGGCTCGGCCCCGGCCATCGACCGCAAGAAGGGCTTTGAAGAAGTCATCAAGGCCAATGCCAAGTTGCAGATCATCCGCTCCCAGTCCGGCGAGTTCACGCGCGCCAAGGGCAAGGAGGTCATGGAGGCCTTCCTGAAGGCCCGCGACAAGAAGATCGACATCCTGTTCGCCCACAACGACGACATGGCCATCGGCGCCATCCAGGCGATCGAGGAAGCCGGCCTGAAGCCGGGCCAGGACATCGCCATCGTCTCCATCGACGGCGTGCGCGGCGCCTTCGAGGCCATGAAGGCGGGCAAGCTCAACGTGACCGTCGAGTGCAACCCGCTGCTCGGCCCGCAGCTGATGCAGCTGGCCAAGGACATCGTCGCCAAGAAGCCGGTGGAGAAGCGCATCACGGTGACCGAGGGCGTCTACACGGCCGATGTCGCCGCCAAGGAATTGCCGAACCGGAAGTACTGAGGCCGGACCGAGGACAGGACCTGCGTCCTGTCCGACGCCTGCCGAAGGACTCGTCGCTTGCAAGCGACGAGGCATGAGAGTGCAGACATGAATCTCCCAATCACCAGTACCCCGGTGCTGGCGCTGTCCGGCATCCACAAGGGCTTCCCGGGCGTCAAGGCGCTCAGCGATGTCAGCCTGCGTCTCTTCCCCGGCGAAGTCCATGCGCTGATGGGCCAGAACGGCGCCGGCAAGTCGACGCTGATCAAGGTGCTGACGGGGCTGTATCAACCCGATGCCGGCACGATCACGCTGGACGGCAAGGCCATCGCGCCCAAGCGCACCGAAGACGCGCAGGACCTCGGCATCCGCACCGTCTACCAGGAGGTCAACCTCTGCCCCAACCTCAGCGTGGCGGAGAACATCTGCGCCGGGCGCTTTCCGCGCAAATCTTGGCTGAGTGGGGGCCGCATCGACTGGGCCGCGGTCAACGCGGAGGCCAGGCGCGTGCTGGCGCAGATGGACCTCGACATCGACGTGACCGCACCGCTGTCGCGCTGCTCGCTGTCCGTGCAGCAGATGGTGGCCATCGCCCGCGCGCTGCGCATCTCGGCGCGCGTGCTCATCCTCGACGAGCCCACGTCCAGCCTGGACGACGCGGCCGTGCAGCGCCTCTTCACGGTGCTGCGCCGCCTGCGCGACCAGGGCCTGGCCATCCTCTTCGTCACCCATTTCCTCGACCAGACCTATGCGCTGGCCGACCGCATCACGGTGATGCGCAACGGCGAGACCGAGGGTGAATACCTGGCCGCCGACCTGAGCCGCCTGGCCCTGGTCAACAAGATGGTGGGCGCGCCGCCCGACCAGCAGCCCACCCGCCTGGACAGCCGCGCCTCGGAAACCGGTGCCCCTGTGCTGAGCGCGCAAGGGCTGGGTCGGCGCGGCGCGCTGCACCCGCTGGACCTGGAGCTCAAGCGCGGCGAGGTGCTGGGCCTGGCCGGCCTGCTCGGCTCGGGCCGCACCGAGGCGGCGCGCCTGCTGTTCGGCGCCGACGCGGCCGACGCGGGCCATGTAGAGACCGGTAACCACAGCGGCCGCTGGCATTCGCCGCGCCAGGCCATTGCTGCCGGCGTCGCCTTCTGCTCCGAGGACCGCAAGCACGAGGGCGCCATCCTGGAGCTCTCGGTGCGCGACAACATCCTGCTCGCGCTGCAAGCCCGCCACGGCCTGCGCCTGGTCATGAGCCGTGAGCAGCAGCAGGCCCTGGCCGACGACTACATCCAGCGCCTGGGCATCAAGACACCGAGCGCCGACACGCCCATTGGCCAGCTCAGCGGCGGTAACCAGCAGAAGGCCCTGCTGGCGCGTTGGCTGGCGACCAAGCCGGCCGTCCTCATCCTCGACGAGCCCACCCGCGGCATTGACGTGCGCGCCAAGGAAGACCTGATGGACATGGTCCTCGCCCTGGCCCGCGGCACAGCTGAGGAGGGTGGCGGCATGGCCATCGTCTTCATCTCCTCCGAGCTGCCCGAAGTCCTGCACTGCAGCGACCGCCTGCTCGTGCTGCGCGACCGCCGCGCCGCGGGCGAATACCGCCGCGGCGAGCTGGACGAGCGCAGCGTGCTCGAGGTCATCGCCGCAGAATCTGCATGAAAGAAGCCGCCCTCCCCATGCCCACGCCCCGCGCACCGGCACCGCCCTTCTGGCGCCATCCGCTCGCGCGGCCCCTCGCCGCGTTGGCCCTGCTGCTCGCCGCTGCAGCCGTCTTCGTGCCGGGCTTTCTGCATCTCGAGGTCAAGGACGGCCACCTCTACGGCAGCCTGGTCGACATCCTGCATCGCGCCGCGCCGCTGATGCTGGCGGCCATGGGCATGACGCTGGTCATCGCCACGCGCGGCATCGACGTGTCGGTGGGCGCCGTCGTCGCCATCGCCGGCACTGTGGGCTGCGTGCTGGTCGGCTCGCATGGCCTGGCCATCGCTTTCGCCGCGGCACTCGGCGCCGCGCTGCTTTGCGGCCTGTGGAACGGCCTGCTGGTGTCGGCCCTGGGCCTGCAGCCCATCATCGCGACGCTGATCCTGATGGTCGCCGGCCGCGGCCTGGCCCAGCTGCTGACCGATGGGCAGATCATCACCGTCTACGAGCCGGCCAGCTTCTTCTGGCTCGGCGGCGGCTACCTGCTCGGCCTGCCGGTGTCTCTCTTCGTCGTGGCGACGGTCGGTGGCCTGACGGCCCTGCTGATGAAGCGCACGGCCCTGGGCCTCTTCATCCAGACGGTCGGCATCAACCCCGTCGCCGCGCGGCTCGCCGGCGTGCGCACCGCGGCCATCGTGTTCTTCGTCTACGTCTACTGCAGCCTCGGCGCCGGCCTTGCGGGATTGATGATCTCGTCCAACATCAAGAGCGCCGACGCCAACAATGCCGGCCTGCTGCTGGAACTGGACGCCATCCTGGCCGTCACCCTAGGCGGTGGGCAGCTCAGCGGCGGCAAGTTCAGTCTGGCCGGGAGCCTCATCGGCGCTTTGATCATCCAGACGCTGACATCCACCATCTATGCCATGGGCGTGCCGCCCCAGGTCACCATGGTCGTCAAGGCCGTCGTCGTGTTTGCGGTCTGCATCTCGCAGTCTTCGGCCTGGTCGACGTGGAGGAAGGCATGAAGCGACTTCTTTCCGCYCCGTCGTTCACCAGCTGGGTCAGCGTCGTGCTGATGGCACTGCTCTTCATCGTCGGCGCCAGCAGCTACACGGGCTTCGGCTCCACGCAGGTCGTCCTCAACCTGCTGATCGACAACGCCTTCCTGCTCGTCATCGCCGTCGGCATGAGCTTCGTCATCCTGTCCGGCGGCATCGACCTGTCGGTCGGCTCGGTGCTGGCGCTGACGACCATGGTCGCCGCCTGGCTGCTGCAGGTGGCGCAGTGGCCGGCCGAGCTGGTCATCGTCGTCGTGCTGCTCGGTGGCGCGGCCTTTGGCGCGCTGCAGGGGCTGATCATCCACGTCTTCAAGCTGCAGGCCTTCATCGTCACCTTGGCCGGCATGTTCCTGGCGCGCGGCCTGTGCTTTCTGATCAGCGTGGACAGCATCACCATCGACGCGCCGCTGTTCGTCACGCTGTCGCAGACGCAGGTCCCGCTATTCGCCGGGGCCTTCCTGTCGCCGGGTGCGCTGATCGCTCTCGCCATGCTCGCCGCCGGCCTGTGGATCGCGCATTGCACGGCCTTTGGCCGCACGGTCTATGCGCTGGGCGGCAGCGAAGCCTCGGCGCTGATGATGGGCCTGGCCGTGGGCCGCACCAAGGTCGCCGTCTATGGCCTGAGCGGCTTCTGCGCTTCGCTGGCCGGCCTGCTGTTCGCCTTCTACATGCTCAGTGGCTACGGTCAGCATGCCCAGGGCGTGGAGCTGGACGCCATCGCCGCCGTCGTCATCGGTGGCACCGTGCTGACGGGGGGTTATGGCTATGTGGCCGGCGCTCTGTCCGGTGTCCTCGTCCTCGGTCTCATCCAGACGCTGATCGCCTTCGACGGCACGCTCAGCTCCTGGTGGACCAAGATCGTCATCGGCGCCCTGCTCTTCGTCTTCTGCGCCGTGCAGCGCCTGTTGTCCCTGAAGAAAGCCCAAGCGTGATGTTGAAGAAGATGGCCGCGGCCGCCTTGCTGCTGACCTTGGGCGCCGCCCAGGCCGCCAACCCGCTCTTCCCTCATCTCTACACGGCCGACCCCGCTGTTCTCGTCGACGGGGGCCGCGTCTATATCTATGCCGGGCGCGACGAAGCGCCCGTGGGCGGCAAGGACTTCGTCATGCACGAGTGGCGGGTCTTCTCCAGCTGCGACATGGCGCAGTGGCAGGACCACGGCGCGCCGTTGAACGTCAAGACCTTCACCTGGGCCAAGGCTCGCGCCTGGGCGTCCGACGTCGTCAAGCGCGACGGCAAATACTGGTTCTACTCGACGGTGGAGCACGCCAGCGTCCCCGGCTTCGCCATCGGCGTGGCGGTGTCCGATTCGCCGACCGGCCCGTTCAGGGATGCGCGCGGCTCGGCGCTCGTCACCAACGACATGACGAAGCAGACCGACATTGCCTGGGACRACATCGACCCGACGGTGTTCGTCGACGATGACGGCCAGGCCTGGCTGTACTGGGGCAACACGGTACTGAAGTACGCCAAGCTCAAGGCCAACATGACCGAGCTGGACGGGCCTATCCAGGTGCTGGCGATGAAGGATTTCGTCGAGGCGCCCTATCTGCACAAGCACGGCGGCATCTACTACCTGAGCTACTCGGAGTTCTTCCCCGAGCAGACCGCCTACCTGACCGGGCCGTCAGCCACCGGCCCCTGGACGCCGCGCGGCGTCATCATGGCCAAGAACCTGAAGACGCCCACCATCCACCAGGCCATCTTCGACTTCAACGGCAAGAGCTATATCGTTTATCACAACGCGGAGCTGCCGGGCGGTGGCGAGTACCGGCGCTCGGTGGCGATCGAGGAGCTGCGCTACAAGCCCGATGGCACGATCGAGGCGCCGATCGCGCAGACGAAGGCGGGCCCGGCCGCCAACCCGTCGCCCGGTTGCAAGCCTTGAAGCCCCTGCGCCGCGCTCTGCTGCTGTGGGCCCTGTGCGGTGCTGCGGTGGCCGATCCTGCGTCGTTGGGCGAGCGCGGCCGGCTGATCTTCAGCGACGACTTCGCGCAGCCGTTGGACGCCAAGACCTGGGTCGCCGAGATCGAGGCCAAGCCCGGTTCGACGGTCGTCGCGCGCGAGGGTCGCCTGGTGCTGGACACGGCCGGCGGCGTGACCGTCTGGCTGAACCGGCGCCTCAGCGGCAATCTCCTCATCGAATACCGACGCCGCGTCGTCGTGCAGGGCGGCGCCAACGACAGGCTCAGCGATCTCAACCAGTTCTGGATGGCGACCAGCGCCGACGGCGGCTCGCCTCTCGGCCGCAATGGCGCCTTCGAGTCCTATGACGGTCTCAGCCTCTATTACTTCGGCATTGGCGGCAACAGCAACACCAGCACGCGGCTGCGCAAATACGGCGACGGCCAGCGCGTGCTGCTGCAGGAGAGGCTGGATGCCGACCACCTCCTGAAGCCCAACCATGACTACCTCGTCCAGACGCTGGTCAAGGACGGCCGCTCGGCGGTCTATATCGACGGCCAGCTCTTCTTCGAGCATCGCGATGCGAGCCCGCTGAAGCAAGGCTGGTTCGGCCTGCGCAGCACCTGGTCCCGTCAGGAGATAGGCGCGTTGCGGATCTACGCGCTGGACTGAGTTAGCCTGCGCTGCGATGCGCTATCTGATCTTCGATTTCAGCGACGGCGACGACGGCATCGCCACCTTGGAGGCCATGGCCTCGACGCGCGTCGAGGAGCATGGCCGCGTGCTGGCCGAGGCCCAGCAGGTGCTGGACTGGGCGCACGCGCATTTCCCCCGGCGCCATGGCCCCGTCGAGGACGGCCACGCCTGGGATCACGAGTTGCTCGTGCAGCGGGAAGAGGGCGACTGGCTCACCGTCACGCTGACCTTGAGCGCCTCGGCGGAGTTCACCGAGGCCTTTCTCGCCCAATATGGGGAGGGCGAGGACTGACGGCGATCAGCCCTTGAGCGTCTGCTCCAGCACGTGCAGCTGCTGGTTCAGCTCGGTGTTCTTCTGGCGCTCGCCACCGATCTTGCGCACCGCGTGCAGCACCGTCGTGTGGTCACGGCCACCGAAGAGTTCGCCGATCTCGGGCAGGCTCTTCTGCGTCATCTCCTTGGCCAGGTACATCGCAATCTGGCGCGGCCGGGCGATGCTGGCCGGACGCTTCTTGGAGTACATGTCGGCGATCTTGATCTTGTAGAAGTCGGCCACCGTCTTCTGGATGTTCTCCACACCGATCTGGCGGTTCTGGATGGAGAGCAGGTCTTTCAGCGCCTCGCGGGCCAGCGTGATGCTGATTTCCTTGTGCGAGAACTTGGCGTAGGCGAGCACCTTGCGCAGCGCGCCTTCCAGCTCGCGCACATTGGCGCGCACGTTCTTGGCGACGAAGAAGGCGACGTCCTCGGGCATGGGCGTGCCCTCGGCCTCGGCCTTCTTGATCAGGATGGCGACGCGCATCTCCAGCTCGGGCGGCTCGATGGCCACCGTCAGGCCGGCGTCGAAGCGCGACGTGAGGCGCTCGTCGATGTCCACCAGCCCCTTGGGGTAGGTGTCCGACGTCATGATGATGTGGGCCTTCTTGGCCAGCAGCGCCTCGAAGGCGTTGAAGAACTCTTCCTGCGTGCGGTCCTTGCCGGCGAAGAACTGCACATCGTCGATCAGCAGCAGGTCCAGCGAGTGGTACTTGGCCTTGAGCTCGTCGAAGGTCTTGCGCTGGTAGTTCTTGACGACGTCGGAGATGAACTGCTCGGCGTGCAGATAGAGCACGCGGGCGTCCGGTCGGTCCTTCAGCAAGGCATTGCCGACGGCGTGGATCAAATGGGTCTTGCCCAGGCCGACGCCACCATAGATGAACAGCGGGTTGTAGGTGACGCCGGGCGCGCCGGCCACGTGCAGGGCCGCCGTGCGGGCCATCTGGTTGGCGCGGCCGGGCACCAGCGTGTCGAACGTCAGCTGCGGGTTGATGCGGTGTTTGGCCGAAGCCGGGGCCTGCGACGGCAGCACGATGGTGCTTGCCGGTGCCGAGGTGACGGGCTTGAGGGCGGCACTGGGCTCTACAGCCTGCACCGACAGCGGCTGCGGCGCCGGGCCAGCAGCCGGCAGGCTGATGGCTGCCGCCGAGGGCTCGCGGGCCACCAGGGCCAGCTCCAGCCGGGTCGGACGACCCGCCAGTTCGGTCAGGATGGCTTCGATGCGGGCCGCGTACTGGCGACGGATCCAGTCGCGCTTGAAGTGATTGGGAACCTTGAGCGTGGCCACCAGGGCCGCGTCTTCACCGGCCACGGTGGCCGGCGGCAGGGGGCGGATCCAGGTGTTGAACTGCTGCTCCGGCAGCTCCGTGGCCAGGCGCTCGCAGCCCCGCCTCCAGAGGTCAGACGCCCATTCCGCCGAATTCATGCTCGTTGCCAAAGCTTCTGCCCCGTCCGCCCTGTGTTCTTCTTCGCTCATTGTGGAAAACTTGTTCTCGAGCGGCCGGATTGTACGGATCCGGGACCACCCAAACCGTGGGTTATCCACAGAATTTGGACGGGGGTCAATCCCTGGCAAACCCGGCTTGAGAGGGGCGACTTATTGACCGAGCCGGCGGCTTCTGCTGTAATGCCGGGTTTTCGCGCATTGCGACTTGATCGCCATGCGCTTTTTAGCCGGCGCTCTTCCAGGGCACCGGCCCACTTGCCGGGTGCCAACCGCTGCGCCCAGCCTGAACAAACCCTCAAAAGAGGTCTCCCATGAAGCGTACCTACCAAGCCTCCAAGACCCGCCGCGCTCGCACCCACGGTTTCCTCGTGCGCATGAAGACGCGTGGCGGCCGCGCCGTCATCGCCGCTCGCCGCGCCAAGGGCCGCAAGCGCCTGGCCGTCTAAGCCCCGCGTTGATCGAAGACGGCGCCCCGCGCGTCGTCAGCTTTCCGGGCACCCGATGATCGGCAAGCTGCAGCGCCCGGTGGACTTCGAGCGTGTGCTCGGCAAACAAAGCCGGGCTCGCAGCGCGCATTTCGCGTTGCACCACCTCTCGGCCAATCCGGCGCCCAGCGCCTGGCACGCCGCCAGGTTACGCACAGCCTCAGCCGAGTTATCAACAGGCGAACCACAGCCTGTTCACAACCCTGTGGAACCGAACCCGCCCGCCGCGCCCTCAGTTCAAGTTGAGGGCTGCTGGGTGGGCATCGTCGTTCCCAAGCGGCATGCCAAGCGTTCGGTGACTCGCCAGCTCTTGAAGCGCCAGATCCGCGCCGCATTTGCCGAGCGTCCCGGCATGCCGCCGGGCTTGTGGGTCGTGCGCTTGCGCTCTCCGTTCGATCGCCAGAAATTCCCCAGCGCAGCGTCCGATGCGTTACGGGCCGCAGCCCGCGCGGAATTGGCGCAGCTGCTGGACCGTGCACTGACGCCGAAAACCGGGACGCCTGCATGAAGCCGAGCTGGCCCGCCCGCGCGCTGATGGCCGTCGTGCGCGGCTATCGCCTGATGCTCAGCCCCTGGCTGGGCAACGCCTGCCGTTTCGAGCCGACCTGCTCGCGCTATTCGCTGGCGGCGCTGGAGAAACATGGCGCGCTGGCCGGCAGTTACCTGACCGTGCACCGCATCCTGCGCTGCCAGCCGTTTTGCGACGGTGGCCATGACCCCGTGCCTGACAATCCGCCGCGGCTGTTTTCCCGGCTGATCTGCT
Organism: Roseateles sp. P2_H4; assembly: GCF_056403315.1. Classification (NCBI taxonomy): domain Bacteria; kingdom Pseudomonadati; phylum Pseudomonadota; class Betaproteobacteria; order Burkholderiales; family Sphaerotilaceae; genus Roseateles; species Roseateles sp. P2_H4. Next base: position 108,281 of record NZ_JBFUFR010000004.1, on the reverse strand, counting down.
CTCCCTCCATGGCGCGCGCCTGCGCGTCCTCTTCCTCGTCCGAGTCTTCCAATGACTGATATTCGCCGCACCGTGCTGTGGGTGGTGTTCACCATGTCTCTCGTCCTGCTCTGGGACGGTTGGCAAAAGCACAATGGGCATCCTTCGATGTTCAGCCCCTCGGCGTCCAAGACGGTGTCGTCGGCGCCAGGCGCCCCGGCTTCGGGCAGCCTGCCTGCGGCCACTGCCGCCGCGGGCCAGACGCCCACGACCGCCGCCGCACCGGCGGCTGCGCCGTCCGAGAAGATCACCATTCGCACCGATGTGCTGGCGGTCACCGTCGACACGCTGGGCGGTGACATCGTCCGCGCCGAGCTGCCCAAGTACCTGACGTCGCCGGACCCGACGGTCACCGACCAGCTGCTGCAGATGGTGCATCTGCAGAAGAAGCCCGAGTTCACGCCTCAACCGGTCGTGCTGTTCAACGAAGGCCAGCATTACCGTGCCCAGACCGGCCTGGTCAGTGCCCAAGGCCCGTTGCCGGCCCACACGACGCCAATGACGGCGGTGGCGGGTGAGCGCGAACTCAAGGACGGCCAGGACCAGGTCCAGCTGCGCCTGGAGTCGGCCGAGGTCGGCGGCGTCAAGCTGATCAAGACCTTCACATTCAAGCGTGGTGTCTACACGGTTGGCGTCACCCACGAGGTCGTCAACACCGGCGCCACGCCGGTCACGCCCCAGGTCTATCTGCAACTGGTGCGCGATGGCAGTACCGTCACCGGCGGCGCGGCCTTCACGCCCAGCTTCACCGGGCCGGCGGTCTACAACGACAAGACCAAGTTCCACACCCTCAAGTTCGAAGACATCGACAAGGGCAAGGTCGACATCGAGAAGCAGGCCAACGACGGCTGGGTCTCGATGATCCAGCACTATTTCGCCAGCGCCTGGCTCGTCACCGAACCTGGCAACCGCGAGTTCTTCGTGCGCAAGCTGCCCGGCCAGGCCGGCGTGCGCGGTGACGCCTACGCCACCGGCATGGTCTTCACGTTGCCGACGCTGGCACCCGATGCGACGGCCACGCAGCAAGCCACGCTGTTCGCCGGCCCGCAGGAGGAGAACAACCTCTCCAAGCTGGCGCCGGGCCTCGAGCGTGTCAAGGACTACGGCATGCTGACCATCCTGGCAGAGCCGCTGTTCTGGCTGCTGGACAAGCTGCATGGCTTCATCGGCAACTGGGGCTGGACCATCGTCGCCCTCGTGCTGCTGCTGAAGATCGCGCTGTACAGCCTGAACGCCAGCGCCTACAAGTCCATGGCCCGCATGAAGGCCGTCGCGCCGCGCATCAATGAGATGAAGGAGCGCATGAAGGACAAGCCGCAGGAAATGCAGCAGGAGATGATGAAGATCTACCGCGAGGAGAAGATCAATCCCATTGGCGGCTGCCTGCCCATCTTCCTGCAGATGCCCATCTTCATGGCCCTGTACTGGGTGCTGCTGTCCACCGTCGAGATGCGCCAGGCGCCCTGGACGCTGTGGATCACCGACCTGTCGGTGCGCGACCCCTATTTCATCCTGCCGCTGCTGATGATGGCGTCCAGCCTGTTCCAGGTCTGGCTCAATCCGCCGGCTGCCGACCCGATGCAGCAGAAGATGATGTGGATCATGCCCGTGGCCTTCGGCGTCATGTTCTTCGTCTTCCCGGCCGGCCTGGTGCTGTATTGGCTGACGAACAACATCCTGTCCATCGCCCAGCAGTGGCTGATCAACAAACGGTTGGGCGTGAACTGATTCACACCCCCCAGATGAGCCCCCGCAGCCGGGGGCTTTTTTCTTGGGGCCGTCCGCAGTTCAATAGCTTCGCGGGGCAGAGAACACCGGCCCGGACGGGGCTCACGAGAGATTCCGAACCGAGCCTCCCCCGCGCCAATTCAGCAAACAGCCACCTTCGGGTGGCTGTTTGCTTTGGCCGCCGACAATCACAACATGCTTGCTCGCCACGCTGACCCCATTGCCGCCATTGCCACCGCCCCCGGGCGCGGTGCCGTCGGCATCGTGCGCGTGTCGTCGCCTCAAGACCTGGCACCGCTCATCGACGCCGTCTGCGGCCGGACACTCAGGGCTCGCGAGGCGACCTATCTGCCCTTCCGTGACGCGGCGGGCGCGGCCATCGACCAAGGCCTGGCGCTGTACTTCCCGGCGCCGCATTCCTACACCGGTGAACATGTGCTGGAGCTGCAAGCCCATGGCGGTGCGGTCGTCATGCAGCTGCTGCTGGCCCGGGTCATCGAGGCTGGCGGCAATGTGCGCCTGGCCGAACCCGGCGAGTTCACGCAGCGCGCCTTCCTGAACGGCAAGCTCGATCTCGCCCAGGCCGAGGCCGTGGCCGACCTCATCGACGCCAGCACCGAGGCCGCCGCTCGCAGCGCGAGCCGGGCGCTCGGCGGCGCGCTGTCGCATGAGGTGGGTGTGCTGCGCGACCAGCTCATCCAGCTGCGCATGCTGGTCGAGGCGACGCTGGATTTCCCCGAGGAAGAGATCGACTTTCTCGACAAGGCCGACGCCTTTGGCCGCTTGGACCGCCTGACCGCCCAACTGCGGGCCGTGCAGGCCCGCACGCGCCAAGGCGCGTTGCTGCGCGACGGGCTCAAGGTCGTGCTCGCCGGACAGCCCAACGTGGGCAAGAGCTCGCTGCTGAACGCACTGGCCGGCGCCGAGCTGGCCATCGTCACCCCCATTCCCGGCACCACGCGCGACAAGGTCAGCCAGACCATCCAGATCGAAGGCGTACCCCTGCACATCACCGACACGGCGGGCTTGCGCGACGCGACGGCGGATGAGGTCGAGCGCATCGGCGTGTCGCGGTCCTGGGACGCGATTGCCGATGCCGACGTCGTGCTCTTCCTTCACGACCTGGGGCGCGTCGGCCAGGCCGACTATGAATCCGAGGACGAGCGCATCCGTGCGCGGCTGGGCAGCGTCGATGCGAGCCGCATCGTGCAGGTCTTCAACAAGGCCGACCTGGCCGCGGCGCCCGAAGGTGAGATCGCGTTGAGCCTGAAGACCGGCCAGGGCCTGAAGGCCTTGCGCCAGCGCCTGCTCAAGACGGCCGGCTGGCAGGCCGTGCCGGAAGGACTGTTCATCGCTCGCGAGCGGCATGTTCAGGCGCTGGCCCGCACCGCCGAACACCTCGAACAGGCACGGGCGATTGCCGAACAGCGCGATGCGGCCCTGGACCTGCTGGCCGAAGAGCTGCGCCTGGCCCACGACGCGCTGGGCGAGATCACCGGCGCCTTTTCGGCCGACGAGCTGCTGGGCGTCATCTTCAGCAGTTTTTGCATTGGCAAGTAGTCCGCCAGCCATCCTTATGCGTTCTTGACGCGCCACTGCTTACGGTGGTGCTGTCTCGATGCCCAAGGAGGTCGCATGCGACGCCTTCAACAGTTCAGCTTCACGGCGACCGCTGCGGAGCCTCGCCAGCCGGCGTCACAGGCCCGGCCAGCAACGCCCGCCAGCCCACAGCCGCGCGACGAGATGTGGCGCTCGCGGCGTGTGCTGTCCGGCTCCGACTGGATGGACGCCTGGGTGCAGAAGCCCGGCCGGCGCTAGGCCGCGGCTGTCGCCGTTGAAGAGGTTGACGACCATGTAGCCGTGTGAGGCCAGCGTCTTTTGCCGCCCCGTGCTGGCGCCGACTTCAGGGGTGGAAGCGGATGGTGGCCGACAAGACCGACGCTAAAGTGAAGGACGGTTTTCTTCAGCGCCCCCATGCCGACACCCTCTCGCGATGCCTGGCCCTTTCCCGCCGCAGTCACCGCCGTCGCAGGCCTTCTGACTGCCATCGTGCTGGGCTTGACCGGCTGCGCCACCCAGGCACCGACCGCCATCGAGTCGCGCCAGCCCGTGACCATCCTCGTGTCCATCGACGGCTTCCGCGAGGACTACCTGCGACGCGGCGTGAGTCCCACGCTGTCGTGGCTGGCAGCCGATGGCGTCTCGGGCGTGATGCACCCGTCCTTTCCGACCAAGACCTTCCCCAACCACTGGACGCTGGTGACGGGCCTGCGCCCGGACCGCCATGGCATCGTCGGCAACCGGATGGAGTCGCCCGAGCGCAAGACGCCCTTCACGATGGCCACGGATGACCCCTGGTGGTGGAACGCGGCACCGCCGATCTGGGTGGATGCGGAGAAGGCCGGCGTGCGCACCGCCATCATGTTCTGGCCGGGCGCCAACGTCGCCATCGGCGGCATGGAAGATGTCGACGGCCACAAGCAGGTCGAGGGTACGCGCCCCTCGGACTGGATGCAATACCACCAGGCCATCACCGACGTGCAGCGCGTCAACACGGTGCTGGACTGGCTGCGCCGGCCCGCCGAGATCCGCCCGAAGTTCGTGACGGTGTACTTCGAGAAGGTCGATACCGCCGGCCATGACTACGGTCCGGACAGCGCGGAAACCACGCAGGCCGTGGCCCAGGTCGACGGCGCGATCCGCGCGCTGCTGGCCGGCCTGAAGCAGCTGGCCCAACCGGCCAATCTCGTCATGGTGGCGGACCACGGCATGGCCGCCACCAGCAGCGAACGCACGATCGCGCTCGACAAGCTGGTCGATCCCAAGCTCTACCACCTCGTCGAGACCGGCACCTTCGCCAGCCTCGCGCCGCTACCCGGCATGGCAGAGCAGGTCGAGAAGGCCTTGCTCGTTCCGCACGAGCACATGCAGTGCTGGCGCAAGGCCGACATCCCGGCGCGCTTCCATTACGGTTCGAACCCGCGCATTCCACCGATCCTGTGTCTCGCCCAACCGGGCTGGCTGGTGCTGGCCAACGGGCCCCGCAAGGCCGCCGTCGGCGGCAACCATGGCTACGACCACATGGCGCCGGAGATGAACTCGCTGTTCATCGCGACCGGCCCCGCCTTCACCGGGGGGCGGGTGCTGCCGGACTTCGACAACGTCGAGGTCTACCCGCTGCTGCGCCGGCTGATGGGGCTGCCGGCGGCCGCCGGCGTGGATGGCGACGGCGCCGTCTTCCGCGGCGTGTTCATTCGTCGTTGAACAGCGCGTCGGGCAGATAGAGGCCCGGCTCGACGGCCATACCGAACAAGCTGCCCGACAGCGGGCGCGCCATCAGGTCGGCCGTGCTGAGGCCCTCGCGGGCGGTCGTGACGAGGATCTGGTCGCCGTTCGGGCCGCCCATGGCGGGGCAGGTCACATTGCTGACCGGCACGCCGAAGCGGCCGAGCAGCCGGCCATCCGGCGCGTAGCGGGCGACGGCGGCATTGCCCCACTCCGCATTCCACAGACAACCCTTGGCATCGACGATGGAGCCGTCGGGCCAGCAGTTGTCGTCGAACTCCTTGGTCACGAACACGCGCGGCTCGCTGACACGGGCGCTGTCGGCGTCGTAGTCGCAGACCATGATGCGCGTGGTGGTGGTGTCGCAGTAGTGCATGCGCCGGCCGTCGGGGCTGAAGCAGATGCTGTTGGCGATGCCCACGCCGTCCAGCGCCAGGCGGCGCAGGCCGTGGGCCAGCGAGTATTGGTAGAAGCTGCCGATGCGCTGGCGCGGGCTGGCTTCGTCCAGCGTGCCGAAGACGAAGTTGCCGCTGCGATCACAGCGGCCGTCATTGGCCCGCGTGGTGGGCAGCTGGGTTTCGAGCGGCGCGAGGGTCTCGGGCTCGGCGACGATGCTGCCGGTGGCCTGCAGGTCAGGCAGCGTCAGCCGGGCCAGGCGCTTGGCCATGGCCAGGATGATGGCGCCGGAGCGGGCGTGCACGAAGCAGCCGACGCGCTCGGGCAGGCGTACCTGCAGCGCGGCGCTGGCGCCTGGCGTCCAGGCGTGGATGCAGGCGCCCTCGATGTCGGTCCACCACCAGCGGCCGCTGGGCGCGTGCCACTGGATGCCTTCGCCGAGCTTGTTGGGCTGGGCCAGGGCGAGGGTGAAGGGATGTTCGGCGTTACTCATCGGATCGGGCTTCGAGGGCCGCGCGGGCCTGCTTGCGAGCGATGGCTGCGGCGTGGCGGCGGCGCTCGTCGGGAGTGAAGGGGCGCAGCGGCGCCACGGGCACGGGCTTGTTGTCGTCGCCTACCGCCACCATCGTGAAATAGCAGCTGTTGACGTGCCGCGTCTCCTGAGTGCGGATGTTCTCGGCCACGACCTTGATGCCGACTTCCATCGACGAGCTGCCCGTCATGTTGATGCTGGCCAGGAAGCTGACCAGCTCGCCGACGTGGATGGGCTGGCGGAAGATGACGCGGTCCACCGACAGCGTGACGACATAGCGGCCGGCATAGCGGCTGGCGCAGGCGTAGGCGACCTGGTCGAGCAGCTTGAGGATGTTGCCGCCGTGGACATTGCCGGAGAAATTGGCGGTGTCCGGTGTCATCAGCACCGTCATCGTCAGTTGGTGGGCGGGCAGGTCCATGGAGCGCTCCTACGTGAAGCGATGGATTGTGGTGCTGCGCCACACCTCGCCGGGCCTCAGCACCGTGGAAGGCCAGTCTGCACTGGCTTCGTGATGCGGTGAGTCGGGGTTGTGCTGGGTCTCCAGGCACAGGCCGTCGCCCTGGCGGTAGACGCGGCCACCGGGGCCGGCCAGGCTGCCGTCGAGGAAGTTGCCCGAGTAGAACTGCAGGGCCGGCTCGCTGGTCAGCACCACCATGCGGCGGCCGGAATGCGGGTCCTCCAGCGTCGCCGCCGGGCGCACGCCCTCGGCACCCAGCTCGCCGTCGAGCAGCCAGTTGTGGTCATAGCCCTTGCCGATCAACAGCTGCGGGTGGGCGCGGCGAATGCGCGCCACGATCGCCGTCGACTGGCGGAAATCGAAGGGCGTGCCCTCCACCGACACGTGGCGTTGCGGGATCAGGTGCTCGTCCACCTCGCTGTAGCGCGACGCGGGGATGGTCAGGCGGTGGCGCAGCACGCTGCCGTCGCCGGCGAGGTTGAAGTAGTCGTGGTGGGTCAGGTTGACGACGGTGGCGCGGTCGGTCGTCGCCTCGTAGTCGATGCGCCAGCTGTTGTCGGTGGCGCTCAGCGAGTAGCGCACATAGACGCGCAGCTCGCCCGGGAAGCCTTGCTCGCCATGCGGGCTGGTGTAGCTCAGGCGCAGCGCCGCGGCCTCACCCGCGCGTGGCTCGGCGGGCGTGGCCTGCCAGAGGCGATGACCGAAGCCCTCGGGTCCACCGTGCAGGCAGTTGGGTCCGTCGTTGCGGCCCAGCGCGTGGGCCTGGCCATCCAGCTCGAAGCTGGCGCCGGCAATGCGGTTGCCGTAGCGGCCGACGATGATGCCGAAGGACGGGTTGCGGTGGACGTAGTCGTCGAGATTGTCGAAGCCGAGCACGACGTTCCCTGGGGTGCCTTTCGCATCGGGCGTCCACAGGCCGGTGACGATGCCGCCCAGCGTGATGGCGGTCAGCTTCAGGCCGAGGCCGTTGCTGAGGGTGTATTCATGCACCAGCCGGCCATCGGGCAGGCGGCCGTATTCGCGGCAGTCCATGCTCATTGGTGCACCTTTCGGCCTGCGGCCTGTCCCGCCAAGCGGGAGCGAGCTTGCTTGGGGCGGCCCGGCGCGGCGCTCATACCCAGCCGCCGTCGACGATGAAGTCCTGCGCCGTGCACATGGCGCTGTCGTCAGCGGCGAGGAACAGCGCCATCGAGGCGATGTGCTGCGGCATCAGCGGCTCGTTGATGCACTGGCCCTTGGCGATTTCCTTCTTGGTCTCTTCGGTGACCCAGAGCTTCAACTGCTTCTCGGTCATGACCCAGCCGGGCACCAGCGTGTTGACGCGGATCTTGTGCGGTCCGAAGTCGCGCGCCAGGCAACGCGTGAGGCCTTGCGCCGCGGCCTTGCTCGCCGTGTATGCCGGCATGCCGCCCTGCTTGAGCATCCAGCTGATGGAGCCGAAGTTGATGATGGACCCGCCGCCGGCCGCCTGCATGTCGGCCAGCACGGCCTGGGCGGTGAAGAACTGGTGCTTGAGGTTGACGGCGACGCTGGCGTCCCAGAACTCGGGTGTCGTCTCTTCGACGGCGTGGCGCTTGTCGTTGGCGGCGTTGTTCAGCAGCACGGTGAAGGGGCCGCTGCGCTCGCGCAGGGCAGCGATGGCGCCGCGCAGGGACTCGACGTTGCTCAGGTCGGCCGCAGCGAATTGCGGTGCATGGCGCGAGCCAGCAAGACGTGCCGCGAGCGCCTTGCCTTCGTCGGCCGCCAGGTCGATGAAGGCCACCTTGGCGCCCTGTTCAGCAAAGGTCTCCACCAAGGTTTCGCCGATGCCGGTGGCCCCGCCGGTGATCAGCACGCCCCGGTCCTGGAGGCTGGGGTAGCGGGCGTAAGAACTCATCAGACTGTCTCCTGCGATAGGCGGCCCGGCTGCTTTGGCCTGGCGGTGGTGAGATTATTAGTCATACTTATTTGTTTGCAAAGTCGACAAATTCCGGGTTAACCCCAATGATCTCGCATAAATAGTCATACTTTAATGGCGACCAATGCCGGCGAAGACAGCTGGCCGGGCGCCGCCCGCCGGCGCCTGCATTCAACTTCCCAGAGACAAGGGCCCCAACATGAGCGCCTCCACCAGCCGCCCCTACCGCGGCGTCTTCCCCGTCGTTCCGACCATCTTCCACGCCGACGGCACGCTGGACGTCCCCGGCCAGTTGCGCTGCGTCGACTTCATGATCGACGCCGGCTCCACCGGCCTGTGCATCCTCGCCAACTTCTCCGAGCAGTTCGTGCTGGCTGACGCCGAGCGCGAGATGCTGACCCGGGCCATCCTCGAGCACGTGGCCGGCCGCGTGCCCGTCATCGTCACGACGACGCATTACTCGACGCAGATCTGCATCGAGCGCAGCCAGTTGGCTGAAGCGTTGGGCGCGGCCATGGTCATGGTCATGCCGCCGTATCACGGCGCCACCTTCCGCGTGTCCGAAGGCCAGATCGAGAGCTTCTACCAGCGCCTGTCCGATGCGATCTCGATTCCCATCATGATCCAGGACGCCCCGGTGGCCGGCACGCCGCTGTCGGTGCCCTTCCTCGCGCGCATGGCGGCCAACATCGCCAACGTGAAGTACTTCAAGCTGGAGATGCCGCAGGCCRCCAGCAAGATGCGCGAACTGATCCGCGTCGGCGGCGCGGCCATCGAAGGCCCGTGGGACGGCGAGGAAGCCATCACGCTGCTGGCCGACCTGGACGCCGGCGCCACCGGTGCGATGACGGGCGGTGGCTTCCCCGACGGCATCCGCAAGATCTTCGACGCCTTCCACGCCGGTGATCGCGAGGAGGCCGTCGTCCAGTACGGCCGCTGGCTGCCGCTGATCAACTACGAGAACCGCCAGGGCGGCATCCTGACCGCCAAGGCGCTGATGAAGGAAGGCGGCGTCATCAACAGCGATGCGCCGCGCCACCCCTTCCCCGAGATGAGCCCCGAAGTGCGCGCGGGCCTGCTCGACGCCGCCAAACGCCTCGAYCCMCTGGTTCTGCGCTGGGGCAAGTGATGCGTGCGCTGTTCGCAGCGCTGCTCGCGCTGTGCCTGGCCGCTCCGGCACGCGCGCAGGAGGCCGAACCCGGCGCCCATGACCCGACGCTGCTGATCCTGGGCGAGCGCTGGTTCGTCTTCACGACCGGCCGAGGCCTGCAGCGGCTGGAGTCCACCGACGCCGGCAAGACCTGGCGCCGTCTGGCGCCGGCGTTCGGTGAAGCACCCGCCTGGTGGGCCGACGCCGTGCCCGAGCACAAGGGCCTGGATGTCTGGGCGCCCAAGCTCTTCCAGCATCGCGGCCGCACCTGGGTTCTGTATTCCATCTCCACCTTCGGCAAGAACCGATCGGCCATCGGCCTGGCCAGCAGCGACAAGCCTGACGGCGACTGGCGTGACGAAGGCCTCATCGTGCAGAGCACGGCGACCGACAACTTCAACGCCATCGACCCCGACCTGTTTGTCGAGCGCGACGGCAAGCTCTGGCTGAGCTACGGCTCCTTCTGGGGCGGCATCCGCCTGACCGAACTGAGCGTCGATACGCTGCGCCCCATCGGCGAGACCCGCTTCATCGCCCGCCGCAAGGGCGGCATCGAGGCGCCGACCATCGCGCGTCACGGCGACTGGGTCTATCTGTTCGCCTCCTACGACCTGTGCTGCCGCGGCGCCGACAGCAGCTACAACATCCGCGTCGGCCGCGCCCGCAGCGTCACAGGCCCTTATCTCGACCGCGACGGCAAGGACATGATGGACGCGGGCGCCACGCCATTGCTGGCAAGTAGCACGCGCTGGAAAGGCCCCGGCCACCAGGACGTCGTCGGCGACTGGCTGGTCCACCACGCCTACGACACCGAACGCGGCGGCAAGCCGCATCTGCGCATCAAGCGCCTGAGCTGGTCCGACGATGGCTGGCCCGTGATTCCCCAAGAAGAATGAACCGGAGACACCCACCGTGGCTGGCCTGAAGTTGGAGAACGTCTGCAAGCGCTACGGCGCGGTGCAGGTCATCGAGAACCTGTCGCTGGACGTGGCCGAAGGCGAGTTCGTCGTCTTCCTCGGCCCGTCGGGTTGCGGCAAGACGAGTCTCTTGCGCATGGTGGCGGGGCTGGAAGAAGTCAGCGGCGGGCGCATCCTCATCGGTGACCGCGACGTCACCGTCGCGCCGCCGGGCCAGCGCAACCTGGCCATGGTGTTCCAGCATTACGCGCTCTACCCGCACATGACGGTGCGCGACAACCTCGCTTTCGGCCTGAAGAACATCGGCATCCCGGCTGACGAGATTGCCAAGCGCATCACCGAGTCGGCCCGCATGCTGGAGCTGGACACGCTGCTGGACCGCAAGCCCGGCCAGCTCTCGGGTGGCCAGCGCCAGCGCGTCGCCATCGGCCGCGCGGTGGTGAAGGAGCCGGGCATCTTCCTGTTCGACGAACCGCTGTCGAATCTGGACGCCGCCCTGCGCGGCCGCACGCGGCTGGAGCTGGCGCAACTGCACCAACGCCTGGGCGCGACCATGGTGTTCGTCACGCACGACCAGATCGAGGCGATGACGCTGGCCACGCGCATCGTCGTCATTAAGGGCGGTGCCATCGAGCAGGTGGCCACGCCGGCCGAGCTGTATCGCCGGCCCGCCACGCGCTTTGTGGCGAGCTTTATCGGCACGCCGGGCATGGGCTTTGTGCCGGTGCAGCGCGCGCCGGATGATCGAGGCCGTGTTGTCGTGACGGTGCCGGGCGGCGCTGCGGTGACGACACGGGTTCCGGTCGATGGCTTGGCAGCGCAAGGCCTGGTGCTGGGGGTGCGCCCCGAGAACCTGCGCGTGGCCGAGCAAGGCCCGTTGCGCGGCCGCGTCGAGCTGGTTGAGTTCCTCGGCGAGCGCACGCTGGCGCACCTGAAGCTCGAAGGCGGCACGCCGTTGATCGTCACGGTGCCCGCTGGCACGTCGCCCAGGCTGGGCAGCCATGTCGCCATCACCGTGGACGTGGCCGAGGCTCATCTATTCGACGAGGCGGGTCTCGCCCACCACGCGCAGGAGTCGCTGGCATGAGCGCCGCGGTGGGCCTGCGCGCTTCGCGCCCGGCCTATGCCCTCTTTGTCTTGCCCTTCGTGGTGCTCTACGCGCTGCTGCTGCTGTGGCCGCTGGCCAAGGGCGTGTGGACCAGCTTCCACGACCACGACCTGCTGTCCAACGACAGTTTCTGGGTGGGCCTCGGGAACTACCAGGAACTGTGGGGCGACGAGGTCTTCCACCAGGTCGTCTGGAACACCCTCCGCTTCGTGCTCATCAGCACGCCSATCTTTGTCRTGCTGTCGCTGATGCTGGCGCTGGCACTGAACCGCCAGGGCAAGCTGGCCACCTTGCTGCGCGCCACCTTCTTCTGCGCGTCCGTCTTCTCGGTCACGCTGATCACGCTGGTGTGGAAGCTCGCGCTGATGCCCGAGCGCGGCCTGATCGCCCAGTTTTTCGCGGCGCTCGGCCTGCCCGAGCTGCCGCTGCTGACCAGCGACAACCTCGCGCTGCTGACGGTGGCGCTGGTGACCGTGTGGTGGATCATCGGCCTGCCGATGATCATGTTCCTGTCGGCGCTGCAGCAGATCCCCTCGGACATCTACGAAGCCGCCGCGCTGGACAACACGCCGCGCTGGCGCGTGCTGACCCACATCACGCTGCCCAGCCTCAAGCGCGCCATCATCCTCGTCGCGCTGATCGAGGTGATCCGCCAGTTCCAGGTCTTCCCGCAGATCATGCTGATGACCAATGGCGGGCCCAACAACACGACGCGCTCGGTCGTGCAGTTCATCTACGAACAGGCCTTCATGCAGCTCTCGCTGGGCTATGCCACGGCTGCTTCGCAGGTGCTGCTGGCCATCATGCTGGTGGGCGTGTCGACGCAGCTCTGGCTTGAGCGCGACACCGGAGGTCGCAAATGAATCCGCTGCTGAGGCGCGGTTGGTTCGACCGCTTCGTCATGGTCGCGCTGACGCTGCTGGCTTTGGTGTGGATGGCCCCGCTGCTGTGGGTGCTGGCCCTGTCCTTCAAGCCCAACGAGTTCCTGCTGACGCACACCGACGTCTTCCTGGCGCCGCCCTACACGCTGGCCAACTACCTGGACATCCTGCAGACCTCGCAGGTGTTCCGCTGGCTGGGCAACAGCGCCCTCGTCGCGCTGCTGCAGACCGTCGGCGTGCTGGCACTGTCGTCGCTGGCGGGCTACGGCTTTGCCCGCTGCGAGTTCCCGGGCCGCAAGTGGCTGTTTGCGCTGGTGATGTTCGGCCTGGCCGTGCCGGCGCAGTCGGTCTTCATCCCGCTGCACCGCCTGTTCTCGGACTGGAATCTGCAGAACACGATTGCCGGCCTGACGCTGCCGGGCCTGGCCGCGCCCTTCGGCGTCTACCTGATGACGCAGTACTTCAAGGCCATCCCGGCCGAACTGGAAGAGGCCGCGCTGCTGGACAACGCGTCGCGCTTCAAGACCTTCCTGACCATCATCCTGCCGCTGACGCTGCCGGCGCAGGCGACGCTGGGCATCTTCACCTTCCTGGGCTGCTGGAATGACTACCTCTGGCCACTGGTCATCGCGACGCAGCCGGACATGTACACGCTGACGCGCGGCCTCGCGTCCACGCAGACCAACTTCGCGCAGTCCGAGGGGCTGGGCTTCCTGATGGCGCAAGCCGTGTTCGCGGGAATGCCGGCGCTGATGCTCTATCTCTTCTTCCAACGCCATCTGGTGACGGCCGTGGCGGGGACGGGCAAGTCATGAAGCGTCTGCTCATCTGCCTTTCCGCCGCGCTGCTCGCCGCCTGCGGCGCCAGCAAGGACAACTCGGGCAAGACCGAGATCACGCTGATGCGTTTCTTCGGCAGCTGCGAGGCGCAGTACGGCCAGGTCGTGAAGACGTCCGAGGGCGTCGGCGAATGCGGCATCGTCACCGCCCTGGTCAACGAGTTCAACGCGACCAACACCGACGGCATCGTCGTGAAGACGCAGATCGGCGAGTGGGGGCCGTACTACGACCAGCTCACCGCCCGCCTCGTCTCCAAAGACATCCCGACCATCGCCGTCATGCACGAGTCCGCCCTGGGCGACTATGTGCGCCGCAAGCTGGTGCTGCCGCTGGACGAGGACTTCAAGCGCATCGGCGTGCCGGTCGACGACTTCACCGAACACGCGCGCCGCGGCACCTCGTTCAACGGCCAGACCTTTGCGCTGCCCTTCGACACCTGGGCCTGGCTCTGGCACATCAACACCGGTTTGATGAAGAAGGCCGGGCTCGACACGCTTCCCCGTTCGCCCGACGAGCTGCTGGCCCAGGCGCGGCAGTTCAAGCAGCGCACCGGCAAGCCCTATTTCGCCTGGGCCGTGGCCAACGAGACGGCGGCCAACGACCGCACCTTCCTGACGCTGGTGGCGCAGCAGAACGCCCAGCTGTTCTCCGCCGATGGCAAGACCATCAACATGCACCAGCCCGCCGTCGTCAATGCGCTGACGCTGATGCAGACGCTGTACCGCGAAGGCCATGTGCGGCCCAACCTCGACTACGCCGCCGCCAACCAGGCCTTCCTGAACGGCGAGGCGGGCGTCGTCGTCGTCGGCACCTGGACCATCGACCAGTTCCTGCGCGAGTCGCAAAAGCCCGACTCCAAGCTCAAGGGCGCCTACACGGTGAAGCCCTTCCCGCAGCTCTATGACAAGCCCGCCGTGTTTGCCGATGGGCATTCGTGGGCGCTGTTCAAGGGCGGCGCCAAGGATGCCAAGGCGCACGAGGCCAGCGTCAAGTTCCTGAAGTTCGTCTGGGACCACAGTGCCGAGTGGTCGCGCACCGGGCACCTGCCCGTCAGCAAGGCCGTGGCCGAGAGCGCGGCCTTCCGTGCGCTGCCCATGCGCGAGGCCCTGACCGAGATCACGCAGACCGGCGCCGGCATGCCGGGCAATGTGCCGACCCAGCGCGCCATCGAGCTGCTGATCGGCGAGGACGTGGCCAACGTGATGATTTCCGGCAAGCCCATCGACGAAGTGCAGGCCAGCGTCGAGAAGCGCGTCAACAAGGCCCTCAAAAAGGCAAGACGATGACGTTTGAAGCCTCCCTCATCGTCGACCGCGACTTCATCCTTGCGCCGCTTGACCGCCGCCTGTTCGGCGTCTTCGTCGAGCACCTGGGCCGCTGTGTCTACAACGGCATCCACGAGCCCGGCCACCCGACCGCCGACGAGCACGGCTTTCGCGGCGACGTGGCCGAGCTGACGAAAGAGCTGGGCGCAACGATCGTGCGCTACCCCGGTGGCAACTTCATGTCGGGCTACAACTGGGAGGACGGCGTCGGGCCCAAGGACCAGCGTCCGCGCCGGCTGGATCTGGCCTGGTTCTCCACCGAGACCAACCAGGTCGGCACGCATGAGTTCATGCACTGGTGCCGCAAGGTCGGCATCGAACCCATGTTCGGCGTCAACCTCGGCACCCGCGGGCCCGACGAGGCGCGGCACTACCTCGAATACTGCAACCACCCCAGCGGCACGGCGCTGTCGGACCTGCGTCGCAGCCACGGCGCCGAGGAGCCACTCGGCATCAAGTTCTGGTGCCTGGGCAACGAGATGGACGGCCCCTGGCAGATCTGCCAGAAGACGCCCGACGAGTACGGCCGCATCGCCAAGGAGACCGCCAAGCTGATGCGCTGGGTGGACCCGAGCATCGAGCTGGCCGCCTGCGGCTCGTCGGCCTATGACATGCCGACCTACGGTGTCTGGGAAGACCGCGTGCTGGAGCATTGCTTCGAGCAGGTGGACTACCTGTCGCTGCACAGCTACTTCGTGAAGCCGCCCGCGGACACCAGCACCGAGAGCTTCTTCGCGCAGATCGAGACGAACGCGCGCTACATCGAGGACACGGTGGCGATTGCCGACTCGGTGGCCACGCGCAAGCGGTCAACGAAGCGACTCAAGCTGTCCTTCGACGAGTGGAACGTCTGGTACCGCGCCCGCCACGGCGAACACCTCAAGCAGGCGGGCTGGCCCGAAGCACCACGGCTGCTGGAGGAGGTCTACACGGCCGAGGACGCCCTGCTCATCGGCGGCATGCTGACGATGATGATGAACCATGCGGACCGGCTCAAGGTCGCCTGCATGGCCCAGCTGTGCAACGTCATCGCGCCCATCATGACCGAGCCCGGTGGCGCGGCGTGGCGGCAGACGATCTTTCACCCCTTTGCGCAGGCCGCGCGCTGGGCGCATGGCGACGTGCTGAGGGCTGTCGTCAAGTCGCCCGGCTATGCCAACGCCAGGCACGGCGAGCTGCCCTATCTGTGTGCCAGCGTGGTCGACGACCCGGCCACGGGCCGCACCGCCGTCTTCCTGCTGAACCGCCACCTCAGCRAAGAGATGGACCTGTCCATCACGTTGCGCTGCTTGGGCGCGGACCGCGAGCTCCTTCAGGCCGAGCAGCTCCACAGCGCCGACCTCAACGCCACCAACACCGTCGACGACCCGGACCGCGTCGCGCCGCAACCACTGGATGGCATCGCCATCCATGGCGAGCAGCTGCGCGTCAAGCTCAAGCCCGCCTCCTGGAACGTCCTCGTCACCCAAGCCGTTCGCACATGAACTGGAACAACCCTCTCGTCGAGCAGCGCGCCGACCCGCAGCTCAGCCTGGTCGACGGCCGCTACTGGTTCACCGCCTCGGTGCCCAGCTATGACGCCATCGAGATCCGCGCCGCCGACAGCATCGCCGGCCTGTCGACCGCCGTGCCCAAGACCATCTGGCACAAGCACGACAGCGGCCCGATGAGCTTCCACGTCTGGGCTCCGGAGTTGCACCGCGTCGACGGCCGCTGGTATGTCTACTTCGCTGCAGCTGAGCGCGACGACATCTGGAAGCTGCGCATGTACGTCCTCGAATGCGAGGGCGACGACCCGCTGCGAGACCCCTGGGTGGAACGCGGCCAGATCGTCACGCCCGAGGAGGGCTTCTCGCTGGACGCCACGCCCTTCGAGCACCACGGCAAGCGCTATCTCTGCTGGGCGCAGAAAAGCCCGCCGACGGAAAGCAACCTCTACCTGGCGGAGATGGCCAACCCGTGGACCTTGAAGTCCGAGCCCGTCGTCATCACGCGCCCCGAGCTGGCCTGGGAGCGCATCGGCTTCTGCGTCAACGAGGGCCCCGCGCTGCTCAAGCGCAACGGCAAGGTCTTCATCGCCTACTCGGCCGCCGCGACCGACGCGAACTACTGTATGGGCCTGCTGTGGGTCGACGAGAACGCCGACCTGCTCGACCCGGCGAGCTGGCACAAGTCGCCCGTGCCGGTGTTCAAGACCGACGAGTCGGTGAGCCAGTTCGGCCCCGGCCACAACAGCTTCACGACGACGCCCGACGGCCAGACCGACCTGCTGGTCTATCACGCCCGCAACTACCGCGACATCGTCGGCGACCCGCTGAACGACCCCAACCGCCATGCGCGCGTGCAAGCCTTTGGCTGGCGCAGCGACGGCTTCCCCGACTTCGGCACGCCTGTCGCCGACGGCCCCTATTCCATTTGAGACAAGACCATGCGCCTCATCGCTTCGCTCCTGCTCGCCCTGCCCGCCTTGGCCCAAGCGCTGAGCAGCCCCGACGGCCAGCTTCAGGTCGACGTGTCGGTCAACGACCAGCAGCAGCTGGTCTACACGGTGCAGCGCGCCGGCCAGCCGGTGCTGCTGGCCTCGCGCCTGGGCCTGGTGCTTGAGCAGGGCGACTTCGCCAATCAGCTCAAGCTCGTCGYGACCTCGCCCGTGAAGGCCCACCGCGAGCAATACGCGCTGGCCGCGGGCAAAAAGAGCAGCGTGGACTACCGCGCCAACGAGCAGCGCTTCACCGTTGCCAATGCGGCCGGCCAGAAGCTCGTGCTGACGCTGCGCGCCTCCAACGACGGCCTGGCGCTGCGCTACACGGTCGACGGCGCAGGCCAGAAGACCTTCAAGGATGAGCTGACCAGCTTTGCCTTCCCCAACGAGGCTCGCGCCTGGCTGCAACCCATGTCGGTCGCCAAGACCGGCTGGAAGCGCGTCAACCCTTCCTACGAAGAGCACTACCAGACCGACATCCCCGTCGGCACCGCAGCGCCCTCGCACGCGGGCTGGGTCTTCCCGGCGTTGTTCCGCAGCGGCGGCAACTGGGTGGCGCTGACCGAAGCCGGCATGGACGGGCGCTTTCACGCCTCACGCCTGGCGAGCGACTCCACCGGCGGCAGCTACCGCATCGGCCTGCCCGAGGCCAGCGAGGTCAACACGAATGGCCACCTGCTGGCGGACGTGAACGGCCCGCTCGTGACCCCTTGGCGCGTGCTGGCCATCGGCCCGCTGAAGACCGTCATGGAGTCGACCCTGGGTACCGACCTCGCAGCACCCGCCGTCGCCTTCGACAAGGCCAAGCTCAAACCCGGTCCGGCCTCCTGGAGCTGGGCGCTGCTGAAGGATGACGCCACCGTCTTCGACGTGCAGAAGCGCTTCGTCGACTACGCGGCCGACATGCACTGGCCCTACACGCTGGTCGACGCCGACTGGGACCGCAAGATCGGCGACGCCAAGATGAAGGAGCTGGCCGACTACGCCGAGACCAAGGGCGTCGGCATCCTGGCTTGGTACAACTCCTCGGGCGCCTGGAACGACACCGAGTACAGCCCCAAGAGCGCGCTGCTGACCAAGGCCGCTCGTGCCAGGGAGTTCGCCCGCGTGAAGGCCATCGGCATCGAAGGGCTGAAGGTCGACTTCTTCGGCGGCGACGGCGCCTCCATGCAGGCCTATTACGTGGACCTGCTGAAGGAGACTGCCGCGGCCGGCCTGCTGCTGAACTTCCACGGCGCGACGCTGCCGCGGGGCTGGGCGCGCACCTACCCCAACCTGATGACGGCCGAAGCGGTGAAGGGCTTCGAGTTCGCCACCTTCTCGCAGGACGACCAGGACAAGGTCGCCCGTCACGCGGCCATGCTGCCGTTCACGCGCAACCTCTTCGACCCCATGGACTTCACGCCCATGGTGTTTGGCGACATCCCCAACATCAAGCGCGCCACGCGCAACGGTTTCGAGCTGGCCGAGGCGGTGCTGTTCCTTTCCGGCATCCAGCATTACGCCGAGACGCCCGGGGGCATGGCCACCGTGCCCGCCTACGTGAAGGGCCTGCTGCGCGAGCTGCCGCGGCATTGGGACGAGGTGCGCTTCCTCGACGGCGAGCCGGGCAAATACGTCGTGCTGGCCCGCCGCGCCGGCAAGCAGTGGTTCGTCGCCGGCCTGAACGCCGATGACGCGCCGCGCGAGATCAAGCTCGACCTCGCGTGGTTGGGCCAGCGCCGCGGCCAGCTCATCACCGACGGCTCAGGCGAGCGTGAATTCGCTTCAAGCCTGCTCGCCGCACCGGCCGCCACCGTGACGTTGGCGCCCCACGGCGGATTTGTCGCGCGCTTTCGATGAAAGCTTTTGGTAGCCTGCCGCCCATGCGAACCCGAGCGGACCACTCCACCTACAGCGCCCAGCCCGAGGGCAAGAGCCAGCACGGCCGTATCGTCAGCGAGCTGGGCCTGGCCATCGTCGGCGGCGAACTGCAGCCCGGCGACAAGCTGCCGCCCGAAGCCCAGCTGCTGGAGCGCTACGAGATCAGCCGCCCCGTGCTGCGCGAGGCCGTGCGCGTGCTCGTCGCCAAGGGCTTGGTGGTGTCGCGCCAGCGCGCCGGCGCCATCGTGCGGCCGCGCAACGAGTGGCATCTGCTGGACCCCGACGTGCTGTACTGGCTCATCCAGTCCCGCCCGCAGCGTGACTTCGTGCAGACGCTGCTGGAAGTGCGCCAGATCTTCGAACCCGCCGCCGCCGCGCTGGCCGCGCGTGCCGCGACCGATGAGCAATTGGCGGGCATCGCCACCGCCTACGAAGGCATGGCGGCCGCCACGACCACGGCCGAGCTGCTGGAGCCCGACCTGGCCTTCCACCGCCGCATCGCCGAGGCCACCGGCAACGACCTGCTGGCCTATATCGGCAACATGCTGTCGCTGGCGCTGCGCGAGTCCATCATCCTGTCCAGCCAGCTGCCCAACACGCACGAGCTCTCGCTGCCGCGCCACAAGGCCATCCTGACCGCGCTGCAGGCCCGCGACCCGCTCGGCGCCCGCCAGGCCACGCTGGTGCAACTGGACGAGACCGGCGACGACATCAACAGCGTTCTCGCCAACGACGGCAGAGTCAATCTTGCTTAAGAAAGCCACCATGGCCCGCGACGATGACGATGACGCCAGCGGCCTGACCGACGCCAGCCCCAACCCCAACTGGTTCCTGCGCGCGCGCCTGAAGACGCGCCAGCTGCTGCTGCTGATCGCGCTCGACGACGAGCGCAACATTCACCGCGCCGCCGAGGTCCTCTGCATGACGCAACCGGCCGCGTCCAAGCAGCTCAAGGACCTGGAGGACATGCTGGACGTGAAGCTCTTCGAGCGCCACCCGCGCGGCATGGAGCCCACGCTCTACGGCGAGACCATGATCCGCCACGCGCGCATGGCGTTGACGTCGCTGTCGGCCGCCCACGACGACATCGTGTCGCTGAAGAACGGCCTGGCGGGCCAGGTCGAGGTCGGCGTCATCATGACCCCCGCCATGGGCCTGCTGCCGCGTGCCATCTCGCGCATCAAGCTGCTGGCGCCCCGCCTGCGCATCGGCGTGCACATGGAGAGCAGCAAGCAACTGCTGGACATGCTGCAACGCGGCAAGCTCGACTTCATGATCGGCCGCATCGTCGAAGAGGAAAACGCTGCCGGCCTGCACTACGAGGAGCTCACCGTCGAGCCCGCCTGCGCCGTCGCGCGCGTCGGCCACCCGCTCTTGAAGGAAGACAACCTCAAGCTCGCCGACCTGGCCGACCAGCCCTGGATATTGCCGCCCACGGGCAGCGTGCTGCGCCACCGCTGGGAGCTGATGTTCCGCCGCGCCGCGCTGGAGCCGCCGTCCAACAACGTCGACACCACGGCCCTGCTGCTCATCACGGCGCTGCTGCAGCAGACCGACTCCCTGCATGTGATGCCGGTCGAGGTGGCGCGCTACTACGCGTCGCTGAACGTGCTGGCCATCCTGCCCATCGACCTGCCCTGCCATATGGACGCCTTCGGCATCATCACCCGCGAGGGGCATCTGATGTCACCGGGCGCGCGGCAGCTGCTGCATGAGGTGAGGTCGGCGGCGCGGGACCTCTACTGAGCCACTGGCCCACGGAGACGGTGCGGAGACGCTGCGTGCGCAAGATGCGCCGCATTGCCGCCACACGCCTCGGGTCGTCGACCGGGCCGGCAACGAACCGCGCCCCATTGCAGGCGCGGCCTCTCATCTCGATGGAGAAGACGTTGACCGCACCAACCTCAACCCAGAGCCCGCTGAAGTCACGCACTCAACCGGTCGGTCCGCTCCGGCGGGCTGTCGTCGGTGGGGCGTTGCTGGTTCTTTCCAATCTCGGCTTCGCCGCAACGACCGCCGCCTCGGTCACCATTCGGCAGGTCGGCGACAACGCGACGCCCAACACCCAGCATTTCGCCGGTGTCGGCAACGACCGGTTGCGCGCGGCCGCCGGCGACTACACCAAGGCGCCCGCCACCACGTCGGGCAGCGCCACCGCAGGCAACGGCAAGATCTCCACTTTCGCCAGTGCCTTCAGCAACGGGCGTGGGAACCCGGGCGCACCCACCAGTGTCTCCACCACCGCCACCGCGTCGTTGAGCGACAGCTTCACCGTCAGCGCGACGGGCAACGATCCCATCCAGATGGTGTTCGCACTGCATGCCGGCGGCGCCGTGACGGCGTCCAACACTGACCCTAACGCCAGCCTGGGTTTTGGCGGCGCCGGTGCCACGGCGAGCTGGGCGATCAGCCTGTCCGGGCCGAACGTCTCGCTGGCAAGCTCGGGCAGCGTGGCCGAACAGAAGACCATCGTCAGCCGCAACCCCTTCCTGATCAGCATCGTCCATACCGAAACGGGCCTGGGCTTCAGTGAGTTCTCGTTGGTGGTCGGGCTGAATCCAGGTCCGGTCGGGACGACCTTCAGCCTGTCGATGCTCGCCGAGGCCAACGCCGGCATTCAGGTTGGCAATGGCGCCATGAACGCCATTGCCGACTTCGGCAACACACTGGAGTGGAAAGGCTTGGCGGGCGTGACCCTGCAAGACGGCAGCCCTTACCTCGGCACGCTGTCGTTCACCAGCGAGTCGGGCTTCGACTACGGCCGTGCCGTGTCCGCGGTGCCGGAACCTGGGAGCTATGCGCTGATGCTGGGCGGCCTGGGCTTGATCGGCTGGATGAAGCGTCGCCGCGGGTGAACGCGCCCCAGGGTTCGTGCCACCGACAGACCCTGCGGCCATGTCGAGTCTTCTTACATATCGATCGAGTCGCCTCTCAGTAATTCGGTTATGTCGTTGTTCCAGATGAACTAAACGCCCGGGGCACGAACGTTGCTAATGCCGATCACTCAAACAGGAGCCTGTCTATGAAATCGATCGCGCACCGCTCGTTGGCATTCATCGCAACGCTCCTGATCCTGCTCACGTTCTCCGGTCCGTCACGGGCGGGCCTGGTGGTGACGCTGGCGCCAACCGCCGCCACCGATCTGTCGAACGTGCATGTCGGCGACACCCTGCAGTTCTACTCGGTTGGCAGCAGCGACGTGGACCCGACCGAATATCTGACGGTGTTTCCCGCCGTCCACCTGTTCGCGACGGCATCGCTTTTCGACATATTTTCCGGCGTGGGCCTGGCCGGATGGAACAACCCGCTGGGGACGAATCCCCACCTTGCGCTGTGGACGGTTCGTCTGGACACCGCAGGCACGGTTGAGCTGTACAACGGTTTTTCAGACTGCCTCGGTTTGCCAGGCGACACGACCGGCTGCGCGGTGACCAATCTCGGCGCCACGCGCCCGGCAGACAGCAACCGCATCAGCTTCACCGTGCACGCGCTTCCCGAGCCGTCGTCCATCGCGCTGCTGACTTTGGGGCTGCTGGCTCTCGGAGTGCGCCGGCGCAAGGCCTGATCGCGGGAGGGTGGCCAGGGCCGCTGCAGTCGCGCGAGCTCAGGCCAGCAGCTCGCCACGCGGCTGCTTTGCTGCGCCGACGTCCAAGCTCAGAATCGAACTGGTAGCGGATGCGCTGACCCACTCGGTTTCCAGCAGCGGAGTCGGCGCAACTGAACCGGCGAGCGATGTCATCGCTGCCGCACGAAAAAGACGGTCGAGACGATGGGCACGCCGTCCGCCACCAAGCCGAGATTCCACAAGCCAGGTTCCTGCTCTCCAGGCGCGTCGAAGGTCCATGTAGCGCTGCAAACGCGAGGCTCCACGCAATCAGCGCGATGCGCAAGGGTCTTGCGGAACTCGGCCTGCCGCGTCTTCGCGTCCTCGCTACGCAAGCCGGAGTTGACGGGCCGCCAGACCAGTTCCAGCTGCTTGATCAATTGAGACTTGAATCTCCAGGCGTACCGAAATCCCACCTGGCGATCAAGACCCGCGTCAACAGTCTTCGCATCCGTTTCCCCTTCCGGCTTTTGCACGCCGGACCAGAGCAAGACCGGGGCTTGCGGTGGGTCAGTCGGCATCAGCCGCTTGATGGACAAGCTGACATCCTGGACAAGTTCTCTGCCCGAAGCTCGTCCGAGGGCAACCTTGGGCCCCTCAAAGTCCAGGTGCCAAAGCACGTCCTCGCCCTGAGCGCATCTGACGCTTTGGATGAACTTGACCGAACCGCTCTTGACGATGCGGCTGCTCACCGCCTTGCCGCCCTGTGAATCACAAAGGCCCTTGGCCTCTTGCACAGCATCAGCTGCCGCTATCGCGGCCAGGTTGGCGAAGGTGACGGGTTGAGCATTCGTGGGCATGGGCGTTGCCACCGATGTGGGTTCGCCGGCGTGTTTGCTGATAAGCCGATCCAGTTGTTGCTCGACCGATTCCGCGGCATGCGCCGGCAGGGCGGCCACCATCCCGATACCAAACGCAATCGCTCCGGGTTTCACTTCTTGTCCACCACCGTGATCTCCCCTTCGGCCTTGCCGATGCCCCTCACCTCCGGCCGGTACATATCCTCCGCAAACGTCGCCGGCACCACGTAGCGCCCAGGCGTCACCGCGCGCACCAGATAGAACAGCTCCAGCTGCTGCCCCAGCGACGCCGCCGCCACGAAGCGGTCATCGCGGTACTCGGTATGCACGATGCGCTCGTTGGCGTTGGCCTGGGCGATGTTGACGCCGTCCACCGTGAACTCGCCGGCCTTGGGGCCCTGGCTCAGGTTGAGGTTCTCGATCTCGAAGCCGGCCGGGATGCGGTCCACCACCAGGCCGTCCTTGATGGACTGCGGCGCCTTCACGCGCAGGCGCACGATGAACATCTCGCCGGTGGTGAACTGGCGCGCCGTCACCGGCTTGCCCTCGGTGGTGAACATGGCACGTTCGACGGCGATGCGGTCGCTCGTCGGCGGCAGTGGCTTCACCGGGTAGCCCTGGGCCGTCACGTCCAGGTAGAGCGGCGCGGCACCGTCGTTCTTCAGCGCGATGCCGGACTTGAGCTGGGCCAGCTCGAAGCTCTGCTGGCCCGTGCCGGTGCCCGTCCACGCATCGGACTTCGCACCCACACTCAGCGAGGTCTTCCAGGCGTCGTCCTTGCCCGCGCCATTGGTGGCGGCCTGCACGGCCAGGAAGAGGGCCAGGCGCTCCTGCGTCGAGTAGTAGTTGCGGCGGCTGAAGTCGTCGGACAGGTCGAACAGCAGGTTCTCGCGCCGCTCGTGCGCGACCTTGTGGCGCAGCAGCAGCGCATAGGCCAGGGCGCGGTCGCGCACGCGTGAGCCGTAGTCGCCCAGCCATTGGCTCCACCAGTAGTTGCTGGGGTCGTCGGGCTGGTAGCCGTAGCTGCGGGCCATGGCGTCGTCCAGGGCCATCTTGGCGCGGCCCTCGTCGCCCATCAGCTTCAACGCCAGGCCCAGGTGCACCAGCGGCAGCGGCGACAGCGCATGGCTGCGGTACTGGTCGTGCAGGGTGCGCAGCGTGGCCAGCGGCGCCTTCTGCTCGCGCGCCAGAATGTAGCCGGCGTGGGCGGCCTCGGCAAAGCGCTGGTGGGCCATGCGCAGGACCTCGGCGTCGCGCCAGTCGGCCACGCGGCCCTTGTCGTCGCGGCGGATGTCCTTGGCCGGCGTGGTCTGCTGGCCGGGGCTGCGCTGGAACTGCTCGAGCAGGTTGTCCAGCGAGCGCTTGAGCATGGCCTCGGGCACGTTGAAGCCCGCATCGCGCGAGTCCTGCAGGAAGCCGGTCACATAGGACGACAGCCAGGCCTCGTAGGGGCTGCTGGCCTCCCACAGGCCGTAGCCGCCCTTGGGCTGCTGCATGCCGGCCAGGCGCGCGAAGGCGCCCTCCAGCCGCTTGGCGCGTTCCTCGCGCGGCACCGGCGTCATGCCCCAGCGCTTGGCGGCCTCGTCGTCGATGAAAACCAGCGGGTAGGCGCTGGACGTCGTCTGCTCCAGGCAGCCATAGGGGTACATCAGCAGGCCCTTGACCTGCTCCTTGATGTCGATGGGCGGCGTGTTGGAGACGTTCAGCGCCAGGCTGGCCGAGCCGGCCCAGAAGGCGTCGAGCAGGGCCTTGTCGACGACCTGCGTGGCGCCGGGCTCCAGGCGGATGCGGCGGCTCTCGCGCACCAGCGGCGTGATGGGCTGCACCTGCAGCGCCGCCTCGCGGGTGATGCTCAGCGGCCCCGCCGTCACCTTGACCTGGATGGGCGCCAGGCCAGACGCGTCCAGCGCCTCGGCCTGGAACTTGAGGATCTGGCGCTGCTTGTCGGCCAGCTTGATCACCTCGGCACCGCCGCTGATCTTCAGCGGCCCGCTGGCAGACACGGCCACCTTGATCTCCTGGGGCGCCCCGCTGAGGTTGGTCACGTCCAGCGCGATCGTGGCCTTGTCGCCGGGCGACACGAAGCGGGGCATGTTGAGCTCGGCCACCAGCGGCGCGGCCACCACGGTCTCGGCCTGAGCGGATGCATAGCTGTCGGCGCTGGACACGACGGCCATCACGCGCAGCGTGCCGTTGAAGTCGGGCAGCTTCAGGTTGACCGTCGCCTCGCCCTTGGCGTCCAACTGCACGGGGCCGCTGAAGAGGTCCACCAGCAGCACCTTGCGCGGCATGGACTGGGTGTCGCGCTTGCTGGCGTCGCCACCGAAGCGCTGCTTGGCCACGTTGCCTTCCATCTTCTCGATGAGGCGGCCATACAGGTCCAGCATGTCGGCGCCGTAGCGGTGCTTGCCAAAGAAGAAGTCCTGCGGGTCGGGCGTCTTGAAGTTGGTGATGTTGAGGATGCCGACGTCCACCGCGCTGACGGTGACGATGGCCGCCTTGCCGGCGAGTTGAGGCACCTTGACGCTGACGGGCAGCGGCGTGGACGGCAGCACCTTGGCCGGCACGCTCAGCGCCAGCTTGGGTTTGCGGTCCTCGCGATTCAGCGACAGGTGCACCAGGCCCAGGGCCCGCGCCGGCGTCACCTTGTCGCCCTGGCTGCCGGGGCGGAAGGCGGCGACGGTCACATAGAGGTCGTGGCGGCTCCAGTTGGCGTCGGCCGAGATGGGGATCTCCACGTCCGTGCCGCTGGCCTTCACGCCGATGCGCTTGGTCCACAGCACCCGGTCGCCTTCGACGGTGACGATGGCCTCGCCATCGTGCGGCGGCTTGATGGCCAGCTTGGCCACATCGCCCGGCTTGAAGGGCGCGCCCTGCAGCTTGAGCTGCACGCGGTCGGGGCGGTTGCCGATGTCGTCGGCGTCCTGGGCGCCGTAGCCGGCGTAGAAGGCATAGCGCAGCGTCTGCTGGGTCTCGGGGTCCTCGATCTCCAGGCGGTAGCGGCCCCAGCGCACGGGCAGGTTGACGGTGGTCTTGGCGGCCAGCTTCAGCGTGCGCGCCTCGACGAGTTCGTCGGTGCTGTTGAAGCCGGAATTCCAGCCGCGGCCGTCGTCGTAGCGCCAGTACCAGCGGCGTTCCTCGTAGGTCAGCGTCAGCTTCAGGTCCTTGGCGGGCTTGAAGGCGCCGCTCGAATCCACGCGCACCACCTCGAAGCCGGCCAGGCCGCCCTCGGGTGCCACATTGCGGTCGAACAGGGGGCGCACGCCAACCAGGGCCGCGGCCGGCCACCAGGTGCGCTCCAGGCTGCGCACCACCGGCCGGCCGCCGGACTCGAGCAGGCTGAAGGAGCCGCGCACACGCATCGGCGAGCTGCGCTCGGCCAGATTGGCCGTCAGGGCGACCTCGGTCTTGCCCTCGGCGTCCAGTTCCACGTCGGCCACGTCCTGGCGCGAGCGCGCCTTGTCGTCGTCGAAGTCGCCGAAGATGAAGCCGGGCAGCTTCTGGCCCAGCGGGTTGGTCACGCGCTCGGTGGCGACCGTGGCCTGCAGCCGGTTGCCGGCGGCGGGCGCGCCGTAGAGGTAATCGCCTTGCACCTGCACGGGCAGGCTGACTTCGCCCAGCAGCGTCGCCTCCGACGCCGTCAGCTTGAGCTTCATGCGCTCGGGCAGGAACTCCTCGACCTTGAAGGCCCATTGCGCATCGGGCTGCTTGGCGCCGGGGTCGACGCGGGCCTGCAGCGTCCAGCCACCGGTGGGCGCGTCAGCCGGCAGCGTGATGGTGTGCTGGTAGTAGCCCGTGCCGGTCTTGCCCGGCTGCAGCAGCTGCTCGGCGAGCTTGCTGCCGTCGGGCTTCTTGACGGTCAACGTGATGGGCAGCGGCTTGGCCAACGGCTTGCCGT
This sequence comes from Roseateles sp. P2_H4, assembly GCF_056403315.1. Lineage (NCBI taxonomy): Bacteria > Pseudomonadati > Pseudomonadota > Betaproteobacteria > Burkholderiales > Sphaerotilaceae > Roseateles > Roseateles sp. P2_H4. The sequence continues at coordinate 81,077 of NZ_JBFUFR010000004.1, read as the reverse complement.
CGGCATCGCGCGCCAGCACCGAGACCTGGAAGCTCTCGGCCGGCCGATACAGGTCGCGCCCGGCATAGACGAAGAGCTTGTTGCTGCGCGAGGGGTGGCCGGTGGCGTCGAACTCGCTGAGGTCCAGGGCCGCGTCGTTCAGCGACAGCACGGACATCTCCTTGCCGCCGCCGCGGCGCGCGAGCACGGCTCGGGCCTTGTCGCTGCCGGTGAAGACGGCATGCCCCTCGCTGTCGGTCTGCGCCTGGGCCAGGGCCTTGCCGGCCTCGTCGACGAGGCTGAGCTCGACGCCCGACAGCGCGCCGCCGCTCTTCAGCGAGGTGGTGAACACGTCCAGCTGGGCGGCATGGCGGCGCAGGTGCAGGCCGATGTCGGTGACGTAGTAATGCGTGACCTGGAAGTCCCAGCCGAAGCGACCGGGCTGGTTCATGATGGCCACGTAGATGCCGGGCTCCTGCAGCTCCTTGATGCCCTCCACGGGCAGGAAGCTGACGTTGCGGCGATTCGGCCGCGCGTCGGTCGTGAAGCGTCCGAGGTAGACGCTGTCGGACATGGCGCGCAGGCGGTCCAGCTGCCAGCCGCCCACGGTGCCCTTGAGGCGGCGCTGGTTGTCGCCATAGCCGTCGTAGTAGTAGCCGCCCTCGCCGTCCTCCTCGTAGGTGTTGGCGCTGCGCTCGCGCCGGCCGCTCACCTGCTCCAGGAAGGCCGGCAGCGAGGCCGGCTTGATGCGCAGGAACTGCACGTCCACTTCGGGCGTGTTGATGGTCACGACCGGCAGGCCGCCGTTCTGGCCGGCCGGCAGCACCAGGCCCTTGCTGGCGAAGTAGTAGCTGTCGGGCATGGCCTCGCTGGCCTCGAAGCAATGCTGGGGCGTGGCCAGCTTGGCGCCGGACTTCGCGGCCAGCTCGGCCTTCATGGCGATGCGGTAGCTGCGGTCCGGCTTGACGAAGGGCAGGTAGAGCACCCGCGGGTTGTCGCCCAGCACCCAGCGCGCGTCGACGGGCTTGAGCGTGTTCTCCAGCGGGAAGGTCTTGGTGCTGCCCTGGACCTTGGGCGCGTCGCCCTCCTGGGCGCTCACCAGCTTGTCGAAGTCCTGCTTGCGGTCCAGCGCCTGCGTGAACATGACGGCAATGGCCGGCGAGCCGTCGAAGAGCCGCGCCTTGCATTCGGTGAAGGCAAAGGCCGCCTCCTCCGCGCCGACTTCGGCACTGCTGGGCAAGCCGGGCCCGGACTGCTTCTGCGCCACCCACCAGCCCGCGCCCACCACCACGCCCGCCCCCACCAGGGCCATGACGGCCTTCTTCCACGCAACCATGGAGATCCTCCCTGCAATTTGACGGGGAGTTTAGGCAGCGATCAGCGGCTGTCCACGGAAGGTTTCTTCTCGAGCGCTGCACCCAGGGGTGCCGCGTTTCGTCATCAATAGGTAGCTCGCCGTCCTAGGGGGGACGGCGCCGCATCTATTGCCCGCCCTGCGACGCAAGCGTAGAAAAGCCTCGGGCCCGGATGCGCCGGGCAGTCTCGAGGAGTGGCTCCATGAATCTCCGGCATCTCCTGGTGGGCCTGACCGCCCTCGGCTGCGCCTTCGCAGCCTGCGCAGGCACGACCGTCGCCAGGACGTCGGCCAGCGCGCTTGGCACGCAATTCGACCCGCCCGTGAACGATTTCGACAGCGGCACGTTCAGCTCCTCTTCATCGGCCAGCGGCAACGGCGCCGGCGGCACGGCTGATGCCTCGGTGGCCCTGGGTGTCATCAAGCTCTACGCCTCCAGCTTCGGCGGCGCCGGCAACCACCTGGGCACCGCCTTTGCCGAAGGCGTGTACGGGGAGACCCTCACGATCAGCTCGGCCGGGCTCAACGGCACCCAGGCGCGCGTCACCATGGGTGTCACGCTGCAAGGCATGATCGACCCGACCGGGGGCGGCTATTCCTCGGTGAACTTCTCTTTCAACGGAGCCGGTTTCCTCGGCAGCTGGGGCGCCCACTCCGACCCGGCATTCCCGGGCGGGTTCCCGGTCGACAACGTGAGCGCCGTGGCCGGCGGCCCGCTGTACTACTCGGGCATCCACAACATCAAAGTCACCATCACGCTGGGCACGCCCTTCACCATCACGGAGCGGCTGACGCTGTCTGCGGGCAAGATCGACTGCTTGAGCGACGTGCAATGCAGCACCAGCGAAGCAGCCTCGGTCACTGCTGATTTCGGCCACTCTTCGTACTGGAACGGCATCTCGGCGATCTCGGTGCTGGACGCCAGCGGTGTGTACGTGCCGGCGGACATGTCCCTCTTCGCCGTCACTTCGCCCTCGGGGCTGAACTGGGCCCAGTCCTTCGCGCCGGTGCCGGAGCCGTCCTCGTTGTGGCTGATGTCCGTGGGTGGCCTGCTGGCCGCCTGGCGATACCGTTCGCTCGCCCGATCCCACCCGCAGTAGGCGCATTTGCACGCCGGAAGGGAGCCTGGTGCGGTACTTGATGCCCAGCTCTTGCAGATCCTGACAAGCAGCCTGGAACGGTAGGCGCTGCGGCAGGCCGCTTGATGGTCACGCCCGTCGCTTGAAGAGAGCGGAGCGGATTGATCCACCATGTTGGACAAAACACGATAGAAATGTTCATAATGGTGGACATTGTGAGTCGAGTGACCTGTCCCGATGCCCAGTAAACCGCCGGTCGTTTTCCCCCAGGAGCAGCGTCTTCTTGCTGCTCTTGGTGAGCGGCTGCGCCTGGCGCGGCTGCGCCGCAAGCTCAGCTCGATGACCGTTGCGCTCCGGGCCGGAATTTCTCGCTCCTCCCTTTACAACGTGGAGGCTGGCGACCCCGGCGCGACACTTGGGACCTATCTGAGGGTGCTCGCCGTACTGGGCCTCGAGAAAGACATCGAGTCGCTCGCGGCCGACGACCAAGTGGGCCGCAAGCTTCAGGACTTGGCGTTGGAGCCCAAACCCGCTCGAAAGCACGGCGCCATGCCAGCGTCCTCGCCGAGAGGATCTTGATGAGCGGCTCGAACCTGGAGGTCTGGCTCGACTGTGATCTTGAAGACGCGCGGCGTGTAGGCACGCTGTCTCACGATCGCGGCCAGGTCCGTTTCGTCTATGAGCGAGACTGGCTGAAGGACCCGCTGGCATTTTCGGTCGATCCCGATTTGTCCCTCGGCGACCAGCCCTACTTTCCGAAGCCAGAGCTGGGCAACTTCGGCATCTTCCTGGACTCGTCCCCGGACCGCTGGGGCCAAACGCTCATGAAGCGACGAGAAGCTCTGCAGGCGAAGGACGAAGGCCGAATGCCCCGGAATCTCTATGCCTGGGACTTCCTGATCGGCGTTCAGGACCTCACGCGTCAAGGCGGGCTGCGATTCCGCCTGGAGGGCACCGAGGAATTCCTCGGCGCCGAAAAGATGGCCGCACCCCCCGTGACCAACCTGCGCGAGCTCGAGGCCGTGGCCACGTTGCTGACGAGCAAGCGCATCGACGATCTTGACGCGCTGCGTCGGTGGCTGGCCGTGCTGGTGGCGCCAGGCGCTTCATTGGGCGGGGCCAGGCCGAAAGCGAACTTCGTCGAGCAGGACGGCTCGCTCTGGATCGGGAAATTCCCATCGCATGACGATGACCGAGACATAGGCGCCTGGGAGGCAGTCGTCCACACCATGGCCAAGAAGGCCGGCGTCAGTGTCCCAGCCGCCCGCGCGGTCAGGTTGAACAGCGAGTTCCATACCTTCTGCGTCCAGCGATTCGATCGCGCCAATGGCAAGCGACATTTCTATGCGTCCGCCATGACGCTGCTCCGCCGGGAACAGAGTGAGGGCGCGAGCTACCTTGAGCTCGCCCAATTCCTGAGTGCCGGTGGAGACCCTGCATACGTCGCCAGCGACCTCAAGCAGCTGTTCCGTCGAGTGGCTTTCAATGTCGCCGTCGGCAATCGAGACGATCACCTGCGCAATCACGGGTTCCTGCTTGGCAAAGATGGCTGGAGGCTGTCTCCTGCCTTCGATGTCAACCCGAACGTCGACAAAGCGGAGCATGTGCTCAACATCGACGATGTCGACAACCGCCCGAGCATGAGCACGGTGCGGTCGACAGCTGCGTTTTATCGACTCACAGACGCCGAGGCAGGCGCCATCGTCGAAGAGGTGGCGACCGTGGTCGACCAGTGGCGCGACGTTGCCCGTGCCGCGGGCATTTCCGGCGCGGACATCGAGGTCACGGCCGGCGCCTTCTCGGCTCACAGTGAGCACAGGGCAGATGCACTGATTGCCATGTCGCAACCGATGGCCGCGGCCAAGTCTCGGCGATCAACGATCCGGTAGCAAAGCTCACTGGCTGGCGCGGTGTTCGCAGCACCGAGCCTGCTTGTCGATACCTAGTTCCGCCGCTCGCCGCGCGCGCTGATCGACCCCATGCCCGACACCGAGCGCTGCACCGACGGGTTGCCGAAGTAGTCCACCGAGCCGATGCCGGAGATGTGGGCGCCCAGGTCGTCGGTGACCCACAGCACCACATTGCCCAGGCCGCTGACGTTGACGCGGGCGCTCTTGGCCTGCAGGCGGTCGGCGATGACCTTGCCCTTGCCGGAGATCTGCAGCGCCAGGTCGTCGACGCGGCCGGCGAGCTGGCCGTCGCCGGCGCCGGAGATGGTGAAGACGAGCTGCTTGGCCTGCAACTGGTCCAGCCGCACATTGCCGGCGCCGCTGATGCTGAGCTTGAGCTGGTCGGCGCGCAGCGGCCCGGGCGCCTGCACGTCGCTGGCGCCGGAGACGGACAGCTGGCGCAGCTCGCGCATCTCCACCTGCACGAAGAGCTTGCCGCTGCGCCAGATCTTCCAGCCGCCGCTCGGGCGGATGACGAGCTGGCGGTCGGCCAGTTCGACCTCGACGCTCTTCTGCACCTCGTCGTCGCCGGCGATGAAGCATTGGTCGCGGTCGCCCTGCACGACGACCACGCGCGCGGCGCCGGCCAGCTCCAGCCGGTCGAAGGCGCCCGGCGCATAGACGCGGCCGGGTTCGGGCGGCATCGGCGGCACGGGCCGGGCCATGGGCGCCGGGTGGGGCGCGGGTGCCGCATGCGGCGCAGGCGCCGGGCTGGCCGGCGGGGCGGGCTGGGCTGGCGGTGGCGTCTGGGCCTGGGCCAGACCGGCGGCGAGCAGCAGGGTCAGCAACAAGGTTCTCATAGCGACTGCTCCCTCAACATCTTGGACACCTCGCGGTTCGCCGTGATGCGCGTGCCGTCACGCAGCTGCACGACGAGCTGGGAGTTCTCGTCCGGGGTCATGTTGTCCACGAAGTCCAGGTTCACGATGCAGCCGCGCTGCACGCGCAGGAAGCGGGCCGGGTCCAGCCGCGTCTCGAAATCGGCGATGGGCAGGCGCACCAGGAAGCTGCGGCCCTTGCTGGTGATGGCGGTGTATTTGTTGTCGGAGCGCAGGCACTCGATGGCGTCCACCTGCAGCGGGAAAATCTTGCCCTGGTCGCGCACCAAGAGGCGCGTCAGCGGCGCGTCGGGCGCTGCGCCCAGGGCCTGCGCCACGTCGGCGGGGCTGGGCGAGGCGTCGCGCAGCACATGGGCCACGGCCTCGTCGAAACGCTCGCGCGAGAAGGGCTTGAGCAGATAGTCCACCGCATGCAGCTCGAAGGCCGTCAGCGCATGCTGGTCATAGGCCGTCGTGAAGATGATGCGCGGCTGGTGGGCGTCGCCCTGCAGGGCCTGCACCACCTGCAAGCCCGTCAGGCCGGGCATCTGGATGTCGGTCAGCACCAGCGCCGGCTTCAGGGCGCGGATCTGTGCCAGCGCGTCGTCGCCGTCCTCGCAGACAGCCACCAGCTGCAGGCCCGGCGTGGCCTTGACCCAGTCGGCCAGGGCTTCGGCGGCCAGGTGTTCGTCTTCGGCGATCAGGACGGTGGTGGTGTTCATGTCTGAGGAATGAAGAGGTCGACGCGAAATCCCGCGCCGGGAGCGGTGTGGATGCGCAGGCGCGCGTTGCCTTCGTAGTCCAGCGCGAAGCGCTTCTTCAGCGCCGCCAGCCCCACGCCGCGGCGCTGGCCGGGCTTGGGTTCCAGGGCCTCGGGATCACAGCCCGGGCCGTCGTCGGCCACGGCCAGGTCCAGGCCATGGTTGAGGGCATTGCGGCGCGCGGTGATGGTCACCTTGCCGCCGCCCTTGCGGTTGGCCACGGCGTGCAGGATGGAGTTCTCCACCAGCGGCTGCAGCGTGAGCGGCGGCAGCTCGTCGGCCATCACGCGCTCCTCCAGGTCCCAGTCGACGCGCAGGCGCGGGCCCAGGCGCAGGGCTTCCAGCGCCAGGTAGTCGCGCAGGAAGTCGATCTCGTCGGACAGCATCACGCGGTCCTCGGCGCCGCGCTTGGTGTCCAGCACATAGCGCAGCATGGAGGAGAACTTCAGCAGCGAGGCCTCGGCGGCGGCCGGGTCCTTGCGGGTCAGGGCGATCAGCGAGTTCAGCGTGTTGAACAGGAAATGCGGGTTCAGCTTGCCGCTGATGGCCGACAGCTCGGCCTTGGCCAGGGCGCTTTCGGCCTGGGCCGCATGCACGGCCGCCGAGCGCGCCGCGCGCGACTGCAGCACGGCCGTGAAGGCGGTGGCGATGGTGGCGTAGACCACGAAGCCCCACACCGAGCGCCACAGGATGCCCGCCAGCAGCACGGCGCCGGCGTGGTCGGTGCCGAACAGGGCGGCATTGACGGCGAACTCGCCGGCCTGCCACAGCGCCGAGAACGACAATGCCGCCATCGCGTGGGCCAGGGCGGTTGCGGCCGGGCCGGCGTCGGTGCCATGCAGGCGGCGCGCCACCGGCCAGACGGCGATGCCCAGCAGCATCGGCGCCCACAGCATGGTGGTGGCCTGGTAGACGGCCAGCCAGAACGGGTCCAGCCCGCGGTCGAACTCGCTGCCGGCCAGCACGAACATGCACCAGGCCAGGGCGCAGGCGCCGGCATATGCCAACCAGAGGCGGCGGTTGCTGTGACGGGGGCCCGGGGAGTTCATGGCTTCATCTTAGGGAGGCCTGCCGGCCGGGCGGCGGGTGGGGAGACGAAGTGCGGGCCCCGAGGTGCGGGATGCGGTCTCCGGGGTGTTGCTGACGGGCTTTGGCGGGGTCGCCCGGCATAATTCGCACCCTTCCCCATAGAAATCCGGACGAGCGTCATGGCCAGCGTCAACAAAGTCATCATCATCGGCAACGTCGGCAAAGACCCCGAGGTTCGCTACAACCCCAGCGGCGGCGCTTGGGTCACCCTCAGCCTGGCCACCACCCGCAACTGGAAGAACCGCGAGACCGGCGAGCGCCAGGAAGAGACCGAATGGCACCGCGTCGTCTTCAACGACCGCCTGGCCGAGATCGTCGGCGAGTACGTCAAGAAGGGCCGCCCCCTCTATGTCGAAGGCCGCCTGAAGACCCGCAAGTGGCAGGACAAGGAAGGCCGCGACACCTACACCACCGAAATCATCGCCAGCGAAATGCAGCTGCTCGGCGGCCGTGAAGGCGGCGGTGGTGACGAAGGCGGCGGTGGCGGTGGCTACAGCCGCGGCGCTGGCGCAGGTGGTGCTGGCGGCGGCGGTTACGGCCGCGGTGGCGACGACATGGAAGGCGGCGGCGGTGCTCGCCCGGCAGCCCGTCCGGCTGCAGCCCAGCGCCCGCCTGCTCCGCGTGCTCCGGCCGCAGCGCCCAAGGCGGCGACCGGCTTCGACGATATGGATGACGATATTCCGTTCTGACAAACCAGATTTTCCGAATTGAATTGAAAAGGCCCACAGCACATGCCGTGGGCCTTTTCGTTTCGCACTGTCGAAATCTCTACAGCTATCGCGCACCGCATATGAGCAATCGCTCCTTCGCCTTCCTCATCCTTCTTTCTGTACTGGTTGCCGGATGCGGTCTTATGCCACCTGCGCCAAAGCAAATGCATGCAGGCCCAGCGCGGCCGATGAATGAGGTCGCGATAATCTCCGAAGGTTCGAGGCTGTGGCGCCACGTGTATCAGATCGACGGCGAACACGTGGTGAACCCAGCCATCGGCGGCGCCCCTTTCACTCAAGGCTTGCTCGTTTTGCCGGGGAGCCGACGCGTGAAGGTGAAGTATTTGAATGTCGATAGTTTCAGCGCTGGTACTGTTACTACGGCAAAGGCTGAGACGGAGATCGAACTTGAAGCTAAGGCCGGTCACACATATGTACTGATGGGGCGGCGCGCGCAATATGGCTACATATTTTGGTTCGAAGACAAAGGCACCAATTACAAGCAAGAGTGCCTTGCTCCTGAGCCGTACGCGAAAAAGTACATCAAAGGTGAGGATGTACCCGGCTGCTGAACGCAAGAATCCATTCTTGAGAATCGCGAGCGGCGACCTCGCAGCCTAGGGCGCCTTGGCCGCCACCTGCCGGTGGTCAAAGCTCAGCACCCGCGCCAACCGCCAACCCCCGGCCTCGCGCTTCCACAGGTGCACGAATTTCGCCTCCTCCGAGCTCGGTTCGCCCTTGCGAATAAAGACGTGCCGGCCCGTCTGCACGGCGCCGTAGCCCTGCATGGGATAGACCTCCAGGCTGCCCGGCACCAGGGTGCGGGAGACGCCGTTGTCGCGGGGGCAGGATTTCATGACCTTCACCGCCTCGCCAAAACTGGCCCCGGACTTGTCGTGATAGAACTCGGCGTCCTCGGTGAAGAGGGCCCGGAACTTGGCCGCATCGCAGGTTGCGAAGGCCGCCTCGAACAGCGCGGCGTCCATGCCGGCGAGTTCGTCATAAAGCGGCCCGGAGCGGGCCGTGGCGTCCTGCGCAAGGCAGGGGAAGGCCAGGGCGGCCGAGAACAGTCCGGCCATTAGCCGCGTCAGAAGAAGGCGCATGAGGGTTCCTTGCAAAGCCTGCAATGCCGGCAGTTTGCAAAGCGCAACGATGGCCTGCGACCGGTGGACGACGAACCGTGCCAGCCGAAGCACAAGCCGTTGATCCGGCCGACAGGCCGCGCGCCTAGACGGGATCCAGCTTCACCGTGATCCGAGCCGCATCCGTCAATGTCGGCGGGCATTCACCACGCCGGCCGGCGTAGGAGCCCTGGGCCGTCACCTTCAGCGGCACATAGCCTGGAGCCGAGACAGTGAAGGACTGGTCGCCCGTCGCCGCCGAGAAACCGCATGGCAGCGTGCATTCGAGGGTCTTGCCGACCACCCGGACGTTCAAGCTCCGCTGCGTCGACACGAACTCGGCCGGGAAGCTCAGACCGTTGGTCATCAGATCGCTCAGGATGACCACCGGAATGGGTGCCGACGTGGCGGCGCTCTGTACCGAGGCGAGGATGAGCGCGGGCCCCTCGGTTTCGACGTTGGCCGTGCAGACTACCGATTCCTTGTTGTCGCCCCCGCCTCCACAGGCGGTCAGGCCGAGAAGCAGAGATGCCAGCGCGAGGGCTGATGACAGACAGAGATGACGACGCATGCCGGTGGTGGCCTGCGCCGCGGAAACCGGCGCTCGGCCTAACGATTCAGATGGGCGGCGATATTAGCCAGGATCGCCGCAAGGCATCACGACAGCTTGCGCGGCTTGCCAACAGGTCCCACCTGGCGAAGCAGCAGCACCCTGAAGTCGTTCTGAGCCTGCGGCGAATCGAAGCATCGCTTGGGGATCAGATGGAGCAACGCGTCGGACTGGTAGAGAACAAAGACGGTCCTGCTTTCCCGCCATCGATAGATGTTCTCCCAGGGCAGCAGGCCGCCGCCGGTCGCGGTGCTGAACTGGAGGCCGGCCACACCAATTTCGACCGATGCCGGCTCTTGCAGGGAGCGCTGCTGCGCATACAGGCGTCGCACCTTCCAGGGCAGGTAAAGCCAGTACCAAGCGGGAATGTAGGCGATCGCTGCCAGGCAGAGCACATCGGTCCAGCCACGCTCTTGAAGACGCCAGGCGTACAAGGTGAAGACCACCGCGATCAGGGCCAGGACGACGATCAGCCCGCCCAGCACGGCAAAGGCAGGGCGAGGCTTCATGCCCGCGCGAATCGCGGACAGGTAGTCGTCGGAACTGATCTGAATCTGCATCAAGCCGCCTTCGCGTTCTCCACTCGCTTGCGATACCGCAACGCCAGCGTGATCAACGGGCTGGTCATCGCCGTCGTGGCCAGGGCCATGATGAGCAGGATGGTGAACATGTCGGGCCCGATGAGGCCGACGTCCAGGCCGACCTTCATGACGATGAGCTCCATCAGGCCGCGGGCGTTCATCAGCGCGCCGGTGGCCATGCTTTCGGCGCCGTTGAGGCCGGCCACGCGCGCGCCCAGCCAGCCGCCCACCAGCTTGCCGACCGTCGCCACGCCCACCACCAGCAGCATGGCGCCCAGCGCGCCGCCGGTGAAAGCCGAGTGCGTGGTCGACAAGCCGGCGAGCGCGAAGAACAGCGGCATCAGCAGCACGATAGACAGCGGTTCGATGCGCTGCATCACCGACTGCAGCAGGCGGTCGTCGCGCGGCAGCGTGGCGCCGAACAAGAAGGCGCCGAACACGGCGTGCAGATGCAGCCATTCGGTGGCCGCCGCACAGGCCAGCAGGCCCAGCATCAGCGCCGCCAGCACGCCCAGCGACGGCTCGCCGTCGGGCGCTCGCGCGGCCAGCAGGCGGGCGTACAGCGGGCGCACGACAAGGTAGAGCACCGCGAGGATCACCACCGCGCCACCCACGATGCGGGCCAGGCCGGCATAGCCTTCACCAGCACCGGCCAGCGCGACTACCAGGGCCAGCAGGATCCAGGCGAACACGTCGACGACCGCAGCACCCGCCAGGGCCAGCTGGCCGAAGCGGGTCTGCGTCATGCCGCGGTCCTTCAGGATGCGCGCCATGACGGGGAAGGCGGTGATGGACATCGCGGCCGTCATGAACAGCGCAAACGGCCAGAAGCCCACGCCCGCCGGCGCGAGACCCGGGTAGAGGGCCGGCGTGATGGCCAGCGCCAGGGCGGCCGGCGCGATGACGCTGAGCAGGCCGACGCTGCCGGCCGCACGCAGCTGCGAACGCATTCCGCCCGGCGCGCGGATCTCCAGGCCGACGACGAACATGAAGAGCACCAGGCCCAGCGTGGCCAGCGCGTTCAGGCCGCCCAGCAGCGGCTTGGCGAACAGCTGCGCGTGCAGGTCCGGCATGTAGAAGCCCATGACGGCCGGGCCCAGGACAAGGCCGGCGGCCATCTCGCCCACCACCTGCGGCTGGCCCAGATGACGCAGCAACCAGCCGCAGCCGCGGGCCACGCCGAGGATGACGATGAGTTGCAGAAGCAGAGTGGTGGTGGACATCAGGACGCAGCACAGCGCGCGGTTGGGCGCCGGATTTTAGGCGGCCACCCCGCGGCGCTCAGCCCGCTCGCGCCGCACTCGGCGCATGCCCGATCACCCGCTTGAACGCCCGGCTGAACGAAGCCTCGGACTCATAACCCAATCGGTCCGCGGCCGTGGCGACCCGCATGCCGTCCTGGGCGATCCAGCGCCTGGCCTGGAACATCTTGACCTTGGCGACGTATTTGGCCGGGCTCTCGCCCAGGGTGCGCGTGAAGGCCTCGGCGAAGCTGGAGCGCGAGGCGCCCATCAGCGCGGCCATCTCGGGCACATTCCAGTCGCGCTCGGGGTCGGCATGGATGGCGGCGATGACCTTGCCGATCTTGGGGCAGCGCACCGCGGCGACCCAGCCGGTCGAGTCGCTGCAGCCGCATTCCACCCAGGCGCGGATGATGCTGGCGGCGAGCGCATCGGCCAGCCGGGCCAGGATGCCGCAGGCGCCGATGCGGTCCAGCGCCACCTCGCGCTCCATGGCGTCCAGCAGGGCCGGCACGGTGGCGTCCTTGTTGGCCAGGTCGCCGGCCAGCATGACGGTGGGCATCATGGCGATCAGCGGGTGCAGCGGGTCGAGGTTGAAGCGCAGCGCGCCGCAGAACATCACGTCGGGCGGCGGCTCGCTGGGCTGCGGCGGCCCGAAGTGCTCGCCGCCGACGAGGTAGATGTTGTCGGCCACGGCCACGCGCGACAGGGTGGCTATGTCCACCGTCGGCACGTCCGGCGCGCTGGCCAGGATGTGGAAGCTGCCATGGGGCAACAGCACGGCGTCGCCGGCGTTCAGGCGCTGCCAGTCGGTGGCCGCCGTGCGCAGCCAGGCGCCGCCGCTGGCGACGAAGTGAAATCGCGCCGCGGCCTGGGCAGGAAAAGCCACGGCCCAGGGGCCGCGCATCAGGCAGCGGCCGTACTCCACACCGTCCAGGCGCAGGCCCAGCAGCACCTGGGTCAGCGTGTCGGGCACGCCAGGCTCCGTCTCGAGGCCCTTGGACGAATAGTCAAGCATCTCGGCTCTTTCGGCATTCAAACGCCGGAATCCTATGCCTAGCATGAGACCGTTAGCCACTCCAGGGTCTTTGTCGTGTCGTCCTCTCCCTGCTCCCAATGCCTAGACGCGGGTGCCAATGCCGCTCCCGTCCCCCCGCTACCCGCCCCCACCCACCATTGGCCCGCCATCGGCTCGCTGACGCTGGGCGTCTTTGGCCTCGTCATGGCCGAGTTCCTGCCGGCAAGCCTGCTGACGGCCATGGCCACCGACCTGGGCGTCAGCGATGGCGCGGCCGGCCAGGCCGTTACGGCCACGGCCCTGGTTGGCGCCATTGCCGCGCCTTCGCTGCCGCTGCTGACGCGCCGGCTGGACCGCCGCGTCGTCATGCTGGCCTTCACGGTGCTGCTGCTGCTGTCCAACGCCCTCGCGGCGACGGCCAGCAGCCTGGGCCTGCTGCTGGTGGCGCGGGTGATGCTCGGCGTGGCCCTGGGCGGCTTCTGGTCGATGTCGGCGGCGCTGGCGCTGCGGCTGGTGCCGCCGGCGCAGTTCGCGCGCGCCATGTCCATCATCCTGACCGGCGTGTCGGTGGCCACCGTCTGCGCGGCGCCGCTGGGCGCGTGGATGGGTGACGTCTGGGGCTGGCGCAGCGCCTTCATCGCGGCCGGCGTGGTGAGCCTCGTCACGCTGGCCGTGCAGGCCGCCACCCTCCCGCCCCTGCCGCCGCGTGACAAGCCCGACCTGCGCGTGCTGGCCGAACTGCTGCGCCGCCCGCCGGTGCGCGTGGCCCTGCTGGCGGTGCTGCTGGTCGTCTCCGGCCACTTCGCCGGCTTCACCTACATCCGGCCGCTGATGGAGCAGGTCACCCACCTGTCGGTCGGCGCCATCTCCGGCGTGCTGCTGGGCTATGGCATCGGCGGCTTCTTCGGCAACTTCGCCGGTGGCTGGCTGGCCGGGCGCAGCGAGCGCCATGCCATCGTGGCGGGCGGCGTGCTGATCGCGGTGCTGGCGGCCAGCCTGCTCGTCGCCGGCAGCTCAGCCGTGGTGACGGCCATCGCCATCACGCTGTGGGGCTTTGCCTTCGGCGCCTTCCCGGTCGGTTTCCAGACCTGGATCGTGCGCGCCGCGCCCGACCAGGCCGAAGGCGCCGGCGGGCTGATGGTGGCCGGCTTCCAGATCGCCATCGCCAGCGGCGCCATCGGCGGCGGCCTGCTGGTGGACCGCATCGGCGCTCTCGGCGGCCCGGCCTTCGCCGTCGTCGCGTTGACGCTGGGCACGTTGCTGACGCTGCGCCATGGCCCTCGTCCGGTTGAAGCAGCCCCTCGCCCAGTCGCGCCGCGCTGAACGCGGGCGCACCCGGTCGGTCCCCCGAGGGGACGGCGATGCATGCGGCGTCGAGCCGCATGCACATCGCCAGCGCGGGCCGGCTAGGGAGCGGCCCGGCGCTCGGCCCGCAGTCACACATACGAACGGAGAACAGACATGAACCGCCGCCTCACCCTCGCCGCCTATCCGCAGGGCCTGCCCGGCGCGGAGCACTTCCGCCTCGACACCCAGCCTGTGCCCGAGCCCGCCGACGGCCAGGTGCTGCTGCGCACCCTCTACCTCTCCGTCGACCCCTATCAGCGCAACCTGATGGCGCCGGTCGGCCCCGGCTATGCGCCACCGGTGCCGCTGGGCGGCGTCATGGTGGGTGGCACGGTCAGCCGCGTCGTCGCGTCACACCATGCCGCTTTCAAAGAGGGTGAGCTGGTGCTGGCCAATGCCGGCTGGCAGGACTACGCCCTGTCCGATGGCAGCGACCTGTTGGGGCTCGGTGAAGTAGGCGATGTGAAGCAGCCTTCGCATGCGCTGGGTGGCCTGGGCATGCCGGGCTTCACGGCCTATGTCGGCCTGCTGGACATTGGCCAGCCCAAGCCGGGCGAGACCGTGGTGGTCGCCGCCGCCACCGGCGCGGTCGGCGCGGTCGTCGGGCAGCTCGCCAAGCTGAAAGGCGCCCGCGTCGTCGGCATTGCCGGCGGTGCGGACAAATGCCGCCACGCCGTCGAGGTGCTGGGCTTCGACACCTGCCTGGACCGCCATGCGCCGGACCTCGCCGAGCGACTGGCGGCGGCCTGCCCGCAAGGCATCGACGTCTATTTCGAAAACGTCGGTGGCGAGGTCCTGGCCGCGGTGCTGCCGCTGCTGAACGTCAATGCCCGCGTGCCGGTCTGCGGCTTCATCTCGCACTACAACGATGCGGTACCCGCGCCCGGCCCCGACCTGGCAACCGTGCTCGCCAAGCGCGTCCGTGTTCAGGGCTTCATCATCCTGGACCACTGTGGCGAGCGCTTCGACGCCTTCCGCCGCGACATGAGTGCTTGGTTGGCTTCAGGGCGCCTCACGCTGCGCGAGGACATCGTCGACGGCCTGGAGCAGGCGCCGGCGGCCCTGGCCCGGCTGCTGCAGGGCGGCAACTTCGGCAAGACCGTCGTGCGCGTGGCCCAGGACTAGGCCATCACGGCTTGGCCGGTGCGTCCAGCGCCTTCAGCGCACGTTCCAGTCCGCCCTTCTTCATCGGGGGCTTCTCTGCAGGCAGCAGTTGCTCGATGGCCATGCGCTGGGCGAGCGTCAGGAGCGCGACGACCGTTGCCCCGCTCAACTGTGGGTCATCCGTGGGTGGAGCACTGCCGGACGGGCGCGCAACATCGGCGGCTCCATCCCACGATCAGGAGAGCCCCATGACTGCTGCGGCAAGCCAGCGCGATCGCCTTCCCCCGCTGCTGGCGCCAGCCCTGGCGCTGGTGCTGTCGGCCCCCGCGTCTGCCACGGTCTGCCCGACCGCGACCTTCGACCAGATCCTCACGCTGGGCAACTGCACCATCGCAGGCTCCAATTTCGATTTCACCCAGCGGCAGCTGCCATCGCACCCGGTCTGGAACAACGGGCCGTTTGCCGGCAACACGAAGCTGGCGCCGGACGCTGCGGCGATCGTCTTCACGCCCGACAGCAGCCCCGGCAGCATCGGCTTCACGCTGGCGATGGACTTCGGCGTCGTGGGCCAGGCCTCCCGCTTCGACCCGTTCGCCCAGACGGTCAAGACCGGCAACTACATCGATGCGACGCTGGCCTACTTCAGCATCACCAACGCGGCGGGGATGGGCCTCAGCGGCTACTCGGTCACGATGGGCAACGTGGTGGTCACGCAGACCAACTTCGACGCCATCGTCTACGCCAATCTGAACAGTGCCACTGCGGCGGTCAACAACGCCGGGTTCACGCGGCTGACCGAGGCCATCGACTATGGCGCCGTGCTGCCGGGCACCTTGCTCTACGCCGCCAACTTCAAGGCCTACGAGTATTCGCCCGACCCCGCACATGGGGCTCGCTTCGGCACCGTCAGCTTCGAATTCGCTCAACAGGCGTTGGCGGTGCCGGAGCCCGGCACGGCCCTGTTGTGGTTGGCCGGGCTGGCGGGCGTCGCCTGCATCACGCGTCGTCGCGCGAGCTGAAACCAACGCGCCTGACGTTGACCTCAGGCCGCTTTCTTGCGGCTGGTGCCGCCCCTCTTCGCCGGCGCCTTGGCCTTGCCGCTCAGGCTCTGGCGCAGCAGCTCGGTCAGGTCGACGACATTGCTGCCGCCCGCCTCGGGCGCTTCCTCGAAGGGCTTCACGGTCGCCTTCTTGCCGGCCTTGGCCTTGGCCTTCACCAGCGCATGGATGGCGCTCGTGAAGTCGTCCTTGAACTTCTCGGGCTTCCAGGCCGACGTCATCTGCGCAATGAGCTGCCGGGCCATCTTCAGCTCCGCGGGCTTGACGCCGGCAGCACCCGCCTTGGGCAGCTCCAGCGCGTCTGGTGAGCGGATCTCCTCGGCCCAGCGCAGCGTGCCCAGCATCAGCGCCGGGCCGGCGGGGATCAGCGCGGCCAGGTGCTCCTTGTTGTGCAGCACGAAGCGGGCGATGCCGATGACGCCGGCACTCTCCAGCGCCTCGCGCAGCAGCGCATAGACGCGATCGGCCCGGCCGTCGGGCGCCAGGTAGTAGGGCTTCTCGATGTAGACGAAGGACACGTCCGCCGCCTTCACGAAGCTCTCGATCTGGATGGTCTGCGTGCGCTTGGGGTAGGCCGCCTTGATCTCGTCGTCGGACAGCACGACGTAGTCGTCGCCCTCGAGCTTCACGCCCTTGACGATGTGCTCCTTCGCGATCTCCTTGCCGGTGCGCTTGTTGATGCGCTTGTAGCCCACCGGATCCATGCTGCGCTTGTCCAGCCAGTCAAAGTCGATCTCCTGCTCCTGCGTGGCGGTGTGCAGCGACACCGGCACATGCACGAGGCCGAAGGAGATGGCCCCTTTCCAGATGGCGCGCGGGTTGGCGGCTGCGGCCATGGGCGGCTCGGGCCTCAGACCCAGACGGCGCCGTAGTGGGCGTAGACGTCGCGGCCGAAATCGTCGGTGTAGTCGGGCCGCTCGTCCTTCGCATAGCGCGGGCCGGTCTTGAGCTGCTCCATGTCGAGGTTGACGACATAGCCGTCCTTCTCGGTGTCATAGGTCAGCATGCTCCAGGGCAGCGGGAAGCGGTCCGCGCCCAGGCCCAGGAAGCCGCCGAACTCCAGCGCGGCATAGCGGACATGACCGTTGCGCTTGTCGATGACGAGGTCGTCGATGGCGCCGAGCTTTTCGCCGGCGAGGTTGTAGACGTTGGTCCCTTCGACACGCGATGCCGAAATCGTGGGATGCAGGCTGACGCTCATGGCGGCTCCTTGATGGCTGTCGGATCACTATCCAGCCTGCCGCCCCGCTGTGCCGTCGGCGTGACAGACGTCTGCCTGTAGGTGGGGGCTGACCGCCGCGGCGGCTTTCAGCAGAATCCGCCCCTCATGAACACCCTGATCGCCCTTGTGCTCGCCGCCGCCGCCGTGAACCCGCCGCTGCGCTGGACGCCCGAGCGCGTCTCGACGGACCAATACGAGGCCTCGCCGACCTTCACACCCGATGGCCGCAGCATGGTCTTCATGCGCGCCGACAAGCAGTTCTCGACCTACCGCCTCATGCAGTCGACCTGCGGCCCGGCCGGCTGGGGCGAGGCCACGCCCGTGCCCTTTGCGGCGCCGCCGCCCGCCAACGACGCCGACCCCTTCATCACTGCCGATGGGCGCCAGCTCTGGTTCGTGTCGTCGCGGTCCTTCCCGGGCAAGCAGGGCGATGACCTCGACATCTGGGTGGCCGATGCGGACGGCCGTGGCGGCTGGCTGGCGCCGCGCCGCCTGCCCGAGCCCGTCAACTCGCCGCAGGCCGAATTGCTGCCGCGCCTGCTGCCCGACGGCCGCCTCTTCTTCGGCTCTGACCGCCCCGGCGGCCTGGGCGGCAACGACGTCTATGTCGCCAGCCCGCAGGCCGACGGCAGCTGGCGCGTCGGCAACCTCGGCGCACCGCTGAACAGCGCGAAGAACGACTACGAGATCGAGATATCCCGCGACGCCAGCCAGGCCGTCGTCGTGTCCGACCGCGAGGGCCGCTCGCATCTCTATCGCTACGCCAGGGCGGGCGAGGGCTGGCAGCCATTGGGCCGCGTGGCGGCCCGCGACGATGTCTTCCAGGTCGGTCCGCTGCTGTCACCCAAGGGCGACCGGCTGCTGTTTGCGCAGGCAGACGGCGAGCGCTCGGGTGAACTCTTTCTCGCCGACCTGACCCCCAACCCCGACCGGTCCTGGCCACCCGCCTGCACCCGGAGCAAGCCATGAACCTCACACGCCGCACCCTGGCCGTTGGCCTCGCGACGACGCCACCCATCGCAGGAGCCGCCATGGTCAAGACACGCGCCATCAACGCCGCCGAAGCACCCGCCCCATCGGGCGGCTATGCCCAGGCCCTGGAGGTGAAGGCGCCGTCGCGCCTGCTCTTCATCAGCGGCCAGATTCCTGTCGACAAGGCCGGCGCCGTGCCCGCAACCTTCGCCGCGCAATGCCGTCTCGTCTGGGCCCATATCGACGCCCAGCTGAAGGCGGCCGGCATGACGCTGGACCACCTCGTCAAGGTCACCACCTATCTCGGCGATCGCAAACACGCATTGGATAACTCCGCCATCCGCCGCGAGGTGCTGGGCGCGCGCAGCCCGGCGCTGACGGTGCTGATCGCCGGCATCTACGACAGCGACTGGCTGCTGGAGATCGAGGCCATCGCGGCCGACTGAAACCGCTCAGGCCGGTTGCGGCACGCAGGCAAACGCTGCCAGCAGCGCCTCGTGCAGCGCGTCCGGGTCCAGCGGCTTGGTCAGGAAGGCGGCCAGCCCCAGGCGCTCGCAGCGCTCGCGCTCCAGCGGCATGGCGCTGGCCGTGAGCGCCAGCACCGGCGCCGCCAGGCCGGCCTCGCGCAGGCGGCGCGTGACCTCGAAGCCATCCATGTCGGGCAGGTGCAGGTCCATCAGCACGGCGTCGAAGGGGCCGCTGGCGGCTTCGCGCAAGGCGCTTTCGCCATCGGGCGCCACGGCAACCTGCAGCGCGCCCTGGGCCAGCACGGCCAGCGCGATCTCCTGGTTGACGGGGTTGTCTTCGACGAGCAGCACGCGCCGGCCGTGGTGGCGCATGCGCAGCAGGTCGGCGGGCGACAGGCGCAGCGACTGGCCTTCCTCGAAGCCGCGCGGGCGATGGTCGCGCGCCAGCCGGGCCGTGAACCAGAAGCGCGCCCCCTGGCCGGGCCGGCTGGACAGGCCGACCTCGCCGCCCATCATCTCGGCGATGCGCCGCGTGATGGCCAGGCCGAGGCCGGTGCCGCCGTGGCGTCGCGCGATGGTCGCGTCGCCCTGCTCGAAGGCGCTGAAGAGGCGGCCCGCCACCTCGGGGCCGAAGCCCGGGCCGGTGTCGCTGACCTCGAAGCGCAGCCGCACCGCGTCGTCGCCAGCACCGACATCGTCAGGCAGTTGGGTCACGCTGAGCACCACCTCGCCGCTGTCGGTGAACTTCACCGCATTGGCCACCAGGTTGAGCACGGCCTGGCGCAGCCGCGTCGGGTCGCCGAGCAGGCGCTTCGGCAGGCCGGTGGCGCACAGGCGCAGCGCAATGCCCTTGGCCTGGGCCTGCGGGCCGAACAGGCTGAGGGACTGCCGCAGCAGCTCGGGCAGGGCCAGCGGCAGCTGCTCCAACTCCATGTGGCCGGCCTCGATCTTGGACAGGTCCAGCACGTCGCCGATCAGAGTCATCAGATGGCCGGCGGCGTTCTCCATGGTGGCCAGGCGCGCCGCCTGCTCGGCATCGGTCGCCGAGCGCGACAGCAGGCGCGACATGCCGACGATGGCATTCATCGGCGTGCGGATCTCGTGGCTGATATTGGCCAGGAAGGCCGACTTGGCCTCGCTGGCCGCGCGCGCCTCGGCCGACGCCCGTTCCAGCGCGGCCGTGCGCTCCTGCACGCGTAGCTCCAGCTCGCGGCGGGAGTGTTCCAGCGCGTCGATGGCGCCGCGGCGGTCGCTCACGTCGAGGTGGATGCCGAGGGCGCGCAGCGCGCGGCCGTCGGCATCGCGCTCGACGACCTGGCCAGCATCCAGCACCCAGATCCAATGCCCATCGCGGTGGCGCAGCCGGTGCTCGCAGCGGTAGCTGTCGGTGGCGCCGCGCAGATGCGGCAGCAGCGAGGCGTCGATGGCGGCCCAGTCGTCGGGGTGGACGAGGGCACGCCAGCTGTCCAGGTGCGGCTCGATCTCGTCGACGCGGTAGCCCAGCATCTCGGCCCAGCGCTCGTTGACATGCACCCTGCCGCTGGCCACCTGCCAGTCCCACAGGCCCAGGGCCGCGCCGCGCATCGCCAGCGACAGCTGCTGCTCGCTGCGCGCCAGGCGCTCGGCATCCTGGCGCTGCTCGGTGACGTCGCGGGCGATGAGGTAGCGCGGTTCACCCTCGCCGGGCAGGCGGCCGCGGTTGACGCGGAACAGCCGCGGGCCGGCCGGCGTCTGCCAGGTCTCGACGTCGACATCGGTCGCGGCCCGCTCGGCCGGGCCGTCCAGCATCGCGTCCGGCAGGCGGCCGATGAGGTTGAGGCCGGGCAGCGGCGCCACGCCCAGGCCGCCCACGCGCGCGGCCTCGTCGTTGCAGACCAGGCAACGCCCCTCGGCGTCATGCACGATGACGGCGACGCCGGCATCGGCCAGCACGGCATTCAGCATCTGCAAGGCCTGGGCGCTCAAGGCATGGCTGCGGCGCCGCAGCAGGCGGGCGCCGCCGAAATCGCGCAGCCGGCGCCACCAGCGTGCCGGGCCCGCGGCGGGCAGGGGCAGGGCGCTCAAGCGGCGGCTCCCAGCGGGTTGGCGGCACTCATTGCCAGCAGGCGGTGCAGTTGGAGATGAGCCTGCACGCGCGCGAGCAGCAGCAGCGGGCGCAGCGGCAGGCTCAGGCAGTCGCAAGCGCCCAGGCCCAGCGCCAGCTCCTCGTCACCGCCACTGGAGACGAAGAGCACGGGAATGGCTCGCGTCTCGTCGTCGTTGCGCAGCCGGCTCAGCAGGTCCAGGCCATGCTGGTCAGCCACCGTCTCACCCAGCAGGATCAGGCCGGGCGCGGGCTCGCCGACGGCCAGGCGCGCCAGGGCGGCGCCCGAGGCGACGCTGCGCACGCGATAGCCGGCCTCGCGCAGCAGCGCGGCAGCGCCGTCGAGCGCGGCGCCGGCCAGCAGCACCAGTGGTGCCGCGGCGTCGAGTGGGTCAGAAATGAGCATGGCGCGCATCTTGTTCGTGCAATGCAGTCATGGCGAGGGGGTGATGAGGGGTTTCTGGCATCCCCGACACCAGCCATCAAGAATCCCCTACACAAACCTCATGGCGCCGTTACATCTCTTGACCGACAGTGGTCGCCTGGCCAAACAAGGGAGCAGGTGAACCATGCGCGACGACGCTGCGGTGACCCCAGGGGAGCATGAGATCGCTGCGGGCGATTTCGGTCGCGCCGCTGCCATGACCGCATGACCCGCGCCGCGCGGCCCAGCACCTGGCGCTTCGCGCTGCTGCCGGCTTTTGCCGTGGCGGCACTCACCTGCGTGCTGCTGGGCTTCGAGCAGCGCCTGCTCGGTGCCGAGCTCATCGAACGCAGCCTGGTGAGCAACCAGCAGCGCGCCGACGTGCTCGGCCTGCAGCTGCAGCTGGCGCTGCGGGACGCCGTCAGCCAGGTGCGCCTGCTGGCGCGCTCGCCGCTGCTGCGCCCGGGTGCGTCGCCCGAGCGGGCCCGGGCCGAGCTGGACCAACTCGTCGAGCGCTCGCCGCGCTTCGTCTGGGCCGGCCTGGTCGGCATGGACGGCCAGGTCATCGCCGGCAGCCGGGGCTGGCTGGAGGGCGCCTCCATCGCGCAGCGGCCGGTGTTCAAGCGCGGCAAGGACGGCATGGTGGGCGACGTGCACGAGCCCGTCACGCTGGCGCCGCTGATGGCGCGCCTGCCCGGCGGCGTGCGCGAGCTCATCGACATCGGCGAGCCGGTGCTGGACGACGCCGGCGAGGTCGTCGGCGTCGTGGCGGTGCACCTGGGCCTGGACTGGGTCAACGAGCAACTGGCGCTCAGCCTGGGCGAGCCCGCCGACGCCGCAGCCCAGGGCCTGCGCGGCCTGGTGCTGACCGAACCCGGCGCGCGCAATGTGGCGCCCACCACCATCGTGCCCGCCGGCCTGCCGCCCGCCCACCCCAAGCCCCAGCGCTGGCGCGCTGACGACGGCGAGGCCTGGCTGCTGGCCCAATCGGCCCTGCGCGGCCTGGGCAGTGGCGACGCGCCGCTGCTGCCTTGGCGGGCCGTGGTGCTGCAACGCGAGGACGTGGCCCTCGCCCCGCTGCACCAGCTGACCTCTTCCATGCTGTGGGTGGGCGTCGCCGCCGCGCTGCTGCTGGCCGCCGCGGGCTTCTGGGCCGCGCGCCGCTTGCTGACGCCGTGGGGTCGCGTCTTCGACAGCGCGCTGGCCGACGCGGCCGTGGACACCCTGCTCGCGACGCTGGACATGGACGGCCACGTGCTGGAGTGGAGCCGCGGTGCCGCGCAGCTCAGCGGTCACGCGCCTGCCGACGCCATGGGCCGCAAGCTGGACACGCTGCTGCCCGGCTTCGACGGCTGCGCCGCCTGGATGGGCGCCGCCCAGATCGACGGCTGGTGCGAGTTGCGCGTGCTGGGCCGCACGCCCGATGGCCGCGAACGCCGCTTCGAGGGCGCGCTCTACGCGCTGGGCGTGACGACCGGCTCGGCCCGCTTCGGCCTCATCCTGCGCGACGTCAGCGAGCGCGCCGCCCAGGCCCGTCTCATCGAGGTCACCCGCGACGAGCTCACCCAGCTCAACCGCCGCCTGCTCGACCAGGAGAAGCGCACCAGCCGCCGCCTCGCCCAGTCCCTGCACGACGAACTCGGCCAGACCCTGGCCGCGCTGCGCCTGCACTGGGAAGCCTGGCGCGGCGCCACTGCCGAGCAGCGCGAGCGCATGGACGAGCGCATCGCCAACCTCATCGTGCTGGCCAACCGCCAGGTGCGCGGCGTGCTGGCCGAGATGCGCCCGCCGCTGCTGGACGAACTCGGCCTGGCCGCCGCCATCGACAACGAGATCCGCCAGCACCAGGGCGGCGACGGCGAAGCGCGCATCGAGCTGCAGGCCAGCGAGGCGGCCCAGCAGCAGCGCTGGCCGGCCGACATCGAATACGCCGTCTTCATGATCGCCCGCGAGGCGCTGCTGAACGCCATGCGCCACGCCGGCGCCCAGGCCATCACCGTGAGCCTGGAGGGCGATGAAGGCCAGCTGGAACTCGCCATCAGCGACGACGGCCAGGGCTTCCAGGCGGGCACCGGGCGGCCCGGCCATCTCGGCCTCATCGGCATGCGCGAGCGCGCCCTGGCCATCGGTGCCGATCTGCACATTGACGGCCGCCCCGGCCGTGGCACCATGGTTGCACTGACCTGGGACGCCACCGACGAGGCCGACGCCGATGAGCCGCATCTACCTGATCGATGACCACGCCATCATGCGCGACGGCCTGCGCATCGTGCTCGAGACGGCCGGCCACGAGGTCATCGGCGAGGCCGCCGGCCCCACGCCCGCCCTGGCCGACCTCGGCCGCCTGCTGCCCGACGTCGTGCTGCTGGACCTGCGCCTGGGCCAGCGCTCCGGCTTCGAGCTGCTGGATGAGCTGCGCAAGCGCGGCATGCAGCTGCGCGTCATCGTGCTGACCATGTCCGACCAGCCCCGCCACGTCGCCGAGGCGCTGCGCCTGGGCGCCTGGGGCTATCTGCTCAAGGGCTCGGCCAGCTCCGAGGTGTTGCAGGCCGTCAAGGCCGTGGCCGCTGGCGAGCGCTTCCTGAGCCCGCAGGCGGCCGAGTTCGCCGCCTCCATGCTGACCGGCGCCGGCACGGCCCCCGACGAGGAGGGCCTGTCGCCGCGCGAGCGCCAGATCCTGCTGATGGTGGCCCAGGGCGCCACCAGCGCCGCCATCGGCGAAGCCCTGCACCTCAGCCCCAAGTCCGTGGACACCTACCGCAGCCGGCTGATGAAGAAGCTCGGCCTGAACGACATCGCCGGCCTCGTCAAATGGGCCATCCGCGAGGGGCTGATCAGCCTGGACGAGAGCTAACCCTCCGGTATTTCGTTGCCCGCGTCACGCAGTGCCTTGACCCAGCGGCGGATGGTTGCGCGCAGGCTGCGTTGCTGCTGGCCATCCAGCGGCATTTGCCGGACCAGGTCCAGGGCTTGGTTCGGCTGCAGATAGCGGTGCTCGAGCATGGCCATGCAGAACTCGCGATCCTTGTCTCGGCCTGCCGCCGCCTTTGACATGAAGAGGTCCGGCAGGTCCAGGCAATAGCCGACCCGGCCGTTGGTGTTGCTGTTCTGAACTCGATGCACGCGCTGGAACCAGCCATCCGGCAGGATCGCCGTGTCGGGGCCGACGCCCTGCGCGTAGTAGCCGTTCTGTTCGTGGAACTGCGACCCCTCACCGATGGCGCCATCGATCTTGTCGGCCAGCTCAGGCGCCTGCAGAGGGTAGATGTCTGCTTCAGCCGAAGCCGTGAAGACCGGGTCAGGGTTGGGGACGGCACCCAGGATGGACTGGCTTCCCACGATGATGAATTCGTACTGGTCGGTCACGTCCGCACTCGCGCGGATGATGTGTTCCAGCTCCTCGCGGGTCACGGCGCTTCCCCATCGAGGTCGCCCCCAAGTCGCACGCCGCTCTTGAGTTCGCTGACTGCTGCCAGTATTTTCTGTCGCACTGCCGCAGGCAGGATGGTCGGCAGCGGCGAGGCCTGGCGCAACTCCTGCGCACGCCGCGTGCGACCCAGCACCTTGCGCCAGTTGCGGCCTTGAAGAATGTGTTGCCACTCCTCCCACAGGCTCGCGGAGAGAGAAGAGGGCTTGGTGCTCAGCCAGAGTTGCAGCGTCGCCTTGGCCTTGTCGAGCAGCGCAGGACTGCGCTTCACGGCCCGGACCGCCTCCGCATGCAGAGCGATGCTTTGGAGGTCCTGGATCTGGTGGCGGGACTCGTCGGCGGAGACAAGCACTTGCACGACGGGCTTGCTGCGCTTGGAACGAGCTGCCGCTGAGCCTGATGAGGCCGGCTGCAGCGCATCGCCGGCCAACAGTGCAAGCTCGCCACTGACACCCAGCACCGCCATGACCCGCAGATACGTCCCGATGGCAGTGCCTGGGTCGCCGGCTTCAACCGCGCTGAGCGTGGAGCGAGAAACGCCGACGCGGCTCGCCATCTCGACCGTGCCAATGCCTTTTTCCTGGCGCAGGCGCTTGAGACGGTCGCTCAGTTGCAGCAGCAGCTGGCGATCCAGCAACGAGAGACTGGTCGTGGTCATTTGTCCAATATTTTAGGCAAAACTTGCAAATTTGCCTACTTTGTTGGACAGCTGATCGAATGGATTCCCTTCAGCTTGCTGGGGCTGGCTGTTGCGGTGTCGGCAAGGGCTGCGCCGAGTTACCTCATGGTCGGTCCACTCCTACAGCACCGGGGCGCCCGGCCCGACTGTGCCGGCAGGCGCCGCCATGCATATTGGACCCATGGTGCACAGCACCTGGCGGAGCAGGCCAAGGCCGGCCCCGTGACCCGTGTTCAACCCTGTCAGGAGTTCCATCATGGCCAGCGTCACCCCCACCATCTCTTCCTCCAAGGTCGAAGGCACCAAGGTCTACAGCCCCAGTGGCGACAAGCTCGGTTCCATCGACGACCTCGTCATCGACAAGAAGTCCGGCCAGGTCCGCTACGCCGCGCTGGAGTTCGGCGGCTTCCTCGGCATGGGTACCGACCGCTACCCCCTGCCCTGGGATCAGCTGAAGTACGACACCAGCAAGGACGGCTATGTCGTCAACGTCGACAAGGCCCAGCTGGAGCGTGCACCGCGCTACCCCAACGACGAAGCGCCCACCTACAACGACGAGTACGGCCGCAAGGTCTACGACTACTACGGCTCGACCTGGTGGATGTAAGCCGGCCCTTGCCGTTTGCTGATTGAAGGGGCGGCGCTGCCGCCCCTTTTCATTGACCCCGGAGGCCACCATGCCCGACCCGACCCGCTCGCCCCCCATCCCGCCCGAACCCGCCACCACCGCCCCGCAGTCCGGCGACGTCGAAAGGCCGACCGCCAAGCAGCGGCCCGCCCGCGACGTGAAGGACGGCGCCTTCGATGACTCGGTAGCCGGCGAGGAAGACCCCGGTGCCGGCATCGACACCATGACGCCGCGGCACGGCCGCTAGCCGCCCAGCAAGCGCATCAGCGGCGACGCGCCGTGCGATACGGCGCGTTCGTCCTGCTCGTCCTTCAAGCCCACGCCACTGAGTTGGCGTGTTCGTGCTTGTTGCAGCAGGCCGTGCAGCTTGGCCGCAGCTGCGTGCGGCGCCAGGCCTTCGGGGCGCACGTTTGAAATGCAGTTGCGCTCGGCATCCAGCAGCCCCGGGCGCGGCGCCCAGCTGAAATAGACGCCCAGGCTGTCCGGTGCCGACAGGCCCGGGCGCTCGCCGATCAGCACGACCACGCAACGCGCCTTCAGCAGCGCCCCCACCTCGTCGCCCAGCGCCACGCGCGCCTGCGTCGCCACCACGGGCGGCGCCCAGGTCCAACTGCCCTCCTGCAACAGCCGCTCGCGCAGCGCCGTGAACAGCGGCAAGGCCTGGCGCTGCAACGCCAGGGCCGAGAGGCCGTCGGCCAGCACGAAGGCCAGATCGCTTTCGGGCGCCTGCAATGCGGCCAGGGCCGTGGCGCTGGCGTCGGCCAGATGCCGGCCGAGGTCGGGCCGCTGCAGATAGACCGCCCGGTCCGCTGCCCGGCTTTGCACCTGCAGCGGCGCCTCGCCGAGCGCGCGCAGGCCGGCCAGCAGCGCCGGCGCATCCAGCGGCGCGTGCACCGCGTCGCGCGCCTCGGCGTGGGCCTGCTGGAAGGCGAGGTGGGCGGCGGTGGGCACACTGGCGCCGGCACGACCCAGGCCGATGCGTGCAGCCGTGTAGCGGCGCAGACTGGACCAGGGTTGCTCGGCGACGCTCACTGGTGCACCCTTCGGCCTGCGGCCTGTCCCGCCAAGCGGGAGCGAGCTTGCTTGGAGCGGCCCGGCGCTGAGCTCATGCCTGCTCCGGCAGCGCCGCCAGCATTGACGCGAATGGCGCCGGCAATCCGTCCGCCAGCCGCGGCACGTCACCCGCCTCGAAGATGCCCACCCGTTGCAGCCAGGCCTCGAACTCCGGCGCCGGCCGCAAGCCCAGCAGGCGGCGCATTGCCAGCGCGTCGTGGAAGCTGGTGCTCTGGTAGCCCAGCATGATGTCGTCCGAGCCCGGCACGCCCATGATGTAGTTGCAACCCGCCGCGCACAGCAGCGTCAGCAGGCTGTCGACGTCGTCCACATCGGCCTCGGCATGGTTGGTGAAGCAGACATCCACGCCCATCGGCAGGCCCAGCAATTTGCCGCAGCAGTGGTCCTCCAGCCCGGCGCGCAGGATCTGCTTGCCGTCGAACAAATACTCCGGCCCGATGAAGCCGACGACGCTGTTGACCAGCAGCGGCTCGAAGCGCCGCGCCACCGCGTAGGCGCGGCATTCCAGCGTCTGCTGGTCGCAGCCGTGGTGGGCGCCGCTGGACAGGGCGCTGCCCTGGCCGGTCTCGAAGTACATCACCTGCCGCCCACCGCGCTTCAATGCCAGCGCCGCTTGCTGCGCTTCCTCCAGCAGCGCCAGCGTGATGCCGAAGCCGCGGTTGGCGCCTTCCGTGCCGGCAATGGACTGGAACACCAGGTCCACCGGCGCACCGCGGCGGATGGCTTCCAGCGTCGTCGTCACATGCGTGAGCACGCAGCTCTGCGTCGGGATCTCGTGGCGGGCGATGACGGCGTCCAGCATCTGCACGAGGCGCATCACCTGAGGCAGGTTGTCGGTCGCCGGGTTGATGCCGATGACGGCGTCGCCCGCGCCCATCAGCAGGCCGTCCAACAGGCTGGCCGCGATGCCGGCCTCGTCGTCGGTCGGGTGGTTGGGCTGCAGCCGCGTGGCCAGCCGCCCGCGCAGGCCCAGCGTGCTGCGGAACTGCGTGACGACCTCGCAGCGCCGCGCGATCAGCATCAGATCCTGCACGCGGCAGAGCTTGCTGACGGCGGCAGCCATCTCGGGCGTCAGGCCGGCAGCAATCTGCGCCGGCTCGAGGCCTTCAGCCAGCAGCGCATCGCGCAGGCCGCCCACGGTCAGGTGGGCGATGGGTGCGAAGGCAGTGGCGTCATGCGTGTCGACGATCAGCCGTGTGACCTCGTCGCTTTCATAGGGCACGACGGCTTCGCTCAGAAAGGCCGTCAGCGGCAGGTCGGCCAGCGCCAGCTGCGCCGCGACCCGCTCGCGCGCGTTGGCGGCGGCCACGCCGGCCAGCTCGTCGCCCGAGCGCCGCGGGCTGGCCTTGGCGAGCAGGGTGCGCAGATCAGCGAACTGGAAGCGCTCGCCGGCGAGGGTATGCGAATGGCCCATGGCGCGAGTGTGCGCAAAAGCCGGGGCCGCTGCATGACCAAGCCGTGACGCGGTGTCGAGAAACTTGACGCCACGCCGCCGCGGCCCGCACCGCGCCGGTGCAAGTGGCTGTGGGCGTTGGCGTTTCCCGACCGGGCTCGCGACTTGCATGCCCGGCCCCGCACTCCAACAAGAGGTGGTTTCATGAAGGTATCCGCTCCCCTGGCCACCTGGCTGCGTCGTGGTCTTGCCGGCTGGCTGATGGCCTGTGTAGCCGCCGCAGCGAGCGCAGCGCCCGCCTGGGTCGAATCCAACGCACTGCAGAGCACGCTGGACAGCAACTGGACCTATGCCTCCGACGCCGTCGCCCGCACCGCCGCGGTCAGCTTCCACGACCAGGTCGCCACCAACACCGGCGCCAGCGCCGCCCACCTCGGCATGTACCTGGGCTGGGCCTGGAGCTACGAGTCCAGCGGCACCGCCACTTCCCTGCTTTGGAGCAACGCCGACCAGGCCTTCGTCGGCGGCGGCGTCAAGCTCAGCATCGGCGGCGCGACCGGCAGCCTGAAGCTCGGCGACGTCGGCAACGACAGCTGGATCGGCAACCCCTGGACGCCGGGCGGCACGGCCGCCGGCATCGCCACCCAGGCCGACTGGGTCGTGCCGCTGTTCGACTTCGGCCAGATCGGCGCTGGCTCCAGCGTGCTCTACGACATCACGCTGAACTTCAGCTTCGCCACCCAGGCCGCCTTCGACGACTGGAATCGCGGCGGCAGCTTCTACCTGGGCGGCCAGGGCGTGGCCTTGCTGCCCGAGCCGGCCAGCCTGGCGCTGGTGCTGCTGGCTTTGCTGGCGCTGGTGGCCAGCGTCAGGCCCCGCACCCGCTAAACGCCGCGGCGGGGTTCCGCAAGCCTGAGGATGCCCCGCGCGGCCATGCCGGCTAGCGTGGCGGACTTTCCTGCACAGCGCGAGGCGGCCATGGACGACGACAAGATTTCCCGGCGGGTCAAATGGGGCGTGATCGGCCTGCTGGCGGTCTGCGCGGTGCTGGCCCTCATGTTGACGTTTCCAAACAGGAGCAGCGACTCCGCCCTCTGGTTTGTCGGCCTGCTGGTGTTGACGGCCACCGCGCTGACGCTGACGGCCATCGTCTTCGGCGGCCTCAAGCTCAACGATCCCAGCGAGGCCTTTGGCCTGCCGTCGGGCTCGGTGCGCACGCTGCTGGCTGTCGGTGTGATGGTGCTGTTCGCCGTGTTCGGCCTCAAGTTCTTCGGCGACCCCGAGAACCAGGCCAGTCAATCCCGCCTGGGCGACAAGCCCTTCGAGCAGACCGAGGTGGCGGCGGCGAGGCTGGCTGACGAACTGGCGCGCTACAAGGAGGTGCCGTCCGTGTTGCCCGTCGTCGTGTCACCTGGCCGAGTGGCGTCGGGCA
The DNA here is from genome assembly GCF_056403315.1 of Roseateles sp. P2_H4. NCBI lineage: Bacteria > Pseudomonadati > Pseudomonadota > Betaproteobacteria > Burkholderiales > Sphaerotilaceae > Roseateles > Roseateles sp. P2_H4. Next base: position 51,457 of record NZ_JBFUFR010000004.1, on the reverse strand, counting down.
GCGACCCGGGCAGCAATGCCAAGCTCAATCTGTACGCGGTGAAGCCCGGCCGGCCGGCGGAGGCCGTGGATGCCCAGAAGCAACTGCTCACCGCCATCATCACCTTGCTCACCACGGTCGTCGGCTTCTACTTCGGCAGCAAGAGCGCCGGCGACGGCATGCGCGGGCGGGCCGATGGTGGCGCGCCGCCGCCCGACCCCGCCCTGCAGCGGCAGCAGGCGGCCCTGACGACCGAGCGTGACGGCCTGGAAGCTCACATCAAGAGCGATCGCGAGACCCTGGACGGGCTGCGCAACGCACAGGGTGACATCGAGCCCGCCAAGAGAGAGCTGCTCGACGCCGCGCAGAAGCAGTCGGACGGCCTGGACGCCTTGCGCGAACAATTGGCCCGCGCATTAACGGAAGCCCAGACCCGCATCGGCGCCATCACCGCGGCACCGGCCGGTGGCGAAGCCGCGGCGCGCGAAGCCGCCCAGAAGACCCTGGCGCGGGCCAACGATGAGCTCGACAAGCTGAAGCAGGCTGCCCAGCAGTTCGAAGCCGCCGTGGCTCAGTTGCGCGGAACCTGATCAGACCCAGGTCTGCGCCACCGCATCCCGCACCGCCGCCACGGCCGGTGCGGCCATGGCGGCCGGGCTGCTGATCCAGCAGAACCACGTCGGCGCGGCCCAGCCCGGCCAGATGCGGGCTTGGCCGGCGGACTCCATCAGCACGGCCTGGTCGCGCCTGACCATGCCGGCGCCCATGCCCGCGGCCACCATGCCGCGCACGGCCACCTCGGTGTCGGCCTGCAAGCCCACCTCCAGCACGGCACCGGCCTGGGTGAAGAGGCGCTCCTGGTGGATGCGCAGGCCGCAGTCGGGCGGCGTCGTCACCCAGGGCAGGGCGGCCAGGCCGGCCAGGTCGGGCGGCAGGCCGCCGCTCAGCAGCAGGCGCTGCGGCACCACGGGCACGATCTCGCAGGCCTGCAGCCGCCGCAGCTCCAGGCCCTCGATCTCGGCGTGCTCGTGCAGCACGCAGGCGCAGTCCAGCTCGCCCTTGCGCACGGCGGCAATCGCGCGCAGCGACACCAGCTGCTGCAGTTGCAGCTGCACCCCCGGGTGGTGCTCTGCCAGGTGCACGAACACCTCGCCCAGGCGCAGGGCCACCGCGTCGCTGACCGTGCCCATGCGCACCTGGCCACGCGCCTCGCCGCGGATCTGCGCGGCCGCGGCCTGCATGCCCTGGGCGGCCGAGAGTGTGCGCCGCGCCTCGGCCAGCAGGCGCTCGCCGGCGGGCGTCAGCGCCATGCCGCGCGCGCTGCGCTCGAACAGCTTCACGCCGAACTCGTCCTCCAGCGCCTTCAGCTGGGCGCTGACCGCCGGCGGGCTGGTGAACACGCGCTCGGCCGCCCGCGTCAGATTGCCCTCGGTGGCCACGGCGACAAAGGTCTTGAGCTGGTAGATCTCCATGGCCTGCATTCTGGGCACAGCTGCCGTGGGGCGCTTGCGGTTTTTCCGAACGGGGCGGTCGGCCGAAACGAATGGATGGTTTCGCGCGCGGCGCCCAGACTGATTCCCATCGAAATCCGTCTGGAGCAACTCCATGACTGCCAACTCCAACCCCCGCGCCATCGTCGCCCTGCTGCTCGCCACCTCGGCCTGGGGCAGCCTCTTCCTGATCGGCAAACCCGTCGTCGCCCAGCTCGACCCGGTCTGGTTCACGCTGGTGCGCTACGTCCTCGCCACCAGCGTGCTGGCCCTGCTGGTGCACTTTGCCGGCAGCCAGCCCTGGGCCAAGCTGCGCCGCCACGCGCTGCGCCACAGCCTCGTCGGCCTGGCCGGCTACGGCGTGTTCAGCATCATGGTCTTCCACGGGCTGCGCCTGTCGCTGCCGTCGCACGGCTCCGTCATCATGGCCACCATGCCCTTCACGACGCTGGGCCTGCGCTGGCTGCTGGACGGCCAACGCCCGCCGCTGCGCGCCGTGGCCGGCGCCGCCCTCGCACTGGCTGGTGTGGCCACCGTGGCCAACCTCATCGGCCAGGCTGGCGAAGTTAGCTCCCGCATGCTGCTGGGCGACGCCATCACGCTGGCCGGCACGCTGGGCTGGGTGTTCTACACGCGCTCCATGGCCAAGCTGCCCGACCACAGCCCGCTGGAGTACGCCGCCTTGACGGCGATCGGCGCCCTGCCCTGGCTGGCCGTGGCCGCAGTGCTGGCCACCCTCGTGGGCTGGGCTCCCGCCCCGTCACCCGAACTGGTGCTGGGCCTGGCGCCCAAGCTCATCTACATCGCCCTCATCCCCACCGTACTGGGCGTGCTGGCTTTCAACGCCGGCGTCAAGCAGCTCGGCGCGCCCATGGGCACGCTGTTCCTGAACATGGTGCCGGTGTCCGTCATCGCCGTGCGCGCCGTGATGGGCGAGGCGCCGCATGCCAACGAGATCGCCGGCGCCGCCCTGGTCGGCCTGGGCCTGGCGTTGACGGTGTGGACGCCCAAGGTCGCGCCGATGGTGGCTCCGCGCTCGCTCGGCACGGTGCCCTGCACGCGCTGAGGCTCACAGCCCTGTCATGCCCGCGGCCTAGGCTCGGCGGTTCAACCCGCCGACGCCCATGCTGCTCACCAACCTTCCACCCTGGGCCTGGGCCCTGCTCGCCGGTGCCGCGCTGGCCGCCGCCATCACCGCACTGCAGGGCAAATTGCTGTTCGGCCGCACCTGGGTCATCCGCCGCACCGACCCCGGCCCCGCCGCCGCGCGGCGCCGCGCCGAGGCCGTCTGGCTGGAGCGGCCCGGCGGCGTGCGCCTGCAGGGCTGGCTGACCTTGCCGCTCGATGCGCCGCCACCGCGCCGCCTGCTGCTGTGGTTTGGCGGGCGCAACGAGCACGTAGCCTGGACGCCCGACCTCGCCGGCTGGCTGCCCGACGACTGCGCGCTGCTGGCCTTCAACTACCGCAGCCTCGGCGAGAGCGGCGGCTGGCCCAGCGAGGCCGCCTGCGTGGCCGATGCCGAAGCCGCCGCGGCCTGGGGGCTGGCCCGGCTGGATCTGCCGCCCGGCGCCCTGCACCTGGCCGGCCGCAGCCTGGGCACCGGCGTGGCCATGCAGCTCGCCGCTCGCTTGGCTGCGGCGGGCCGGCCGGTGGCCAGCGTCGCGCTGATCAGCCCGCTCAAGAGCCTGCGCGCGGTGCTGCGGCGCAACCTGTTGATCGCACCGCTGACGCCGTGGCTGCGCTCACCGCTGGACAGCGTCGCCGCCGCGCAGGCGGTGAAGGGCGGCGACGTGCTGGTGCTGCTGGCCGAGCGCGACCGCCAGGTGCCACTCGCGCATTCGCACACCCTCGTGCGCGCCCTGCAGCGCGCCGGCGCGGCCGTGACCGTGCACCAGTTCGCCGGCACCAACCACCGGAGCCTGGCGCGCACGCCGGCGGCGATGCAGCGCCTGGGTGGCTGGCTGCTTACGGAAGAGCCGGCGCCAGATCCAGCCGCATGATGGCTTGGTGCAGCGCCTCCACGGCAAAGCCGCAGCGCAGCAGCGCCTCGCCGCCCAGGTCGCCGCGCTGCAGGGCCGGCACGCTGACCTTGGCGCCGGGGTAGGCCGCCAGCAGCGCCTGCATCAGGGTCTCGGCGTCCTGCTGGGCAGGGTTGAGGGCGATGAGCGAGCGCACGATGACGCCGGTCTCGACGTCGCCCGTGAACACCAGCTGCGCGCTGCCGCGCCGCCACGCCGTCCAGGGCACCGTCAGCACGCCCACGACATCGGCGCACACCTGCAGCGGCAGGTCGACTATGGTTCCCTCCGCCTCGCGCAGCCAAGCCAGCGCCTCGGCGGGGGTGCAGGCCAGTTCGGCCAACGGCGGGCGGGCCTCGCCGGCTTCGGCCATGCGCTGGTAGCCCTGCAAGGCATGCCGCTCCACGAAGCCATGGCGGCGGTACAGGCGGGCGGCGCGCTCGTTCTGCACGAACACCTCCAGCTCCACCGCCTTCAAGCCGGCCTCGCGGCCCCGATTCACAAAGTCCTCCAGCAACTGCACCGCCGCGCCGCTGCCTCGCGCCTCCGGCACCGCGCCCATGGTGCCCAGCCGCCACCGCTGGAGCGCCGGCCGCGGCGCCACCAGCGCGAAGGCGAGCACGCTGCCGTCGGCACTGACCGCCGCGCGCCCCAGGCCCAGGTCCACGCCCTGGCGCAGCACAAAGCCCGGCCATTGGTCCAAGGCCAGGTTGAAGGGGCCGATCAGGTAGTCGGCAAAGGCCCGCACGAAGGCCGCGTGCAGGGCCTCGGGGGCGAGCTGGTCGGTGGGGACGAGGGAGAAGGCGGTCATGGGAGCATCGAGCGGGAACGGCCTGGGCATTCTGGCCATGCCTTGCCTTCGGCCTCAAAGTCATGCAGACCTTGCTCAATAGCTTGAGCGCCGCCCGTAGCTCCCCGGTGGAAGAATCGGCCGCAACATGATCATGAAGAAGACGCTGCAGACCCTCGCCGTGGCCGCCACCGTTGCCACGGCCTCGGTACCCGCCCAGGCCGGCGACGGCCAGTTCTCGCTGCTGGTGCTGGCCATGCCCACCAAGTACCACTACGAGTACATCCCCATCGCGCGGGACAGCTTCGAGAAGCTCGCCAAGCTGCACACCTTCGAGCTGACCTGGACGGCCCAGCCCGGCGCCTTCGAGGGCGACCTGAGCAAGTACGCGGCGGTCGTGCTGCTGAACAGCTCGGGCGAGGAATTCAACGAGGCCCAGCGCGCCGGCCTGGAGCGCTACATGAAGGCCGGCGGCAACGCGGTTGTCGTGCATCGCGCCATCATCAGCAAGCCGGGCCTGTGGCCCTGGTACGAGAAGCTGGTGGGCCGTTCATTCGTCATCCACCCCATGCTGCAGACGGCCGTCGTCACCAAGGCCGACGCCACCCACCCCGCCACCTTCGGCCTGCCGGACCGCTGGATCTGGAGCGACGAGTGGTACGAGTTCAGCAACCCGCATGGCGTGAAAGTGAACCCCGTGCTGGCCGTGGACGAGCGCACCTACGACCCCACCAGGATCTGGCCCGGCCAGGTCGCCAAAGGCATGGGCGCCGACCATCCGGTGAGCTGGTGGCACTCCTACGAGAAGGGCCGCGTGTTCGTCACGGCGCTGGGGCACAACGTCGAGGTGTACAAGGATCCGCGGTACCTGGATCACCTGTGGGGTGGGGTGTGGTGGGCGGCGACGGGTTTGGGCGTCTCACCCAAACCCTGAAAGTCGACCCAGCCGATATTTACGCTTTATCGGCCAAGTCGATATTTGGCTTACATCGACCAAATCGATACGACGCAAAACCGGCCAGATCGAGATCGCCCCATGACGCACCGCCTTATCTACTCGCTCGAGCAACTTGCCGTGCTGCTTAAGACCACCCGCAAGGCGCGTCGGCTCACCCAGGGCGAATTGGCCGCGCGGATAGGCCTGAGCGCCAACCGCTTCTCTGAATTGGAATCGGACCTGGGCGCGCTGAGTGTGCAGCGCATGTTCGAGCTGACCCAGGCACTGGGTTTGGAAATCTTCATAGCCAATGCCGACAGTGCCGCCAGTCCTCCCGCAGACGCCACGCCGGCGCAGTGGTGACATGGCTGGCGCCTCTCCTCGCATGCCAAGGCGCTTACCTTCTGGGCGGCATGGTGCGCCGCTCGCTCACAGCGCCGGGGCACAATTTCGAGATGTACCGCGAGGCGCGGTACCTGGGCTACGCGTTACTTCGAGAACCAGCCGACGATGCGCTGCTTGATGCGCAGGAAGAAGCCGGCGCGCTCCACGTCGGCCAGCGCGACGACCGGCACCTCGCCGAGCGCCTTGCCGTTGGCCACCGCGACCAGCTTGCCGATCACGGCGCCCTTGGCGATGGGTGCCTCGAGGCCCGGGTTCAGCGTCACCTCGGTCTTCACTGCGGCGGCCTGGCCCTTGGGCACCACCAGCGTCCACTGCTTGGCCATGCCCGCCGCCACCTCGGGCGCCACGCCGTACACCACCTTGGCGTTGGCCAGCGCCACGCCCGGCTGCGCCGGCGTCGCCTCCTCGAAGTTGGCGTAACCCCAGTTGAACAACACCCGGGTCTGGTCGGCGCGGGCCTGCTTGCTGTTCGCGTTCATGATGACGGAGATCAGGCGCATGCCATTGCGCTTGGACGAGGCGGTCAGGCAATAGCCGGCGTCGTCCGTGTGCCCCGTCTTGAGCCCGTCGACGGTCGAGTCGGTGTAAAGCAGCGCGTTGCGGTTGCCCTGCTTGATCTTGTTGTACGTGAACTCGCGCTCGGCATAGATCGGGTAGTACTCGGCGCTGTTGCGGATGATGGCCGCGGCCAGCACGGCCAGGTCCTTCGCCGAGGCCTTGTTGTTGGGGTCCGGCAGGCCGGCCGCGTTCGCGAAGTGCGTCTTCGTCATGCCGAGCTTGGCGGCTTCGGCATTCATCAGCGTGACGAAGCCGGCCTCCGAGCCGCCGACGTGTTCGGCCAGCGCTTTGGAGGCGTCGTTGCCGCTGGCGATGACCACGCCGCGCAGCATGTCCATCAAGGAGGCCTTCTCGTTGAGCGGCACGAACATGCAGCTGTCGCCGTCCTTGCCGCCGCGGCACCAGGCGCTTTCGCTCATGGTGACCATCTCGTTGGGCYTGAACTTGCCGCTCTTCAGGCCCTGCTCCACCAGGTAGCTGGTCATCATCTTGGTCAGCGACGCGGGCGGCAGCGGTTCGTCCGGGTTGGACGACGCCAGCAGCTGGCCCGTGTTGAAGTCCATCAGCACCCACGCCTTGTTCTCGAGCACCGGCACCGACTGCCCGCTGGCGTCGGTCGTCATCGCCTGCTCGGCGGGGGCGGCCTTGGCCTTGCGGGCTGCAGCCGCGTGGGGCTTGGACTTGGCATGCGCCGCGCCGCTGGCGGCCCCGGCCATGCCGATCAGGATCGCGCTGGCAAGAAGGGAAGGGAGCAGAGGGGAAATGCGCAGGGTGCGGGGCATGGAAAGATGCTTGCTGAAGAAGCCGGTAGATGGCTCAGAGACGGGCGCTCAGAGACGGGCAGTTTGTGTGCTGGCGCGATGCGCACCCAGGGTTTGCCATCCGCTGGACGGGCCAGGGACGGCGGAACCGCGCCCGGGATGCCCTGGTCACGAGATCGCGCCAGGCGATTCGGGGCCCAATTGTGGCCGCTTGACCGTGCACCCGCCGGGCCGGCGACGGCGATCTCACGAATCTCTACAACTGCACCCGGCCTGCGGGGCCACTTCCGGTGGGTGACCGCGCCGCCGCAATCACTCACCGCCGTGAGCGCCCTCCACGGGCAAACTGCACCGCAACGCCTCTGAAGGGCCCGAGCACCGGCCCGCCGAACGCATGCAGCGCCGCCCACTGATCCTGTCGCCCTGGTTGACCCTGCTGCCGCCGCTCAGCCGGGCCGTGCCCACGCCGACCGTGCTGCCGCTCTGGCCCGAAGGCGTGCCCGCCGCCGTGCGGGCGGATGCGCCAGCAGCGCGCGGCGACCTCGGCCCCGAGAGTGTGGACGCGAACGGCGCCATCGCCAACGTGTCGGTGCCCACGCTCACCGTCGTGCCGCCCGCCGTGGACAGACCCAACGGCACGGCCGTCATCCTGTGCCCGGGCGGCGGCTACCGCTACCTGTCGTGGCAGCGCGAGGGCCTGCAGTACGCCGCCTGGCTGAGCACGCTGGGCATCACCACCTTCATCCTGAAGAGCCGGCTGCAGGAGTGGGGCCACCCCGCGCCGCTGCAGGACGTGCTGCGCGCGCTGCGCCTGGTGCGCTCGCGCGCGGCCGAGTTCGGCGTCGACCCCCAGCGCATCGGCGTGATGGGCAGCTCCGCCGGCGGCCATCTGGCGGCCAGCGCCAGCACGCTGTTCGACCATGCCGACGGCCGCACTGGCGCCGCGCTGGACAACAGCGTCAGCGCCCGGCCCGACTTCGCCGTGCTCGTCTACCCCGTCATCACGATGACCGACCCCGCCGCCCACGCCGGCTCGCGCCGCGCGCTGCTCGGTGCCAACCCCGCGCCCGCGCTGCTGGTACTCGCCTCCCTGGAGCAGCAGGTCACGGCCGCCACCCCGCCCACGGTGCTGCTGCACACGCAGGGCGACAAGTCCGTGCCAGTGCAGAACAGCATCCTGTACTACCAGGCCCTCACCCGCGCCGGCGTGCCGGCTGAGCTGTACCTGTTCGAGCAGGGCGGGCATGGGATCGGCATGCGGGACGGGCTGGGCACGGCGTCGGCTTGGCCGAGGCGGGTGGAGGAATGGCTGCGGCAGCGGGGCCTGCTGGACAAGGGGCAAGCGCGATGAAGCGCCGTGAACTGCTGGCCCTGGCCGTTGATCTGTTGACGCCCGCGACTGACTGACCCGTCTGGTTCTGCAGGCCACTCTCAACGAATCCTGGAGGAGAAAGCAAGGCCTGACCCCAGGTCGGCGGCCGCGACACCCCTAGCTTGACGGCATGGACCGCGCATGTCCTTGGTTTCGGTCACACGACCGCAAGGATGGGTCATGCACACTCGGTTCGGTGGCTGGCGCCCGTGCCCGCCGCGCGTGAGAAACGCTGTCTGTTGCTGTCTGGAGGATTGATGAACAAGCCGTTCCCGAGCGCAGCCCTGAGTCTTGTCGTGGCCGCAGCACTCAGTGCGCCGGGCGCCAATGCTGCCAGCATTGAGTACAACTTGGTGTCTCTGGGCGGCGATGCCTGGCGCTATTCGTATGTGGTGGACAACTCGACGGCACCGGTCGATTTCGATGAGTTCACCATCTATTTCGATCTCCCCGTCACTGCCACCATCACGTCGTTCACCGCGCCTGCCGGCTGGGACACCTTGACGATTCAGCCGGACTCGAGCGTCCCCGCCAGCGGCTTCGCGGACGCAGTCCATGCTGGCGGACACATTCCCGCAGGCACCGTGCTGACGGGTTTCTCCGTGGACTTCACCGTGGCCCCAGGGGCCCAGCCGGGTTCTCAGAGCTTCGATCTGGTGGCATCCAACCCGTTCCAGGTCGTGTACTCCGGTACCACCACGCTGGCTCCGGTGCCGGAGCCCGACAGCGCTGCGCTGATGGTGTCAGGTGTTGCCGCCCTGGCCTTCCTGCTGCGTCGCCGCACAAACATTCGGGGAGCCCAACGATGAAAGCCACCATTCGATCGCTCGCGGCGACGCTCGGGCTGCTGGTCGCGGCACTGCTGCTGCCGGCGTGGGCTCATGCCGCTGCCACCGTCACCAACATCAGCCTGGTGAGTTCGACGCGCGTCGGGCGCACGACTTTCGACTACACCTACACCATCGCCGTCCAGAACGGCACGCCGGCGCTGAACCAGGCGCAGGCCACGGTCACCAGCAGTTCGGCGGCCACGCAGGTCATCAAGGGCGCGGTCAGCCTGGGCACGCTGGCCGCCGGCGCCACGACGGCAAGCACCGACACCTTCACGATCCGCCAGGACCGCACGGTGCCATTCAATCCGGCCGCCTTGACCTGGACCGTCACGGGAACGCCCGTGGGCGGCCCGCCGTCGATGAGCGTGACGCTTTCCGACGCCTTCGTGGCACCGAACGGCAGCATCACCGTCGTGCCGGTCGTCAAGGACGGCAACGGCGTCGTGCAAAGCAATGCCGGCCTGCAGTTCAACGTGTCGGTCAGCGCAGCCGGGCCGGTGACCGGGAACGCACCGGTCATCAACGGCTTGACCGTGTCTTTCCCCAAGCTCGTCAAACGGCTCATCAGCCCGAATCCGACGATCGACCCGAATGGCCTCTACGCCGACACCGACCCTACGGACCCGAACTATGGCAAGGAGACCGGCGGGCGCTATCACGTGAACGTGTCCCTCGTGGGCTCGTCGCTGACGGCCTCGGAGGACGTGACGGTGCTGCCCGCAGGCACGGCCAACGTCAGCTACACGGCGGGCCAATACGCCGGCCAGATGGGCAACGCGATGGCGCTGGCGTTGCAGGCCAGCCAGAGCGGGGACCCCAACCAGATGAGCCAGGCCAAGGCCGCCTTCACCGCGGTCAACGGAAACAGCGATTTCAGCTTCACCGTGCTCAACGCGACCAACGCGTCTGCGCCGCCGGACGGCTACCTGGTGACGCCCAGCATCCTGCAGGCGCGTGGCTTCACGCCCGGCAACCAGGATGCGCAGTACGCTGCTGCCCTGGCCGACCTGGTCACCAAGATCCGCCTGGTGAAGGCCCAGATCGCGGCGATCAATGTGGCCTCGCCTGATCCGAACGCCATCACCGCGTTGCAAAACGGTGCGGCCGCGTACAAGCAGTCGCTGCAGGCCCTGCATGCGCTCCAGACCAGCACGCTGGGTGCATCGCAGCAGCAAGGCGCCATCAACCAGCAGTTGGCGACGGAAATTCCCCAGCTGATGGATGCGATCAAGGTGATGGGCGGCAGCATGCTGGGCATCCCTGTCGTGGCGCCGGCGCCGGCGGCGGCGCGCGCCAAGACGGCGGCCATTGCGTCCAGCGAATGGTTCGCGTCGCTGGCTTCCGGGCAGAGCGCCTCGGTGACCACCATGTACGCTGGTGTCGAGCCCGTCCAGTTCTCGTTCTTCTCGACGATGTTCGGCATCCTGACTGACCTGTCGGGCACGGCGCGCGGCAACATCATCGAGCTGGTAATCACGCTGACCAACAGCCTCGTCAACATTGCCGCGGCCAACGTTATCAACCAGAACAACCCGGGCGGCATGTCGCTGGACTACTGCCTGGCCAGCTCGTCGCTCGCCTTCGCCTGCCCCAACTACATGCCCACCCGCATCGGCGGCTCAGGCTTCGGGCGTGACGCGAGCGTGATGAAGGTGGCACTCGTCGGCTGCATCGGCGGCGACTTGATCCGCAACCTGATGACCCTGCGGAACCCGACCAACCTCGCGGCCGGTATCCGTCTGATCAACAAGGTGATCTCGATCAGCAATTCCCTGCAGCAGCAGGGCGGGGTGGGCGCCGTGGTCGTGCCGGACTACATCGCCGATGACGAAATAGGCCTCGCCAACGACATGCTGTATTTCTCGAAGGGCTGGCCGCGCGTCAACCAGGGCCGGCTGCCCTGCGTCGGCATCGTGATCGTGATGAACACGCAGACCGGCGGTCTGGTGGCCGTCAACCTAGACTTCCTGGGCCAGTGCGGCTGAGCGCGGCCTGCCGTGCCAGCAGGCGCCTGAGAGCGTCGACCGGCACGGCAAAGCCCAGGCCATACCCGCCCGACAAGGTGGCAACGGCCACCCCGACGACACGGCCCTGCAGGTCGACGACCGGGCCACCTGAATTGCCGGGATTGATGGCAGCGTTGAGTTCCAGCTGATTCGCCAGCGATGGGGGCTGGAGCACCGCCCCCGGCAGCGCACTGACCATGCCCGTGGTGGCAGTGGGCAGGGTGCCGAACGGGCACCCCAGCACGACGATGGTCTGGCCAGCCGCAACGCTGTCGGCTTCAGAGAGCTTGAGGCCGACAAGGGGCACAGCCTCGTCGAGTTCCAGCAGGGCCAGGTCCGTCGCTTCGTCGATGATGGACAAGCGCACCTGCCAGCTGACGGCCTTCCAAGTGATCGTCGGCCGGGTTCCGAGCTGGCGCGCCACGTGCGCAGCCGTCACGACCCACGGCGTGCCGGCCACCCTGAAGCCCGAGCCGATCACTTCGCGGCCGTTGCCCACCCCCACAACGGCCGGCGACGCCTCCTGTATCAATGCCACCATCGCATCACTGGCGGCCTGGGCCGGCGGTCTGAGCGCGCAGCCGGTCGTCACGCCGATGGCGACTGCCGCCAGCAGGATGTTTGCGGTGCGGACGCGCAGGCCATTCACAAGCATGCTCACGGTTGGACTATGGGCTTGGACTATAGGAGCGCGTCAGGGGCCCGCTGATGCACGCCACCCCGGGGCGGACACGGCTCAAGGCCGGGTCAGCGCACCGGCCCAGCGCATCAGCAGCAGCGCGAGCACCAGCAAGCCCCATGGCACCGCCTTCACGAGGCGCCGCTTGGCAGCCCAACGTGTCCAGGCCAGGCCGAGGGCCAGAAAGGCCGCTCCCAGCACGACCAATGCCAGTCCGCCGACCCGAGCTGCTCGGCCGTGCAAGGGCAGTGAGCTGATCAGCCAGGTCCCGAAGTCCGGGCCGCTTACGGGGAGCATCGTTCCGGTCAGCAGCGCCTTGGCTCCAGACCAGATCAAAGGCAGCCCGAAGACAGACACGAGGCCCAACAGCAAGGCCGTATGCAGCCAGGAAGGCAAGTCCTCGTCGCTTGGCAGCAGAGATTTCAAGGGCCGTCTCCTTTGGTGCAGATCCAAGGCGTTGGCTGGGTAGTGTCGCTGTCAGCGCCGAAGTAGAACTGAGATCAGGATGGCGTGGTATGAAGGCTGGCAACGGTGTGCGAATGCCTCGCTGTCCCCCGCGCGCATGACGCCGACCGCTTCCATGTTGACGATGCGGACGGTCAGATTGCTTAGCGGTTCATCTCACCCGCGCCGCTGTGCCGGCCGCCTAGATATCGACATGGCCCACATTTGCCATCCATCGACGCTATCGATTCTCGACCCCGTCGAGATTGCCTCATGGCGCACCGCCCCTCCACTCCCGAGCAGACGTGCGGAATGCGGCGTCAACGCGTCCACTCCGGGCCGGACCGCTGAAGGGTCACGGTCTTCGGCGGCTCACGGTCACTGGACTGCAGGTACTGAGCGGCAACTCGCAGCTTTTCTGGGTTCTTGCTGATGACCTTTCTAGCGAAGGGGGTGCGAACCATGAAGTCGATCACCTGCCTTGCAAGCTTTCGGTCCTCCTCCAGGTCCGAAGACCGAAGTGCTTTCAGAATTCCTGCCCAGCCCTCCATCGCTTCACGGCACTTGCGCTCGTGCGCGGGACCTCTTTCCGTAGGGAACGACGTTGTCAGCGGCCGTCCCTCCTCCTTGGCACTGAGCCGCCAGAGCGGCTCGAAATTGCGGACTTCGCCGTGCAATGCCGGTCGAGTCGCCTCCGCCTCGATGCCAAGACCTCTGAGCCGATATGCAAACGTCTCTCGCCAGCGGTRCAAGTCCTGCGGACCGTGCTGCAAACGACTGCCATCCCTGGACTCCAATTTGACGCAGAGATGGACGTGCGGCGTCGATTGGTGTTTGTGCAGCACCATCACGTAACGATGTCCTGCGAGCTCGGCCCGGCCGAACTCACGCACAGCCTGCTTCACGAGGTCCGGGTCAGTCCCGAAGGGCATCGACAGCACCAGGTTGTACGCCTCTCGCCGACTCTCGACCTTAGCGATGTAGGGGCCGCCGTAACGCCATTGGTCCACCAGGTCCGACAGCGCAGCCTTGCCCTCGCGAATCACCCCACGGTCGTCCTCGAAAGCCAACTCACCGTCCTTGGTGATGTAGGCCAGGTGGCTTGCGATCGCTCCCATGCCCCGCCCCCCGCCGGTGACCCGCACGAATGCCTGCGGCGGTCGGCGTACGGTCAGCGCGATGCGACCGCGGACGACGGCTGCCCTGGACTTCAGCGACCCGTCCAGCCGCGGCGTGTAGTCCGGCTTGACGATCCGGTTGCCAGGGTAGAACAGCCGCTCACCCCAATGAACGAGGATCCCATCAACGCTTTGGCTGGTGCTCATGGTCTCGGTCTCCGGTAGGGCTCAAGTGCCGCAAGCAGCGTCGAGGCTCGTTTCAGGTGTTCGCGAACATCTTCACGCAGCGTCCTCAAGCTTTCACGAAATGGCTGGAGCTCGGGTGCACGCGTGCTGGCCTTCTCCAGCAACCGCAAGAACACGCTCAGGTCCGTGGAGAGCGCCGCGACTTGATCCGTGGACAAGTACAGGCAACGAACTGCCGACGCGAAATCGGCCGGAACCGGCGGCGGCTGTTTGCCTTGCAGCAGCGACCACACGAATTCGCTGCGCGACATATCAGCAGCACGCGCTCGCACAGCCAGCTCATCACTATGCGCCTGTGGCAAGCTCAGGTGGACTCTCACCCACTGGGAGCGATCCGCCCGCGGGAGATTGCCACCTTCATCGGCTTCGACCGGTCGGTCGCGAAGCATCTGCACGGCGGCGCGCCGCATCAACGCTGACACCGACGTCCGCTCGAGTGTCGCCAGAGCGCGCAGGCGTGGACCCAAGGCGCCCAGTCTGATGTACACGCGCCCGCGGTCGAGGTCCACTTTCGCTGGATCGTCCGTGGCGAGTTCCTTTTCGGCAGCCTCTAAGTCCGCGCACGCGGACTCGGACTGCCGTGGTTCTGGATCCGTTGATGAATTCTTCATGCGAACTCCGGTGCGTGTAAACCAGGGATTCATGCGTCACTCCCGCAATTGCGCGTGCTGTAAAACCCTGCGCCGCTCGATCAGCGGGCTCGCAGCGTCGGCTGCGGAGGCGATTGCAGACCGTTGATTTCTAACTGTCTAGATGTGCGGATTTACAGCGCCGGTAGTTGCCAGACAGCTCTGCGGACCTCCCGGCCAGCTGAAAGTGCCACTTGAAGGATCCGCGACCGAACGCTTTAAGCGGTATGACGAGACCGCTTCGCATGAAGCCAGGAAACCACCGACGTCGCGACCAGGAAAATATCAAGGACTCAAACGTCCACTGGTTCCGTCTCTTGTCGGAGCGGCAGCGCCTTTTCAACTGCTTTCAAATTCGTCGGTCGAGACGGCGCGCTCTGTCCGGCAAAACGCACACGAGTCGTGGCACACGCAGCACAAGGCCGCCACCCTTTCGATGGCGGCGCGCGTTGCCTAGTGCGCCGCCCGCCTGTGCCGTCCGTCTATTTGTCGAGCTCGATGCGGCCGTCGGTCCTTCTCACGCTCAGTCCATGAAGGCTGGCAACTGCCTGCGCGAAAGCCTCGCTGTCTCCCGCGCGCATGGCGCCACTGATGCGCAGCCCGCCGATCGCTTTCATGTTGACGATGACCACGGGTGGCTTGCCGTAGCGGTTCATCTCTGCAACCGCATCGCTGATCGGGGCGTTGTCAAGAACCACCTCCCCGCGCTGCCAGGCGGTCAAGTGCTCGATGTTCGGCCGGTCCACCCACGAACCCCGGACTTCGCGTGTTTCCACGCCTGGAAGTTGCATACGCAGACGCTCACCTGGCTTCATCACGAAGCGCTCGTCGACGCGGACATGCGCAGCGCCAGCTCGAGGCACTCGCGGTCCACGGCGACTGACCTGTCGGGTCCGTGCAGGCGTGCAACCCAGACAGCAGCTTCGGACGCGATCTCTGGCGTCACAAGCGGCTGCGCTTCTATCGCTTTCCCCGGCGCGTCGGACGCTCCGTCTGACGGCACGGCTACCAGCCTTCCATCCAACTGGTGAGCTGCAAGGTGGCCTTGGCAATGTGCGTATGCACGGTGGTGATACTCACGCCACGAGCCCGCGCGATCTCGCCATATGTGAGGCCGTCCAGGCGGTGGGACAGCAAGATGGCGCGGGTGGTCTCGCTCAGGCGGCTGAGCCCCTCGCTGAGCCGTGCGAGGCGCTCCTTGGCGAGCATCGAATCCTCGGCCGTGGGCGCGAGATCGATGATGACCGCTTCCTCCACGAGCACCTCGTCGCCACGCGTCATTCGGGAACGGTGGGCGTCGATGGAGAGGTTCAGCGCGGTACGCATCATGAATGCCTCGGGCTGCGCCACGACCTGTTCGCGCTGGTATCCCGCCAGGCGAATCCACGCTTCCTGAACCAGGTCCTCGGCGTCCTGCGCCGAGTTCCCTCGGCGCAGCAGGGCAGCACGGATGCTGGCGAGGGTCTTCTTGATGTTCATGGCCAGGCCTTGCGAAGAGGCTGGTCAGCTGAATGCCGCGGTCAGCGCCGTGGAGGCGGGCGAGCGCAGCGCGCGCATGGGCGCAGAGGGCTCCGGCCAGTCGCGAGAGATGCAGCGCTCGGCCGATCGACGGAGCAGCGCAGCGGCGGCAGCCGCGTTGGCGAAGGGGCCGTGGCGAGCTGCGGCCCGCTTCAGGACCAGGCTCAGGCAACTGGTGACGTCCAGGGCGCGCTCGATGTACTGGCGATGGCCAGCCAGGGTCGATTCGATCTCGGGATGGGCAAGGGCTGCGGACGCCGGCAATACCGCGGCATAGCGGTATCGGGGCGCCATGGCGGCTTGGATTTCATCGAGGTCCGGGCCGATCACGATGCGAAGACGCTCGACGCCGCGGTCCAGAAGGTCGCCGGCGATGGCGCGCCACCAGGCGTCTTTGGGGTCGTGCACGTGCCATGCGCCCAGATAGTGAGGCCTGTGGTCCGACAGGACGCCGACTGCCCAGAGGAGTTGTGTGGCGTGAACGCCGGCATCGGCCTGAATCTGGAGCTTGAGCACGTCGAACACTGCGCAGACGTACGAGCGGCAAAGCGGGTTGAGTTCAGACCCGGCGTTGATCAGGGAGATGTTCATCGCTTGCTCCTGGAAAAGGAAGTTGCGGACGAAGACCTGGCAGGCCGTTTCAAGTCACGGAGGCACAAATATATGAATTAGTGTTTATGCGAATCAGAGCATAGCACTGACAGTGGTGGTCGTGTCTATAGGTCTGAGCAAACAATTTGGTGACTGTGTACGCCAGCTGCGCATTGCTGCTGGGCTTACGCAGGTGGAGTTCGCGGAGCACTGCGGCTTCTATCAGACCTACTTGAGCCGCGTCGAAACTGGCCAGGCGAACCCGACGCTCAACGCCGTTGAGGTGATTGCGAACAGCCTGGGTCTTTCCGTCTTCGACCTGTTTGAGCATGTCCGGGAGGTGAATAGCCCCTCGGCCGTGGACGGCTGACTCAGCTCAAGAGCCAATGTCGGTTTGCGCACAACTCAAAACTGAAAACCGGCCCTGATCAGCCACTTGGCGCTGAGCGAGTCGGCGGGCTTTGAACCCGTGTCTCACTCAAGTCTGAACTTTCGGCTTTTGGGGATGCGGGCGATTTCTTGGACTACCTGGAGGTAGTTCATGTACCCATACGAGGATCGGCTTCGAGCCGTGCATCTGTACATCAAGCTGGGCAAGCGCATCGGCTTGACCATTCGGCAGCTGGGATATCCGACGAAGAACGCGCTCAAGACCTGGTACCGCGAGTACGACCAGAGCCGGGAACTGCGCGTCGTGCACGTTCGTCAGCACGGCAGGCCGGTCTAGCGGCGCACCTCGTCGAGGATGTGCATGCGGTGATTTTCGTGGCATTGGAAGGCAACGTAAGCCACTGGCGCGGCCCGCACTGCTGTCACGATTGCGCATCTGCTGGAGGAAAAAGGTTCTGCCTACCGCGCCACTATCATCTCCTCGCTCTAGGGGGAGAAATGCTGCACACGAATGCAGGCGTGGGCGCAGACGCGCGCGTTGCAGTCCTGGTGGACTGCGACAACATCAAGCCGGAGGCCTTGGACTTTGCGCTCCGCATGGTGGCGCAGTTTGGCCGCGTAGTGCTGCGCCGGGGCTACGGCAACCACGCCACCCTAGCCAACAAGTGGCAAGAAGCGCTGGTCCGGCTGGCCTTCACGCCCTGCCTGCAGTACCAGTACGCGGCTGGCAAGAACACTTCGGACATCGCCCTGGCGCTTGACGCCATGGAAGCCCTGTTCGACCAGCGGGCCGACACCTTCTGCCTGGTCACCAGCGACTCCGATTTCGCCTACCTGTGCCGCAAGCTGCGCGAGCGCGGCGCGACGGTGCATATCGTGGGCGAAGCCAAGACGCCGGATGCGCTGCGCAACGCCAGCGACCAGTTCTTTGAGTGGGCGCCACCCGAGCCTGCGGCATCGGCCGAAGACACCAAATCCGCCAGCAAACCGGCTCCTGCTCCCGCGCCTAAGCCGGCGCCCAAGAAGCGTCCCAAGGCAGTCCTGAACGCGGTCACGCTGCTGGCGGCCGATGCGCCCGATGGTCGCGTCGGGCTGGGAGCCCTGGGCCAATACCTCAAGCGCACTGACCCCGGCTTCTCACCCAAGGCCTTCGGCCACACGGCGCTGTCCGACATGGTCCGCGCCTATCCCGACCTGGTCGTGTCCGTTGAGAACGGCTCCGGCTACTGGGTGAGCCTGAAGCCGAAGCCCGACACCTCCAGCGCCGCGCTGCCGGCAGCCAACTGACTACACAAATTTCCGCATCCCGTTCCCATGCTCGACGACATCAAGAAGACTCTCTGGGCCACGGCCGACAAGCTGCGCGCCAACTTGGACGCGGCCGAATACAAGCACCTGGTGCTGGGCCTCATCTTCGTGAAGTACATCTCCGACACGTTTGCCGCTCGCCGCGCAGAGGTGGTGGCGCGGCTGGCTGACCCGGCCGACGAGTACTTCTACGGCAACGCCAGCCCCGAAGACCTGGCCGCCGAAGCCGATGACCGCGACTACTACACGGCCGTCAACGTGTTCTGGGTGCCAGAGGCGGCCCGGTGGGAGGCCTTGCGCTCCCAGGCGAAGCGGCCAGAGATCGGCAAGGTGATCGACGARGCACTGAGCCTGATCGAGACCGAGAACCCCAAGCTCAAGGGCATCCTGGACAAGCGCTATGCCCGAGCGCAGCTTCCCGACGGCAAGCTCGGCGAGTTGGTAGACCTGGTGTCCACCATCGGCTTTGGTCAGAACCCCAGCGCCGCCCGCGACGTGCTGGGCCAGGTGTACGAATACTTCCTCGGCATGTTCGCCAGCGCCGAGGGCAAGCGGGGCGGGCAGTTCTACACGCCGGCCAGCATCGTCAAGACGCTGGTCGCTGTGCTGGCGCCGCATCATGGGCAGGTGTACGACCCCTGCTGCGGCTCGGGCGGCATGTTCGTGCAGTCCGAGCATTTCATCGAGGCGCACGGCGGCAAGCTGGGCGATGCGTCGATTTACGGCCAGGAAGCCAACCCCACCACGTGGCGCCTGGCCGCGATGAACCTGGCCATCCRCGGCATCGACTTCAACCTGGGCCGCGAGCCAGCCGACACCTTCACGCGCAACCAGCACCCCGACCTGCGCGCGGACTTCATCCTGGCCAACCCGCCCTTCAACATCAGCGACTGGTGGCATGGCAGCATGGAGGGCGACCCACGCTGGCAGTTTGGCGACCCGCCGGAAGGCAACGCCAATTACGCCTGGCTGCAGCACATGCTGCATCACCTCAAGCCCACCGGCCGCGCCGGCATCGTGCTGGCCAATGGCTCGATGAGTTCCAGCCAGAACAACGAGGGCGTCATCCGCGCCGCGATGGTGGACGCCGATGTGGTGGAGGTGATGGTGGCCCTGCCGGGGCAGCTGTTCTTCAACACGCAGATTCCGGCATGCCTGTGGTTCTTGGCGAAGCAGAAGCCAGCCGCGCGCAAAGGCCAGGTCTTGTTCATCGATGCCCGCAAGCTGGGTCGCATGATCAGCCGGGTGCAGTGCGAGTTTGCTGACGAAGAGATTGAGCGCATCGCAGCCACGGTGGCGGCCTGGCGTGGCGAAGCGCCGGCCGGCGAGGTGCCGGGCGAGTACGCCGACATTGCGGGCTTTTGCCGCAGCGCGCCGGTGGCCGAGATCGCCCAGCACGGCCATGTGCTGACGCCGGGGCGCTATGTGGGCGCCGAGGAGGTCGAAGACGACGACGAGGTCTTTGCGGAGAAGATGGCGCGGCTGACCGAGCAGCTGGGCGAGCAGATGGCCAAGGGGGTGGAGCTGGATGCACTGATTAGGGCGAAGCTGGGGGAGCTCGGGTATGAGTTCTGACTGGTCACGTGTTTCGATCGGGCAGCTAGCTGCGGCCACGCCCGGTTCGATGGCCGTGGGGCCATTCGGCTCACGTATGAAGGCAGATCTATATGTGCCATCCGGTGTGCGCGTCATTCGGGGCAACAACCTCACTGGCGCTCGCGAACCGGAAGGCGCTTACGTGTACGTATCGGAAGCAACTGCTGATTCGCTGGCAAGTTGTTGCTTGCGGCCTGGAGATCTGGTGTTCCCGCATCGAGGAAATATCGGCGAGACCGGCATCACACCGGATGACGGTCTCAGATACATGCTCTCCACCAGCCTCATGAAGCTTTCAGTTGACCGAGAAAGGGTCAACCCGCTGTACCTGATGTACTTTTTCAAGAGCTCCACTGGCCGCGCGGCTCTGCTGATGAACGCATCGCAAGTCGGAACGCCGGGCATTGCCACGCCGCTCAAATCGCTACGCAGCATTGAACTAAGCCTACCGCCCCTGCGAACCCAGAATGCAATCGCGGCGTTCATAGGGTGCCTAGACGACCGCATCACCCTCCTCCGCGAAACCAACGCCACGCTAGAAGCCATCGCCCAGGCGCTGTTCAAGTCGTGGTTCGTGGACTTCGACCCCGTGCGCGCCAAGCGCGACGGCTGCGCACCAGAAGGCATGGACGAAGCCACCGCCGCGCTCTTCCCCGACAGCTTCGAGGATTCCAAGTTGGGCCAGATCCCAAGCGGATGGGCAGCTCAACCGCTAGGCTCACTTGCCAGCGTCACTATCGGCGGCCTGTGGGGTGAGGATGAGCAGACGACTGCCGACCTGGTGCCGGCAACTAGCTTGCGCGGCGTTGATATGGAAAAACTAAGATCTCTTGGTTGGGCTCCTGACGCTCCGACAAGATGGGTCAAGGGCTCCGCCATGGAGAAGCGTCTGTTGAGCAGTTCGCAAGTACTGCTTGCTTCATCTGGCGCCGGACCTTGCGGCCGCCCGCTTTGGGCTGGCGCCCCGTTTTCGGCCATGTACGGCCAGCCCGTTATCTTTTCGAACTTCGTAAAGCGTCTGGAATGCGGCGACGCTGCGACGGCGATCTTCGTTGATAGGTTCCTCGCTGAAATGCGTGAGTCGAAAGAGATTTGGAACTACATCAACGGGACATCAGTGCCAAACTTGGACGAGAAGCTGCTGTTGAGAACCAAGATGGTCGCGGTGCCGCCATCGAGGCTGCGTCAAGCGTTTGCGGAGGTAGCGAAAGCGATCTACGCGCGGCTCTACGGCCAACAAGCTTGCTGCTTGGCACAACTTCGCGACACCCTCCTGCCCCGCCTGATCTCCGCCCAGCTGCGCCTCCCGGATATTGTTGATGCCGTGGAGGAGGCACTCGCATGAGCGCCACCACACCGTCGCTCAGCATCGCTGATCGCGAAACTCTTTGGACCCGGTTCCTGCAACGTTGGCCGCTGGAGAAGCTCGCGAACATCACGCTGCGCGAGTACAACCAAGCCGGCGACGATGATCACTTCTGCCGGTGGATAGAAAAGCACACCGAGGCCTTGGGCTCGATATGGGGCGGCTCGTCACTGAAGTTCGGCATCTACTCGCGCAGCAGCACTGCAGCCAAAGAACCTTCAGCCCAACGCGGCGTGATGCAGGACGGGAACTACGGCTGGTACAGCAAGTACGGGCGCACGGCCGATGAAGCCTTTGCGGCCATCAAGCAATTGATCGTGCAGACGGCGCAGGCTGCGCGCGCGGGCCGGCTGGATGAGGTGGAACGCATCGACCTCTGGCCTATCTTCCGCCGCAAGATCGCCTTCCTGTACCAGGACCGAGAGCAACCTTGCATCCTGCCGATCTACATGGGGCCGATGCTGCGGCAAGTGTGGCCCGGTGCGGGCGATCCCCCCAAGGATGCCGTCGCGCTCTACCAAGGCTTCATGGCCCAACGCGCCGGCAAGTCCGTGATGAGCTATGCCGACGACATCCTTACGCAGGTGGAGGCGGCCCAGGCGCGCACCTCGGCGTCAGATGGCGACGATGTGCTTCACCACTTTGCCGCCGCCAATGGCTTGATGGAAGCAATACAGGCAGAGGGCGCTGTCGATGCATTTGTCGAACTCGTTCGCAGCCTGCATCAGCGCGGGCTGGACTGGTGGATTACCAAGGCTGAGATGGTGCGCGCCGGACGCACGGAGGATCCGGAAATCTGGGGGGCCACCATAGCCCTGCGGCTGAGCGTGGTGAATGGCGCAACCAACGTGCAAATCGGCGAGGTTGAAGACCAGACGATTCGCCCGCTTACGACCGATAGCGTGGCCGAGTGGGTCGAGCAGGCGGCCGGCGATGCCCGCATCAAGCCTGTGACGCATCGGGCACCTTGCTGGCCAGATGACTACGGCCGCGGCGAGGAACGGCTGACAGTCATGCTGAACGACGCCAATGTTCGCAATGGCCAAGTGAAGGTGTCGAAGCTGCAGCGCTTGTTCGCTGCAGCCAACTTCTGCGCTGTCGGCGAGCGACCTGCCGAGACCTTCGCCTTGGACTTGCCGGACGGAACTCGATTGGCTGAAGCCTGGGTCTTGAATGACCGGCACCGCATCCAGCCCAAGATGGGCAAACTGATGAAGGACCAGCAGTTAAGGGCCGGCGACTACGCCGTGCTCACCAAGCTCGGCGCCCGCCACTACCAGTTGAGCTTCGCAAAACAGGGTCAGTTCGGCGCTGTAGCTACGCCTCCACCCGCTCCTGTTGTCGAGTCCCCTTCTAGAACCGCCCTGTCTCCGTTGAACCAGATCCTCTTCGGACCGCCAGGCACGGGCAAGACTTACTCCACCATCGACGCTGCGCTAGCCGTACTGGACTTAGCCTATCTGGAGCAGCACCGGACGGACCGTGTGGCTCTGAAGTCGCGGTTCGACACGCTGGTACAGCAACGCCGCATCCGCTTCGTGACCTTTCACCAGAGCTTCAGCTATGAGGACTTCGTGGAGGGGCTGCGTGCAACGACGAACGAGGACACCGGGCAGATCCGGTACGAGGTGGTGGACGGCGTGTTCAAGTCGCTGTGCGAAGCGGCGGCAGCGAAGGTGACACGCCCGCAAGAAACTGCAGCACCAGCGACGCCTATCGACATTCGCGGGCGACGCATATGGAAGATGTCGCTGGGCAATACGCTGGGCAGCGATGCTGCGGTTTATGACGAGTGCATCAAGAAGGGCTACGCGCTGCTGGGCTATGGCGGCGGCGTGGACTTCACCGGCTGCACCGCACGCGACGACGTGCTCAAGCGTTGCACCGCAAATGGCCTGCCGGTGGAGAACCCGCAGACCGACTACACGGTGACGAGCGTTACGGCTTTTGTCACCCGCATGAAGCCTGGCGACCTGCTGGTGATCACCGATGGGAACTTCAAATTCCGCGCCATTGGCGAGGTGAGCGGCGAATACAAATTTCAGCCTCACAGCGACTATCCGGACGGCTACGCGCAGATGCGACCGGTCAAGTGGCTGCGTGTCTACGAGCCATCCCTGCCCCATGGCGAACTGATGAACAGCCAGTTCAGCCAGATGACGCTGTACGAGCTGCGCTCGCCGTCCATCGACCTCGACAAACTCCAGCGCTTGCTGGGTGGACAGCAGGCGGCCGTTGTGGAGGCAGTCGGCCTGCGCCTCGGGCAGGTGGGTAGCTCGGACTACAAGATCACGCAAGTCACCGGCGAGCTGGTCGAGCTGTCCAAGCCCAATGGCAACAAGCTGCACTTTGCCAAGAGCATGCTGCTGGTACTGGCAGACGCTGTGCGCGGCGGCGTCTTGAGCGTGGAGGACATCCGCGACAAGCAGGCCATTTCGCGTTTGCCAGGCAAGGGCTTGGAACCGTATGTTGTGAACGGCTATGCCAACGTGTTGGCGCCGCTGGTTGAGCAGATGCTGGGCGGCTCCGCGCGAGCGACGCGCGGCACTACAGCAGCCACACCAAGCGACGCACGCGTGTTGATCATTGACGAGATCAACCGCGGCAACATATCTCGCATCTTTGGCGAATTGATCACGCTGATCGAGCCGTCCAAACGGGCCGGGGCCAGCGAGGCCCTTGAGGCGGTGCTGCCATATTCCAAGAAGCCGTTCAGCGTGCCGCAGAACGTCTACTTGATCGGCACGATGAATACAGCCGACCGCTCGCTGACCGGAATGGACGTGGCGCTGCGCCGCCGCTTCGTGTTCAAGGCAATGCCGCCTCGGGCTGACCTCCTGGAAGGCGTGGATGTCGAAGGCATTTCGGTCGGCAGCCTGTTGTCGGTGCTCAATCAACGTATCGAGGCGCTGCTGGATCGGGATCACTGCCTGGGCCATGCCTACTTCATGCCGCTGCGGCAGACGCCTACCTTGGACAAGCTGGCCGAGATCTTCAGCAATCAGGTGTTGCCGCTGCTGCAGGAGTATTTCTTCGATGACTGGCGGCGCATCCAATGGGTGCTCAACGACCACCGCAAGCCGGAAACGTTCCAGTTTGTGAGCACTAGGGGCGTCGACATTGACGAACTCTTCGGCGCGAACGTCAACGTGGCTCACAGCCCCCAGGTCTGGTCAGTCAACGACGATGCGTTTCTGTATGCCGAGAGTTATCTGGGCGTGATCGACCATCGCGAGGCGCAGGACGACGAATGAGGCCGGCGCCGCGCAAGGTCAGCGTTCGAGAGCATGCCTGGCTCTGCACGGAGCCAGTGGCTGCGACGTTGGATTGCGCGCCGGTCAGCGAATCGGCCTTTGACTACCTATGCCGCTTGAGCGAGCGTTTCTCGCGCGGCGGTGCGCGGCTGCTGCAGGTGGAGGGGCGGCGGCGGTTGAAACTGGACAACTTCGTAGGCGTGATCCAGACGCCTTGCGGCACGGTGCTGGAGATCGTGCCTAAGCACCATGCGGAGAGCGGGAGCCTGGCCGAGGCGCGCGCGCTGCTGCGCAAGCTGCTGCTGGCCTTGCTGGATCTGCCCACGCGCGATGTCGGCGTGGCCTCGCTGCAGCTGTTCGATGCGCCCTTGTCCGAGTGGGTGATGGGGCGGTTTCTGCACGAGCTGGACACGCTGGTAAGCCGCGGCCTGCGCTTCGAGTACCAACGGGTGGATGAGGAACTGCCGTTTTTGCGCGGACAGCTCGACCTCAACCGACAACTGCGGCAGCCGCCCGGGCGCGAGCATCGCTTTCACGTGCGCCACGAGGTCTACTTGCCCGACCGGCCCGAGAACCGACTGCTGAAGCTTGCACTGAACCGGGTACGCCAGAGCACGCAGGACGCTCGCCATTGGCGCCTGGCCCAGGAGCTGAGCTTCCGCTTGGCGGAGATCCCGGCCAGCGGGCAGGTGGACCAAGATTTCCGCGCCTGGGGACAGGACCGCTTGCTGGCGCACTATCGACCCGCCAAACCATGGTGCGAGCTGATCCTGAACCAGCACATGCCGCTAGCAGTAGCTGGTGACTACCAGGGCATCAGCTTGCTGTTCCCGATGGAGAAGCTGTTCGAGCGCTTCGTGGTTCGCTGGCTGCGAGCATCGCTGGCGCCTGGCGTCGACATGCGCACGCCGGCTCGCAGCACGTCGCTTTGCCAGCACCAGCAGAAGCCCATCTTCCAGCTGGAGCCTGACATCTACATTGCCGATGGCAGCCAACACTGGATTCTCGATACCAAGTGGAAGCTGCTGGATGCCAGCAAGCGCGTTGACAAGTACGGCCTGAGCCAGTCGGACTTCTATCAACTCTTTGCTTACGGGCAGAAGTACCTCGCCGGCGTTGGACGCATGGCCTTGATCTATCCGCAGACGGAGGCCTTCCAGAGCCCGCTCGATCCCTTCGACTTCGGTGGCGGGCTGAGCCTGGAGGTGCTGCCCTTCGATTTGGATCAAGAACTCCTGCTTGGCGTTCAACGGTTGGGGCTGACGCATCGTTCGATGCGTCTGGCTGCGTAGGCGGGGTAAGGGAGCAAGGACCGGCTTGGGGATGCGATGACCGAAGACCAACTCGAAATCGAAGTTCTGTCTTGGCTGGCCGAAGTGGGCTACACCCACCGCCATGGTGTCGACATCGCGCCCGATAGCGCCCTGCCCGAACGCAGCGACTACCGACAGGTACTGCTGCGCGGCCGACTCAGCACGGCGATTCACAAGCTCAATCCCGACATCCCACCCAGCGCCCGAGACGATGCGCTGACTCAGGTGCTGGACCTCGGCATCCCCGCGCAGCTCTCGGCCAACCGTGCGTTTCACAAGCTGCTGGTGAGCGGCGTGCCCGTGCAGTACCAGAGGAATGGCGAGACGCGTGGCGATTTCGTTCGCCTGATCGATTGGGGCGATGTTGCTGCCAACGAATGGTGGGCGGTCAACCAGTTCACGATCAAGGGCGCGCACCACACGCGCCGGCCGGACATCGTGCTCTTCGTCAACGGCTTGCCGCTGGTGCTGATCGAGCTTAAGAACCCGGCCGACAAGCATGCCGACATCTGGAAGGCCTTCGATCAGATCCAGACCTACAAGGCCCAGGTCCCCGACATCTTCCAGTACAACGAATTGCTGGTCATTTCGGACGGTAGCGAAGCCCGCATGGGCTCGCTGTCGGCCGACGAAGAGCGCTTCCAGCAATGGCGCACGATCACTGGCACGGACCTAGACCCGCTGGGCCAGTTCAACGAGCTGGAGACATTGATCCGAGGTGCTCTGGCCCCGGCGATGCTGCTGGACTATCTCCGCTACTTCGTGCTTTTCGAGGATGACGGCCGGCTGATCAAGAAGGTCGCCGGCTATCACCAGTTCCACGCTGTGCGGGCCGCCATCGAGCACGTCGTCGCGGCGTCAAGGCCAGACAGCAGCGCTGCGCTTCGCGGCAAAGGTGGCGTGGTGTGGCACACCCAGGGCAGCGGCAAGAGTATCACCATGACCTGCTTTGCTGCCCGGGTGATGCAGGAGCCGGCAATGGAAAACCCGACCATCGTCGTCATCACTGACCGCAACGATCTGGATGGGCAGCTGTTCGGCGTGTTCAGCTTGGCGCAGGATCTGTTGCGCGAGCAGCCCGTGCAGGCGAGCACACGGCAGGAGCTGCGCGCCCTGCTGAGTAATCGGCCCTCGGGCGGCATCGTCTTCGCGACGATCCAGAAATTCATGCCCGGGGAGGACGAGGACCTGTTCCCCATGCTCTCGGACAGGCGCAACGTCGTCGTTATCGCCGATGAGGCCCACCGCACGCAGTACGGTTTTGAAGCCAAGCTGAAGGAGGTCAAGGTGCGCGGTGATCGTGCATCGTCTGCGTTGACCACTGATGGCAAGGCGCCAGCGCACACGGCGGGGGATTTTGAGTCCCCTGAGTACAAGACCAAGTACCAGGTCGGCTACGCCCAGCATCTGCGTGACGCCCTGCCGCACGCCACCTTCGTGGCATTCACGGGCACGCCGGTGTCAGCTGCTGACCGCGACACGCGCGCTGTGTTCGGCGACTACATCCATGTCTATGACATGCAGCAGGCCAAGGAAGATGGCGCCACGGTAGCCATCTACTACGAGTCGCGGCTGGCCAAGCTGCGCCTGAAGGACGAAGAGCTGCCCACCATCGACGACGAGGTAGACGAACTGGCCGAAGACGAAGAAGAGAGCACTCAGGCAAAGCTCAAGAGCCGTTGGGCGGCGCTGGAGAAGGTGGTGGGCGCTGGCCCGCGCGTGGCCAGTGTGGCGGCCGACCTGGTGGTCCACTTCGACGCCCGTGATTCCGCGCAGCGAGGCAAGGCCATGGTCGTGGCGATGAGCCGCGACATTTGCGTCCACCTCTACGACGAGATCGTCAAGCTGCGGCCGGACTGGCACGACGCTGATCCCGAGAAGGGGGCCGTCAAGATCATCATGACCGGCGCGGCCAGTGACAAAGCGCTGCTGCGGCCTCACATCTACAGCGGCCAGGTCAAGAAGCGACTGGAGAAGCGCTTCAAGGACCCGACCGACCCGCTCAAGCTCGTGATCGTGCGCGACATGTGGCTCACTGGCTTCGACGCCCCCTGCGTGCACACCATGTACGTGGACAAGCCGATGAAGAGCCACAACCTCATGCAGGCGATCGCCCGCGTGAACCGCGTGTTCAAGGACAAGCAGGGCGGGCTGGTAGTCGACTACATCGGCATCGGCAACGAACTGAAGGCGGCCATGCGCGAGTACACGGCCAGCCAGGGCCGCGGCCGGCCGACCGTCGACGCGCACGAGGCCTATGCGGTGCTGGCCGAGAAGCTGGACGTGCTGCGGGCGATGCTGCATGGCTATGACTGGAGCAGCTTCCTGACCGGTGGCCACAAGACCTTGGCCGGCGCGGCGAACCATGTGCTCGGCTTGAAGGCTGAAGGCAACCGCGACGGCAAGAAGCGCTTTGCCGACACCGTGCTGGCGATGAGCAAGGCCTTCACGTTGTGCTGCACGCTGGACGAGGCCAAGGCCGTGCGGGAGGAAGTGGCATTCCTGCAGGCCGTCAAGGTCATCCTGACCAAGCGCGACATCTCTCAACAGAAGAAGACCGACGAGCAACGAGAGCAGGCCATCCGCCAGATCATCAACCAGGCGGTCGTGTCCGACGCCGTCGTGGACATCTTCGATGCGGTCGGCCTGGACAAGCCGAACATCGGTCTGCTAGATGACGAATTCCTGGCCCAGGTGAAGAACCTGCCCGAGCGCAACCTGGCGGTGGAGCTGCTGGAGCGGCTGCTGGAAGGCGAGATCAAGTCCAAGTTCGCCAGCAACGTCGTGCAGCAGAGGAAGTTCTCCGAGCTGCTTGGCAACGTCATCACCCGCTACCAGAACCGCTCGATCGAGACCGCGCAGGTCATGGAAGAGCTGGTCGAAATGGCGAAGAAGTTCCGGGAGGCAGCATCACGCGGCGAGGAGTTAGGGCTGACCGACGACGAGGTGCGCTTCTATGACGCGCTGGCCAACAACGAGTCGGCCGTCAAGGAACTCACCGACGAGACCCTGAAGAAGATCGCCCACGAGCTGACCGAGAACCTGCGCAAGAACCTGAGCGTGGATTGGTCCGAGCGCGAGAGCGTGCGCGCCAGCTTGCGTCTTATGGTCAAGCGCATCCTGCGCAAGTACAAGTACCCGCCGGATATGCAGGATGCCGCCGTGGAACTGGTGCTGCAGCAGGCGCAAGCGCTGGGCGAAAGCTGGTCGTGAGGCTCTGCCACCTTCACTTCAGCCTGCCCTCAGCTCTTGCAAAAACGGGACGACCATAGATTTTCATTCTGCGGCTTGGTCCGGCGCTGGTGTCCAACAGCGCCAGCGCGGCCGCGCGCGTTGCTGCACTCGGCAGGGGCAAGGGGGTCAAGTTGCGCAGCTTGCCGATTGGCTCGAAACAAGGCCTCCAATTTTTTTCGGTAGGCCACCGCCGTGCGCAGGGCTTCGTTTTGCGCATGGCTGGCTATGCGTACTCCGGCGCGGCTGATCAGATGATCCAGTGCCGCGCACAACGAGTTGAATGGTCGTGATCACATGGCCCGCTGAAGTGACCGCCCTAGGCAAGACAGACGTCGCCCATGTTCAGACCCACTCTGGATACCAGTGTCCGGCCGACATCAGATCGGATGAAGTGACGCAGCACGCCTTCGGTCGCAAGGTCTAGATCGGTTTGGGGGAGAGTGGCCCTGACGAAGCAGGATCTGGGGCAACAACGGCGCGTTCATGCGAAGGCGCCGGCCAGCGGCTCAGGATACGT
Organism: Roseateles sp. P2_H4; assembly: GCF_056403315.1. NCBI lineage: Bacteria > Pseudomonadati > Pseudomonadota > Betaproteobacteria > Burkholderiales > Sphaerotilaceae > Roseateles > Roseateles sp. P2_H4. The sequence goes on along the minus strand of NZ_JBFUFR010000004.1, from coordinate 22,105 downwards.
CGTGGGCCGCGGAAACTTGTTTTGATTGGTCAGTCACTGGTTCGCCATGGCGGCAGAACCAGAACAAGACATCCTCCGTTGGGCCTGCTGTAGCGCTGCTTCATCGCGTCATTGAACACACAGGCCGGGTCTGACAGCGATTTGCTGGCCTGCGCAACGTACTGGTCAGGCGCTACAGCCAGCATGCGTAGTCTGCGTAGCTAATCGGCCGTGAGAGGAAGCAGCTTTTGACAGCGCTAAATTCGTTCACAAAATGAGCACGGAGCGCTACACGCAAGGCACCAGGCGCCGTATTCTTCCAAATAATTGCACAACACGAATCAGTGGGGAGTCCGAAGGTGGGAGCAGAACGCGACAAGAACATGGCGTTTGAGGCGGAGGTCCGACGCATTGCTGAAGCAGTTTGGGGGCTCCTTCCGGGCGAATGTCAGCCTATGCACTATGCGGATGACCCCGTGGTGCGCGAACTTGATGGTATGGCGCGAATGCGCGACGTTACGCATCTACTTATGGTGACTACGAGCACGCGTCTAGACAAAGTAAAGGACGATTGCAAAAAGCTAAACGCCGCGGAGAATATTGAAAAAGGCCGGGCTTCAGCAATTTCGAAGTGGATCGTTACGGAGAAACAGTTAGACGCACAACATGTTGATCATGCTCGACGAAATAATGTTCAGGCAATCACCTTCTCCGACTTCAAGCGGCGCTTCTTTGATTCATCGAAGTATCTCCGCCTCAGGAATAATGCCGCCTTTGGCTCCGCCAGAGACCCGCGCAACAATTCAATAAACCTCTCGGAAGACGCTTACATTGCGCTTCCGATGAGAATTTCCTTTGCCGCCGATGATCCAAAAAGAAAGATTACTGGCAAGTCTATTTCTCTGGATGACATCTCCAATCGAATTAACCGCGGAGAAACTGTAGTTCTAAGAGCCCCTTTTGGATCTGGGAAGAGTCTGACCACGCGCGAAATTTTCCGCATCCTCGCAAAAAAGCATGTTGCCAATGCAAGCGAGCCCACACCATTTGCATTGAACCTCCGCGAGCATTGGGGGGCGGAATATTGCGACGAAGTGCTTGAACGCCACGCGCGAATGATTGGATATGACCCTAGAACAGATCTTGTGATAGCTTGGCGAGCAGGCATGTGCTCCCTATTGCTTGATGGCTTCGATGAAGTCGCGGCGCAAGCCGTTGGTCGGAATGACAATAAGAGCTTTATGCGGGAAGCCAGACGCAAAGCTTTAACTGGCGTGCGTGACTTCACACAAAAGCTCCCTCCGGACGTCGGGGTTTTTATCTGCGGACGAGATCATTATTTCGACACGGATTCTGAACTCGCGAGCTCGCTGGGCGTCGGTGGTCGGAAATTCATAATCGTTGATCTCGGCGAGTTTAATGATCTGAATACCCAGGAATACTTGAAGAAAAACGGCGTTTCCAATTCACTGCCTGATTGGCTGCCACGAAAGCCGCTACTCCTAGGCTACCTACTCAAGGAGCGCCTACTAGATCAGATCCTTTCGATTGACGGATCCAAAGGATTTGGATATGCCTGGAATGAATTCTTGGCACAGATCTGTCAGCGTGAAGCGTCTCTTGACCAAGCGGTAATGGATGCGCTAACTGTTCGATCAGTACTTGAACGACTAGCGTTTGGAGTTCGGGCGACAGCAAGCGGCGTTGGGCCAATCACCGGCACCGACCTAGCATCCAGCTACACCACCGAAACTGGTCAGCCAGCGGGCGAGGGTGTTCTAGCGCAACTGCAACGGTTGCCCGGCCTCGCGCAAAGAGACGAGCACGGCGAAGCCCGATCATTTGTTGACGATGACTTGTTAGCGGCGCTTCAGGGTAGTGCGTTCGCTCGCTTCGTACTTAGTGCTTTCACAGCTGATGTAAACGCTCCACTTTCCGCGCTAAATGATCGTGCTGTCAATATGGCGTCTTATGTGCTCCAGACGCAGCAGGCCAGCATCGAAACAATATTGACAATAATTTCTCAGCTTGTTGGGGGAAGGTCCACGCTTCGTGGGGCAGCGCAGCATGCTGCCGACTGCTTAAGCGTCGTAATCAATTTGTCGCTACAGGATGGCCGGAGCGCCATTGATCTCCATGACTCGATCATCGACGGAGCATCAATAAACGCACTTGAGCTAGACGAAATATCTCTACACAACGTTTCCTTTCACAACTGCACAGTTCGTGAACTCGTAATTGGCGAGAGCACTGATCTTGGGTCAATTAGATTTAAGTCTTGCTTAGTAGACAAGATTTCTGGCGTGAGCGACCGACGGGCGCTACCTGCGGGCTTCATCTCTGAAGACTCGGAAATTGACGCTTACGACAACATTTCGACGAACAGCGCCGTATTAAAACTAGATATTTCTCCGCAGTTGAAGGCACTGATCACGGTTTTGCGGAAGCTGTACAAGCAGGCGGGCGGCGGAAGAAAGCTTGGCGCGCTAAGTCGAGGTATCAACGGGGACGTTCAGCGGTACATTGCCCCCATTGTTGATTTGCTAAAACAGCACGATTTCGTGACAGTGCAGAGTTCGATCGTCCATCCAATTCGTCGCCAGCGCGGACGAGTCGAGGAGATCCTTTCCTCCCCATTAATTTCCGAAGATGTTCTAGCGGTGGAAGCGCGGCGCTTGCAATAGCGCTTATCGAGATACGCCACTCCGGGGCCCAGGTACTTTTACCTGAGTTCTTCGGCAGATGCGGTCCTGTGGCGCCGCGCTTAGAAAACGCCTGAAACACACGAGTAGGTACTCCAAGGGATAAAGTTCAATGGGCGCATAACATGCTGCGACAGGGGGGAGTTATGCAGAAACAGATTCGAGTGCAAGTAAGCAAAAAGTTCGGCGATGCCGGACTGCTACCCGGTCTTCCAGCACACGCGCTTTGGCAATGCAATGTTTTAACGACGATGCTGTGGATCGGAATAGTCACGGCCCCTCCCAGATACCGAGGCTTCGATCTTTCGACGTTCTGGGCATGGCTTAGATATGCGAGTGCGATTTCCGATCACCATTCGGGTCTGAGCCTCAGGCCAATCTGGACGGAAATTGACGCGCATCAGAAGACGGTGATGTCTGACGACTTTGGCATGGGGTTCTCTTGCCACTATCTGGCAGAACAACACGGAATACAGGCATTCGCTAACACGAGCTATTTGCTCGATGTACTTTGCGGCGTGACGACTCTGCACATCCAGCAATTGCCCGTGCCAGGGCACTGCACTTCAGATCGTGCGGATGACACCGGCCTCGCCCAGGCGTTGCCACGGCAGGCCCAGCACCAGCGCGTCGAGCTGCACGCGCGTCAGGCTCAGCGTGCTCGCGCCGTCCTGCGGCCACACGAACTTGCCGGCGTTGAGCCGCCTGGCGGCGAGCCACACGCCGATGCCGTCATGCACAAGGCACTTCAGGCGGTTGGCGCGCCGGTTGGTGAACAGGTAGGCATGGTGGGGATGCGCGGCACCGAAGATGCCGACCACGCGGGCGAGCGCCGCTTCGGAGCCGAGTCGCATGTCCAGCGGCTGCACAGCCAGCCAGACGGCGTCGACGCGGATCAACCCAGGACCTCGCGCAGCCAGGCGGCGCTGCGTGCGTCCATCGGCAACTCGGCGTGCACCGTGGCGCCGCCACGGCGGATCTCCACCGAGATGCAGCTGTGCACTTGCGCAGGTGCAGGCGCCAAGGAGGCCGGCACCTCTTGCGGCATGGGCAGTTGAACGAACGCCGGCACGGCCGCAGCGTCCTTGTGTGCACTGCTCAGCACGCACTCATCAGCTTCCCGCACCCAGCGGCGCAGCATGTTGGAGTTGAGGCCGTTGGCCAGAGCCACCGCCGCCGTCGAGACGCCAGGCTGGCGCGCCAACTCGATGACTCGTGCCTTGAACTCGGCCGAGTGCCGCCGCCAGCTACGCCCTGCAGGGGTTGCCGGTTTGTCGATGTCGAAATTTGAAGTGCTCATGTGTCCACGCATTACTCGTGGACACAAGCATCCAGGGCCGTTCACGCGACTTCAAGATGACTTGGGCGGACGCCTACATTCCGGTGACCAAGCTCACTCGGTGCCGGGCGATGCCTGCCGCTGTCAGGCCATTGGTTGCATCAGCAAATTGCTCGCAAATCAGCGTTGAAGCGCGTCACCAATGCGCGGATGGCGGGCCAATCCTCACCCAACTGGTGAAACGTCCTGGGCGCGAAGCCGCCTCCAGGCAGCTCCCGCGGGCGCATATCTTCTGGATTCATGGGGATCGGATACCGGCCCGTCCAGACCGCGAACTGTTCAACCCGCTCCAGCATGCGACTCTCGTCGTCGCTAAGCGTGCAGCCAGCGTCCTGCGCGAGCTGACGCAGGTCATGCCCTTTGAACTTGAACGGGCCCGCCCGCGCTGCGGCGTCTTGTTGGGCGATCAGCCTGCCCTTGAGCAGGTTCTCCATCGCAAAACCAGCCAGCATGTAGGCGACACCCTGGACGCGCCGCGGCCTACCGTCTTGCACTCGATGCTCGTCGTCCGCGATGAGCGCCTCGAAGGCAGCCATCAGCGACTCCGCCTTAAGCAGCCATGGCCAAGGGTCGCCCTTCAGTAGGCGGTATTGCTCGTCCCAGGCGCACTTGGGGCTGCGCGGGTCAGGAGGCGTGGGTTTCATGGGCGTTGGCCGCTTAGCGTCCCGACCGGTGCTGCTGCTCCAGCACTCGGTGCAGCCGACGCAGCAGATCGTCGTAGGTGAGCACATTGCTGGTGTTCTTGTTCTGCCGCCTGTACATCTCGCAGTTCCCTGTTGTTCGGCAATACGTCGCCGCGCGGCCCAAGACGATGAGGTCACAGGGGCGGGCGATGTGCAGCTCCTGGTCGGAGGGCTGCCTGGCAGCGTAGCTACTGGGAGCATCATCAGATACTCTGGCCGTAACCCTGCGGCGGCCTGGCACGCGCGTTGGCGAGGTAATTTTCACGCCCTTTTGAGGCGAACTTAGGGGGTCCAATCCGTTTTGGCGGCATCTATATGGACAAGCAAAGTAAATCCCGCAGCGGTCAAGCACCCTCGAACTTCAACGAAGTGGTCGACGAGGCGGACGTGCTCGCCAGTCGCATGCGCTCGCTAGCCGACGGTGAACAGCTACAAGAGCAACTCGTAGTAGATAACCGCGTCTTCGCGCGCATCACCGACGGGATCTATCGTCGCCCCTCATCAGCACTTAGAGAGCTGATCTTCAACTCCTACGACGCCGACGCAACGGAGGTGACGATCTCTACGGACTGGCCGCGGTTTGAACGGATGTCTGTATCCGACAACGGCAACGGCATGACCGAAGTCGCATTGTCGAATTTGCTCACGCACATCGGGGGAAGCAGCAAGCGCACCGCCCGCGGAACGGAGATCGGCACGGCATCGTCGGACGACCCTGATCTCAGCCCCGGCTTGCGGCGACTCATTGGAAAGATCGGCATTGGCTTGTTCGCGGTGTCGCACTTGACGACCCACTTTCAGATCATCACCAAGGCGCGAGGAGAGCGCGACTGGCTAATCGCCGAAATTTGGCTGATGACCTACACAGAAGCGGATCTCCGGGAGACTTCAAAGGATGGCGCCAAACCTCAGTTCGTCACCGGCAAGGTGCGAATGCAGCGAGAGGCCGCCCACAGCGCTGATGAGCACGGCACTACGGTAACCCTGTTTGATATCCGGCCTGCTACGCGCGATCTGCTCCGGCGCAAGGAAATGTGGGAGGCGCTGTTAACAAAACCTGAGGATGAGCAGGCCCAGAAGGAGCAAACCGCCCTGCAGGCACCAAAAGTACACGTCGGATTCAGCGATCTAAGAACAAATGTCTTTTTGGTCGAGCCTGCGTTGCCTTGGGCGCCAGAGGATGGACCCGAAGAACGCTTCCGCAAGTTCTATCAAAACGCCGTCAAGACAGGTAAAGAGCAGTCAAAGAATCCGGACATCGAGGAGTACTTGGACGAGTACTTTGCAATGCTCTGGCGACTCAGTCTTGCCGCCCCACTGGAGTACCTTGGAAGGCACCCTTTTGAGATCGCACTCGGCGGCGGCATTGCTGTGTACAAGCTTGAAAACAAGGCGCGCGGTCGCGCTGCTGAGGTGCCAGGCCTTGCCGATCAGACAGTAGCCTCTGCATTGGCGCTGCCGGAATTGGCGGATCCGGTCGGCGGCTTCTCGGTGACGGTAGATGGCGTCAAGCTGTTCAGGCCCGTAGAGCTGCCTAACGAACTAGCTGAATCCGCTCGCCCTTCACAGCAAAAGGTCCCCTTGCTTTTTGTCGGGCAGATGAAGTCATCGCTTGGCAACTATGAATCCGCGCATAGTGGTGGCCCGCTTGAATTTGACGCCTACTTCTACTGGAACTCGGTGATCGTTCCCAAGCAGAACCGGGGCGTATTGATTCGCATCAATGGAGCAAGCGGTGTGCTGTATGACGACCGCTTCATGGACTACCAAGTCTCGGAGCTGAACCGTCTCAATCAGATTACCGGCGAAGTCTTCGTCAGGTCAGGTATGGATGCCGCGCTCAACATTGATCGCGAGTCTTTCAACGTCAGCCATCCTCACTACCAATACCTCAGCAACTGGGTCCACAGCTGCCTAAGGCAAATCACCAATCTGCTGAAGGAAGCAAGCAAGAAGGGGCGGCAGGCCACAGGCAACGAGCAGCGCTCAGGCCTTCTAGCCGCCATTGACAAAGATATCGCGGAGATCTGGGCACGACGCGGCGACCCGCTCGAACAAGCGCCGGAGGTGGCGATCGAAGCGACCGAACAGAAGCGACTCGATTTGCGCATAAGCGGCGTGCTTGCTTATGAAGTCAGCCCAGAACTGCTCAAGTCAGTACAGGCCTCTAATACCACTGTGGCAGCGATTGGGCCGCTGGAAATTGCGAAAGCCGTGTTCAGGGTGCTTGCAGCCTACAACGTGCTCGATCAGATGGAATACAAGGATCAAGAGGCCATGTTCCAAGACGTCCTTCAAGTGCTTAAGGACCGCAACGTCAAATGAGCGGCACTGATGACGCCCCGGGCCTGGTCGACGAGTTCGCAGACGGCGCTCTACCGGCAGTAGCGCCGAAGACATGGGAGCGGCATGCGCGGGAACTGCGCCCTTGGCACAAGCCTCGCAAGCAACTCGTGCGCCACGGTTGGCGCGACAACGTGTCGAGGCTGATGAAAGAGTTGCATCACGCTACTGGGACACCAAAGGTGCTGCGCTATTTCACTCTGCCAGCGCCAGAGATGCTCGACATCCGCGTGCTGGAAGATGCCGCGAAAAATCGCCAGTACCAAGTGCAGTTCGTGGGCATGACGGCAGAAAGAAGTGGCTCAGAAGATGACCAGCATCTAGGTGTAGCGCAAGCCACATTAAAGGCGCAGTCGGACTGGGTGCATGCGGCATCTGACACGCTGCATTACCGGCTTGAAGATCTGGCGGCGGGTAGCAGCCCGGTGGCGCGACGGAAGCTGCGCGAATACGCGCCGTTCCATGTCATCAACTTTGACTTGTGCGGCTACTTGCTGGCCCCGGACAACGGCACCGGCGCCACCGTACTGGATGCGCTGGAGGCCATCATCGAGATGCAGACCAGTCAGCCTGGCGGAGACTGGCTTCTGTTTGTAGCGACCCGATTCGACGAAGAGAACACTTGTCCGCAGAAGTTCGAGCGCGTTCGCCAGGCAATCGAGGACAACTGTGCCTCTAGCCCTGAGTTCAAGAATGAGCTTGAGCAGTTGCTGCAGGTAGCTGCCGGAGTCGGCGTGGATTTCTTGAAAAATCCGACAGGCCTAGCTCGTCCACAGTTGCGCGATGCGATCTGTGTGGGCCTGACCAAATGGCTGGCCTCGAAGCTCTTGCAAGCGAACCCGCCGTTCGAACTGGACATGATGACCACGTATGTCTACGCCGTAGACGGTGGCGAACATGACATGCTTTCGCTTGTGTACCGATGTCGCTATCGCGGCACGCCCGCCCCTATGACCGACGTTGCACCTGACAGTGCTGCGACCGTCGAACAGCGCATCGCCCTACGCGCCCTCAAGAAAACTCGGGAACTGCTGGACATCGATTCCCACCTGCTCAGCGACCCGGCAAAGATGAATTCGATGGCGGCAGAGACCAAGGGGCTGCTCAGGCAGGCCAACTACCCTGATGCACTGCTGGATGGCTACGACGAATGGGCTTCGAAAGAGGCCGCAAAGGCGCAGCCGCCCACCCCTTAGCACCTACGCTGCGAGTCGCTCAGACTTACGGGCGTCTTTGGGCTGGGCCTTCTTGATTTTGGCGACGGTCTTTGCCTTGCCTGTTGGCTTAGCCACCAACGCGCGGTCCAAAATCTGTTTGAGCGTCTGCGCAACGGCCTTGGCCATCGGCGGCGGGACGGCTTCGCTCACCTGCGTGATCTGGGATGACAGAGATCCTTCCAAGACGTAGGTGTCAGGAAAGCCCTGAAGACGCATTGCCTCTAGAACACTGAGACGGCGCTTGCAGTCCGGATGCACATGAACCTCCCGGTTCCCATACGCCACAGTGACGCTGGGCAGGTTCCAAGACAGTGTCTTAAAACTACGGTTCCCTCGCCGTCCTTCAACCAGTGCTCCCGGCGTTGTGAACTTCTTCGACTTCGGCGCCATGCACCAGTGATTCGGATGGAAAACTAGGTCCGCGCGCGTCAGGCCTCTCCTGTATTGCACCGGTTCAGGCAATTCTTTGAACGCATGACGCACCGTCAGATGTTCAGCAGGAACCTCAACTTTTTTTGGAGCTTCCCAAACTAGATCGGGGTACAGCTTCTTGTTGAGGCCCACCAATATCAGCCGCTCGCGGCGCTGGGGTACGCCATAAGAAGACGCATCCAGCACTGCCTCATGCACCCGAAATCCCGCCTTATCAAGCTTCTTCTTAAGCTCCTCAAAACGCTCAACGTGAGGCGACTCACGCAGCGCGACGACATTCTCCAAAACGAAGAAATGCAGAGGACTGCGGGCGTTCAGCTTTTGGATGAGGTCCCCATAAACGAAGGGCAACTTATGACGCGGATCATCTTCAAGCGGCGATCGATTCGCCTGACTGAAGCTCTGACATGGCGGCCCGCCGACGACGCCCAGTGGCTTGAACGTACCACCTGCTAGCTCATCGAGCTTTGCCAACGTGATGTCGCGGACATCGATGCGGTGCGCAGCCGCAGGCTTGTCAGGTCGATTTTCGTTGTACGAAAGAACAGCTTCGGGCCTGATGTCAAAAGCCAGTTGGACGTCGAACCCTGCTTGCTCGAAGCCCAGGTCCAAGCCACCGGCTCCACAAAAAACGCTCAGCAGCCTTCTTCCATCGCTCATCATCGGCACAGATAGTCCCGCCGGGACACCGGCCACTCCCGATTGTAGGTTCGCAAAGCTACTGGACGTCCCGCAGATTCCCGGACTTCAGGCTGAAGACGGGGCAGGTTGACACCCCTCGCTGGCGTTGCAGCTCCGGGTGCCGGCAGGACGCTGCGCAAGCGCCTATAGCGGCGCTGGGGAGGCGAGCCCAACGCGAGTTCCAAGTTAAGCGCAAACAGTTCCAAACTCAGCGCAAACCGACAGTTAAGCGCAAACCGACAGTCACTCAGCGCAAACCGACAGAGAGGTGGCTCGGTTCACCTTCGGCGCCCACACGGCGCCATCACGATGCTGACCGCGCCATGGTGTGCTACATCACCAACACACCTCGGATCGGAACCTCGCAAAGCCGAACGCCCGGGGCAACCCGGGCGTTTGATGAGGGGCAGGCCAATCGGCCCGTGGAAAACATCCATCCATCAGACGTCGATATTCCCCGCCCTCAACGCATTCGTCTCAATGAAATCGCGTCGCGGCTCCACCTCGTCGCCCATCAGCATCGTGAAGACCTTGTCCGCCTCGATGGCGTCGTCGATCTGCACGCGCAGCAGGCGGCGCACGTTGGGGTCCATGGTGGTTTCCCAGAGTTGCTCGGGGTTCATCTCGCCCAGGCCCTTGTAGCGCTGGCGGCCGACGCTGCCTTCGGCTTGCTGCATCAGCCAGGCCATGGCGGCGCGGAAGTCGTCGACCTTGGCCTCCTTGGCCTTGTCGCCTTCGCCCTTGCGCACCATGGCGCCGGGCTTGATGAGGCCCTGGAAGCTCAGGCCGGCGTCGGCCAGCACTTCGTAGTCGGCGCCGTGCACGAAGTCGGCGTGGATGACGCTGGCGCGCACATTGCCGTGGTGGGTGCGGGCGATCTTCAGGAAGAACTTGTCGGTGCGCGGGTCGGTCTCCACCGTCACCAGCGCGTCGTGCAGCAGGCCCTTGAGGCTGGCGGCGCTGGCGTCGGCTTCCTCGTGGGTGTCGAGCTTGAGCGCCAGGCCGTTGGCCAGCACGTGCAGGGCCTCGATGTCCATCCAGTTGGACAGGCGGCCGATGACGGCTTGCGCGGCCACGTATTTGCGGGCCAGGGTGTCCAGCGTGTCGCCCTTGAGGGTGTCGCCGGTGCCGGTTTCGAGGCTGGCGTCCTGCAGCGCGACCTTGAGCAGGAAGGCGTCGAACTCGTGGCCGTCCTTCAGGTATTGCTCGTGCTTGCCGACCTTGACCTTGTACAGCGGCGGCTGGGCGATGTAGATGTGGCCGCGCTCGCAGAGCTCGGGCATCTGGCGGTAGAAGAAGGTCAGCAGCAGCGTGCGGATGTGGGCGCCGTCCACGTCCGCGTCGGTCATGATGATGATGCGGTGGTAGCGGAGCTTGTCGGGGTTGAAGTCGTCGCTGCCGGCGCCGCGGCCGATGCCGGTGCCCAGGGCCGTGATCAGCGTGATGATTTCATTGCTGGTCAGCAGCTTCTCGTAGCGCGCCTTCTCGACGTTCAGGATCTTGCCGCGCAGCGGCAGGATGGCCTGGAATTTGCGGTCGCGGCCCTGCTTGGCGGAGCCGCCGGCGGAGTCGCCCTCGACGATGTAGATCTCGCACAGCGACGGGTCTTTTTCCTGGCAGTCGGCCAGCTTGCCGGGCAGGCCCAGGCCGTCGAGCACGCCCTTGCGGCGCGTCATCTCGCGGGCCTTGCGGGCGGCCTCGCGGGCGCGGGCGGCGTCGAGGATCTTGCCGCAGATGATCTTGGCGTCGAGCGGGTTCTCGAGCAGGTAGTCGGTCAGCAGGCGGGAGACGATGTCTTCCACCGGGCCGCGCACTTCGGAGCTGACGAGCTTGTCCTTGGTCTGCGAGCTGAACTTGGGCTCGGGCACCTTGACGGACACGACGCAGGCCAGGCCTTCGCGCATGTCGTCACCGGCGACTTCGACCTTGGCCTTCTTGGCGAGGTCGTTGTCGTCGATGTACTTGTTGATGACGCGGGTCATCGCGGCGCGCAGGCCGGTCAGGTGGGTGCCGCCGTCGCGCTGCGGGATGTTGTTGGTGAAGCAGAGGACGTTCTCGTTGAAGCCGTCGTTCCACTGCATGGCCACTTCGACACCGACGTTGGTGTTCTGGTCGCTGATCTTGTCGCCCTGGGCGTGGAAGATGTTCGGGTGCAGCGTCGTCTTGCCCTTGTTGATGAACTCGACGAAGCCCTTCACGCCGCCCGCGTAGGCGAAGTTGTCTTCCTTGTTGTTGCGCTCGTCGACCAGGCGGATCTTGACGCCGTTGTTCAGGAAGGAGAGCTCGCGCAGGCGCTTGGCGAGGATGTCGTAGTGGTAGTCGTTGTTCTGCTGGAAGATCTCGGTGTCGGGCAGGAAGTGGACTTCCGTGCCGCGCTTGTCGGTCTCGCCGATGATCTTCATGGGGCGGGTCTCGAAGCCGTCGACCATGACGCTTTCGCCGTCCTGCGGGATGCCCTTGGCGAACTCGATGAAGTGCACCTTGCCGTTCTGGCGCACCGTCAGGCGCAGGAACTTGGACAGGCCGTTCACGCAGGACACGCCCACGCCGTGCAGGCCGCCGGAGACCTTGTAGCTGTTCTGGTTGAACTTGCCGCCGGCGTGCAGCTCGGTCAGCGCGATCTCGGCCGCGGAGCGCTTGGGCTCGTGCTTGTCGTCCATCTTGACGCCGGTGGGGATGCCGCGGCCGTTGTCGATGACGGAGATGGAGTTGTCGGTGTGGATGGTGACGACGATGTCGTCGCAGTGGCCGGCCAGGGCTTCGTCGATGGAGTTGTCGACGACTTCGAAGACGAGGTGGTGCAGGCCGGTGCCGTCGGAGGTGTCGCCGATGTACATGCCCGGGCGCTTGCGGACGGCCTCCAGGCCTTCCAGGATCTGGATGGAACTGGCGTCATAGGCCTCGCCCGCTTTGGCCTCGGCCGCCGCGGCCGCCTGCTGGTTGGCGTTCAGACCATCGGGGTGTTCGGGGCTGCTATTCACATCACTCATCGGGAACTCTCTCTCACTCGCGGGCGATAAATTCATCGCCCTTTAAAAGCACTGAAGCGGGCCGAAGCCCGCTGTGTCCAAGTCAGGTCGTGACTCAGATTCGCATCGGCATCACGACGTACTTGAAGCCGGTGGTGTCGGGGATGGTCAGCAGCGCGCTGCTGGCGCTGTCGTTGAGGTCGATGCAGACCATGTCCTGGCTCATGTTGGCCAGGGCATCCATCAGGTAGGTGACGTTGAAGCCGGTCTCGATCTTGTCGCCGGCGTAGTCGATCTCGATCTCTTCCTTGGCCTCTTCCTGCTCGGCATTGCTGGACGCGATGGACAGCAGGCCCGGCTCGAAGGTCAGGCGCACGGCCTTGAACTTCTCGCTGGTCAGGATGGCGGCGCGCTGCAGGCTGGACAGCAGCGGCGCGCGGCCCAGCGTCAGGCGGAACTTGTGGCTCTTGGGGATGACGCGGTTGTAGTCGGGGAACTTGCCCTCGACGAGCTTGGTGACGAACTCCATGCCGCTGAAGCTGAACTTGGCCTGGTTGCCGGCGAAGCGCATCTCGATGGCGGCATCGTCGTCCTTGCCGTCCTTCAGCAGGCGCTGCAGTTCCAGCACGGTCTTGCGCGGCAGGATGACTTCCTGCTTGGGGATGTCGGTGTCCAGCTCGGCCTGCGCCAGAGCCAGGCGGTGGCCGTCGGTGGCCACCAGCGTCAGGTTCTTGCCTTCGGCGACGAACAGGATGCCGTTCAGGTAGTAGCGGATGTCATGCACCGCCATCGCGAAGTGGACCTGGTTGATCAGGCCCTTGAGCGCCTTCTGCGGCACGCTGAAGGCGGGGCCGAAGTCGGCGGCTTCCTGCACCAGGGGGAAGTCGTCGGCCGGCAGGGTTTGCAGCGTGAAGCGGCTCTTGCCGCCCTGCAGCGTCATCTTGTTCTGGTTGCTGGTCAGGCTGACGACCTGGTCGGCCGGCATGGAGCGCAGGATGTCGATCAGCTTGCGGGCGCCGACGGTGGTGGACAAGTTGCCGGCGTCGCCGTCGAATTGCACGGTGGTGCGGACCTGGATCTCGAGGTCGCTGGTCGTGAGCTCCACCTGGTTGCCGGTCTTGCGGATCAGCACATTGGCCAGGATGGGCAGCGTGTGGCGCCGCTCGACGATGCCGGACACTGCTTGCAGCGCGCCGAGCACCTGATCCTGGGGAGCTTTCAAAACGATCATGGAGGCCTCTTGGGGGGATCTCTGGGGGGTCACCGGGCGCGCCCAAGCACAACGCGCGCGCGAAGCTGCGATTGTCGCCCGGAAACGGTGCCCGGCCGTCCGGCAGGGCTGTCGTGGAGGCTACGGGTCAACCCTGAACGGCGGGCTCTCCATGGCCCGGGCGATCAGGCGGTGGAAGTGATGCACGCCCTGCTCGCGCGTCGGCGAATAGCGCCCGCGCTGGTAAAAGCGCGAGCGCAGCCCCTTTTGCACCGTCATCACGACGGCTTCGTCCTCCATCTCCACCTCATCCAGCGCCCCGCCGGCGCCGCTGCCCAGCAGCTCGGGCTTCCAGACATAGCTGCGGAAGCGCACGCGCGTGCGGGCCGGGCCGATGGGCGTGACCTGGTTCAGCGACAGCCCCCAGGGGTAGAAATTCAGCATCAGGTTGGGGAACACCCACCAGTAATAGGCGGCAATGCGCTGGCCGTGCTCGGCGGCTTCGGGCGGCAGCTCGAAGGCCGCCTCGTCGGCGCGGGCCACCGCCAGCTGGAGGTTGCTCCACTCGTGCAGCTCGTAGCGGTACTGGCTCAGGTCCAGCGTCTGCGTGAGGCCGGGGTGCACGAAGGGGATGTGCAGGCCTTCGAGGTAGTTCTCGACATAGAGGGCCCAGTGGGCGTCGAACTCGTAGTCGCGGCTGCGGCTGGCGTCCATTCGGAAGTCCTGCAGCGGCAGCCAGTGCAGGCGCTGCATGGCGGGGCCGAAGAAGGCGTCGAAGCTGTCCAGCGGGTCTTCCAGCGCCACAAAGCCCTGGCCGCCCCAGTCCTGCAGCGGGATGCGCGGCAGGTGGTCGCAGGGGCGGGGGAAGTCCAGCGCCTGCTGGAACTCGGGCATGAACGTCATGCGGCCGTCCAGCTCGAAGCGGCGCGAGTGGTAGCCGCAGCGGATCTGCGCCGCGCCCTGGCAGGGCTGCTGGATGAGCAGGTTGCCGCGGTGGGTGCAGACGTTGCTGAGGCAGCGCAGCGCACCCGCCGCGTCGCGCGCCAGCAGCAGGGGTTCGTCCAGGCTGCCGGGCAGCAGGGTTTCGGGTTGCAGGCTGCCGGGTGCCTGCAGGCCGTGCAGGTCGGCGAGCCACTGCCAGCTGCGCGCCAGCACGCGCTCGTACTGCAGGCGCTGCAGGGCGGGGTCGAGGTAGAAGGCCTTGTCCAGCGTCTCGGCGCGGGCAACTTCGGGGTGGATCTGCCAGCGGGAAGCGGGCGCTTGGGTCATGGCGTTCTCAAGCTCCGGCGTTGATGCTGATGACGACGCGCTGCTCGGACTGGTTGGCCTCGAAGCCCGAGCCGTGCCTGAGCCAGGACGGGAAGAGCACGAGGTCGCCGGGTGCGAGTTTGAACTTGGCCATCTCCATGTTGAAGTCGGTGCGCTGCTCGGCGCCGGCAAAGCCGATCAACGAGTTGGGGTTCTCGAAGTGGAGCTGGCTGCTGCGCTCGTCGCTGGCGATGCACAGCGCGGCCGAGACGCGCGAGTCGGGGTGGGTGTGGTGCTTGAGCAGGCTGCCGGGTCGCTGCACATTGAACCAGGAGTTGGACAGCCGCGCGCCGTCGAAGCCCAGCTCCTGGGCGTAGGCGTCCATCAGCCGCGCCAGGCCCGAGGTCAGGCCCTTCAGATTGGCGTGGTTTTCCTCCAGCTGGGCAACGACGTGGGCGCGCCGGTCGAAGGACGACAGCGCGTCACCGAGCAGGGCGTCGTGGCGGGCCGTGTCGAGCTGCAGGCAGTGCGCGAGGATGGTGGCGAGTTGGTCGGGGCTCAGCACCTCGGTGTAGCGGTGCACGAGGGTGGGGAAGAGCTTCCAGGCTTCTTTCTGCATGGGGGTCTTGGTGGCGTCTGGCGGCCATTCTGCGGGTGGCGCCGGGGGTGCCGGCCGCGTGTTTGTCCGCCTGTGCAACCCTTAGCATCCGGGCCATGCGCACGCCCCTCGCCCTGCTGCTCGCCTTCGCCGCGGCCGCCGCCCTTGCCAACCCCCTGCCGCCCGCCGCCCGCGCCGAGGTCGATGCGCTGCTGTCCCGCCTGCAGGCCTCGGGCTGCGAGTTCAACCGCAACGGCAGCTGGTACGCCGGCGCCGAGGCCCGGGCGCATCTGCTGAAGAAGCTGGACTACCTGGAGGGCAAGGACATGGTGAAGACGGCCGAGCAGTTCATCGAACGCGGCGCGTCGGCCAGCAGCAGCAGCGGCAAGGCCTATCTGGTGCGCTGCGCCGGCAAGGCGCCGGTGGAGAGTGCGCATTGGCTGAAGGCGGAGCTGCAGCTGCTGCGAGCCGCGAGTGCGGCATCGAGCCCGGCGCGCTGAGGCGCCGGGTCACGCGCCTCAGCGCCGCCGGCGCGTTGCCGCCATCAGCAGCGCCGCCCCCGCCAGCGCGAAGCTGCCCGGTTCGGGCACGCTGGCGATGTTGTCGAGCGCAAAACCGCTGGTGGCCGAGAAGCTGACCGAGGTCAGCTGGGCCCAGCTGCTGTCGAAGAGCACCGAGCCCGCGCTGGCCAGGTCGATGTTCAGCGAAGCCACCTGCGCACCCCCCAGCAGGCCGACCAGGGCCAGCATGCCGGGGCCGAAGCCCAGGTCATAGGCCGCGATGTCGAGCGACTGCAGCCCGAACACGCCGCCGTTCAGCAGGCTCAAGCTGAAGGGCGTGGTGTCGAAGCCGCCCACCATGGCGCCGTCCAGGGGCAGGAAGCTGGCTGCCGGGCCGCTGATGACAAAGCCCGCTTCGGTGTAGCTGGCGATGCCGGTGTTGTTGTCGATGTCAATGACACCAGGGTTGTCGAAGTTGACGAGGCCGGCCTGTGCCGCCCCGCTGCTGCAGAGCGCGGCCGCAAGGGCCACGGCGCCGAGGAAACGATTCATGGCTGTGCTCCTGTGGGGTTTCACTTGGCGCCCGGCTTGGGCGTGTTGAGATAGGGGAAGCCGGGCAGCAGCGGCACGACGGCCTGGTCGACGGCGTCGTGCAGTTCCAGCGAGGTGGCGCCCAGCGGCACCGCGGCGCGGGTGCAGGCGGGGCCGAACAGGGCGCCGCCGTTGTTCAGCCAGCACAGGCCGCCCATGACGGCGGCGAGCGACACGTCGACGACGTCGTCCTTGGGCCGGCGGCCATTCGGGAAGCCGGCCAGGTCGGGCGGGTTCTCGCCGTCACGCAGCGTGCCGACGAT
Organism: Roseateles sp. P2_H4; assembly: GCF_056403315.1. Classification (NCBI taxonomy): domain Bacteria; kingdom Pseudomonadati; phylum Pseudomonadota; class Betaproteobacteria; order Burkholderiales; family Sphaerotilaceae; genus Roseateles; species Roseateles sp. P2_H4. Next base: position 5,350 of record NZ_JBFUFR010000004.1, on the reverse strand, counting down.
GCCCAGGCGGTTCTGCATCGCAAACGGCCGCGGCGCTATTGCCGTGTTCAGGCGCAGCATCTCCGAGCCCACCACATTGGCCGGCTGGTTCACGCCGGGGATGCCGGTCAGGAAGGTGGTGACCAGGTCCAGGCGCGGCAGGTTGGTGGGGGCGGCGTTGCCGATCGGCAGCACGGCCGACAGCAGGGCCGGCAGCGTCGGGTTGGTCACGTAGGTGGCGAACTGGCCGTCGCCCGTCGGCACCGAGGCGTTGAACTTGTCCTTGTCGGGCAGGCCGATGACGACCTCGTTGACCAGCGGGTTACCCAGGCGCGAGACCTGCACCCAGGCGCCACCGGTCTTGACGGCCGTGTCGTAGCCGCTGGGCGGCGCGGCGTTGACGATCTGGCTCTGGCGCACGCTGGCCGTCGTCCAGCCGCCGATGACGGTTTCGTTGCCCTGCGTGAGGCAGCTCTTGTGCACCTCCAGCGCCATCGAGGTGACGTTCTTGTCCTGGATGGAATTGACGGCCGCAGCGTTGATGAGGCTGCGGTTGGTGATGACGCCGACGTCGGCATTGACCAGGTCGAAGATGGGGCCGAGGTTGACCGCGAAAGCCTCCTGGCGCTGGCCGACGAAGACCTTGGCCGGGAAGGCGCAGCCGGGCAGGTTGACGCTGTAGATGTGCTGGGCGGCATAGGCCGGGTAGTCGGCGATCGTCTTGGTGCCGATGTTGTCCACCGGCTTGTCGAACCAGGTGCCGCCGGCCGGGTTGGCTATTGCGGTGGCCGTGCCGGTGCGGCGATCGCCGCGGATCAGCGTCAGTGCGAACTTCTCGTTGACGTTCAGCGCCGCGGCATTGGGCGCGCTGACCGTGCCGGCCTGGGTCAGCGGGATGGGCACGACCTGGTTGCCGATGGGCAGGGCGATGCCCTTGAGCGTGTTCATGAACTTGAACTGGAAGGTCAGGTCTTCCTTGGCGTCGCCGTTGTTGTCGACGTGGATCTCGTAGATCGCGTTCGGGTCCAGCTTGAAGTAGTTGGGGCCACCGTAGGCATCCTGCAGCGGCAGGTAGTTGGCGATCAGCGTCACATAGCCGGCGCGCCCGCCGGTGCCGTTGGCGGCCGCGCCTTCGTAGCTGTTGAACATATAGAAATCGGTGCCGTCGACGCGCGGCATGCCGCCGATGGAGGGGGCCTCGCGGTGGCTGGAGGCCTGGGCAGGTAGCGCGGCCAGGCTGGCGAGCACAGCCGCGGTGATGAGCGCTACGGTGGGCGCGCGAGATGCAAGTTTCATGAAGGCTCCTGTTTGTGGGTGGAACCGCAAACAGATGGACACAACCAGCGCTGCGGCTCACCTCATACGCAGCGCGTGGGCGCTGGATGCAATGGCAGCCGGATCAAGCTAGGGGGAGGGTGGAGTGCCGGTCGTCAATCCTGCTTGAGCAGAGCAATGAAGGCCGGGTTCAGGAAGATCTTTTCGCGCCCCAGCTTGTGTTCGCGCAGGATGCCTATCTCGGCCAGTTGCTTCAGGTAGACGCTGGCCGTCTGGCGTTTTGCGAGCCCGGCATCCACCACATGCGCGATGCGGCAATAGGGGCGCTCGAAGACGAGTTCGGCCAGTTCCCGTGAGTAGATCTGGGGTGCCTCCTTGCGCAGACGCTCGGTGGTGACCGCCAGCAACTCGCGAACCGCGTGGATCTTGTCCACGGTCCAGCGGGCCGTCTCGGTCACGCCGTGCAGCATGTAGAGAAGCCAGGGTTCCCATGCGCCTTGCTGCGTGACGGCCTGCAGGCCGCGGTAGTACTCGGCGCGGTTGCGCAGGATGTGCCGGCTCAGGTAGAGCACCGGGCTGTCCATCAAACCCTGCTCCACCATGTAGAGCAGGTTGATGACGCGTCCCGTGCGGCCGTTGCCATCGGTGAAGGGGTGGATGGCCTCGAACTGGTAGTGGGCGACGGCCATGCGCACCAGCGGGTCGATCTTGTCGCTGCCTGGCAGTGCGCCGTGCATCCACAGTTCCCAGTTCGCCAGCTTCTCCCGCAGCAGCGCTTCGCCTTCGGGAGGCGTGTAGATGACTTCCCGCGTTCGGTCGTTTGTCAGGGTCGTGCCCGGCGTGCGCCGCACGTCCATGTCCACACCCTTGATGGCGCGGCAGATCTGCACCGCGGTGTTGGTGGACAGTGGTCGCGCCTTGAGCGCCTGGAAGCCCTCCCACAGGGCCGTGCGGTAGCGAAGCGCTTCCTTGGTGGCCGGGTCGGCCTCCCCCTCGCTCGCGCCGTCGAACAGGAACATCTGGTCCGTCGTCGTCACGATGTTCTCGATCTCGCTGCTGGCCTGTGCTTCCAGCAGCGGGATGGTGTTGATCAGGACGCCCTGGTTTGGAATCAGCTGTCCCGCCGCCTTCAGTTCGGCCACCACGGCGCGCGCCGAGATGCAGGCTTTCAGCACGGCACGCGACTCCAGCTCGACGGGCGGCGGCAGGGCCGGCAGCGCGTTGTGAGGCTTGGCGGGGTCGAAGGGCATGTGTAGATCTCGTGCGGAAGAATCGACCTGTTTGGAAGACATGTCTGTCTAATCGACATGATGTCACGACATGTCGATTTTTGATAATCCAATCGACATATTGGCTGATGACGTCGATTCGGGCGCCACAAAGGTGGTCGGCTATCGTCTTCGCCCCGATGCGCCTCACTCGCCGCCACCTCGAACTCACGCTCGCCGGCCTGCTCACCGCCGTGCTGGTGCTGGACCTCGCCTGCCCGCTGCCGCAGCCGGCCGCGCAGTCGCCCACGCTGACCGTGCTGGCCGTCGACGGCACGCCGCTGCGTTCCTGGCCGGGCGACGACGGCGCGCAGCGCCACCCGACGACGCCCGAGGCCGTGTCGCCCAACTATGTGCAGGCGCTGCTGCACTACGAGGACCGCTGGTTCCGCTGGCATCCGGGCGTGAACCCCTTCGCGCTCGCGCGTGCAGCCTGGCAGTGGGCGCGGCGTGGCCGCATCGTGTCGGGCGGGTCGACGTTGACCATGCAGGTGGCGCGGCTGGTGGACGAGCGCGCCGCCGGCCGCAGCGTGCCGGCCAAGTTGCGCCAGATCGCCCGCGCGCTGCAGCTGGAGCTGCACTGCAGCAAGCACGAGATCCTGTCGCTCTACCTGAACCTGGCGCCGATGGGCGGGCCGCTGGAGGGTGTGGAGACGGCCAGCCGCGCCTACCTCGGCAAGGGCGCGGCCGACCTGTCCAAGGCCGAGGCGGCGCTGCTCGTGGCGCTGCCGCAGTCACCCACGCGCTTGCGGCCCGACCGCGCCGTGGCCGCTGCGCAAACGGCGCGCGACAAGGTGCTGACGCGCATGCAGACCCTTGGCATCTGGAGTGCGGCGGACGTGGCCGACGCCAAGCTGGAACGCGTCTTCGCGCCGCCGCTGCGCGCGCGCTGGCTGGCGCCGCTGGCGGCCGAGCGGCTGCGGCAGGAGGCCAAACGCAAGGGTCAGACGGCCGCCGTCATCCAGACCACGCTGGACGCCGGCCTGCAGGCGCGGCTGGAGCAGCTGCTGACGGACCGGCTCAACAGCCTGCCCGACACCGTGTCGCTGGCGGCCCTCGTCGTCGACAACCGCACGCTGGAAGTGCGCGGCTATGTCGGTTCGGCCGACTTCACGGATTCACATCGTGGCGCCCATGTGGACATGGTGCGCGCCAAGCGCTCGCCCGGGTCCACGCTCAAGCCCTTCCTCTACGGCATGGCGCTGGACGAAGGGCTCATCCATTCCGAGAGCCTGCTCATCGACGCGCCGCAGAACTTCGGCGGCTATGCGCCGGGCAACTTCCAGGCCGATTTCTCGGGCCCGGTCAGCGTGGCCGAGGCGCTGCAGCGTTCGCTCAACGTGCCGGCCGTGGACCTGCTGGACCGGCTCGGGCCCGAGCGCTTCGCCGGCCGGCTGCGCCATGCGGGCCTGCGGCTGCGCATGCCAGCCAATGCGACGCCCAACCTCAGCCTCATCCTCGGCGGCGGCAGCACGACGCTGGAGGAGCTGGTGGGCGCCTACACGGCGCTGGCGCGCGAGGGCGTCGCCGCCCGCCCGCGGTTGACGCCCGACGAGCCCTTGACGGAAGCGCGGCTGATGAGCGCGGGCGCCGCCTTCATCGTCAGAGAAATCCTGGAGAACGGCGGCCGGCCTGGTTCGCCGTTTCGCGAGAGCGGCCAGCGCGTGGCCTGGAAGACGGGCACGTCCTTCGGCTTTCGCGACGCCTGGGCGCTGGGCGTGACGGACCGCTACACGTTCGGCGTCTGGATAGGCCGGCCCGATGGCACGCCCAACCCCGGCCACTTCGGCGCCAACTCGGCCGCGCCGCTGCTGCGCGACCTGGCCGCCGCACTCGGCCCCAGCGAGGCCCGCCAGCAGCTCGCGCCGCGCCGCCGACCCGACAGCGTCGTGGCCGTGCCCATCTGCTGGCCCATGGGGACGGCCGAAGCAGCGACGGCGCCCGAGCTCTGCCTGCAACGCCGCACCGCCTGGACGCTGGACGGCGCCGTGCCGCCGACGCTGCCCGACCGGCTGCGCCCGGGGCCGTTGGCGGAGCCCGTCTGGGTGGCCGCGGGCCAGCGCGTGCAGCCCGGCTGCGCGCCCAATGCCGAGCGCCATGAAGCCGTGCGCTGGCCGGCCCTGCTGGGGCCCTTCCTCGACGCCGAGCAGCAGCATCCGCTGGAGCGCCTGCCCTGGCGCGCCGACTGCGGCGGCAACCAGCCGGTGGCGAACCGCTTGCGCGTCGTCGGCCTGGAGCCGGGCACGGTGCTGCGGCCGACGCCTGGCCAGCGCGACGTCGTACTCAAGCTGCAGGCCGTCGGCGCCCAGCAGGGCACGACCTGGCTGCTGGATGGGCAGTGGCTGGCCGACAGCCCGAGGGCGGGCGCCGCCCAGACGCTGCGCGTCGACCGCGCCGGCCCTCATCGCCTGACGGTCATGGACGGATTGGGACGTTGGGCGCGGGTGGAGTTCCGGCTTGCGGCACCATAGCGACATGGACACCCTGCAAGCGCTCGAACAACGCATCACCGATCTCGAGATCAAGGCTAGCTTCGCCGAGGACACGGTCGAGCAGCTCAACCAGGTCGTCGTGCGCCAGCAGGAGCAGATCGACCGGCTGGTGCGCGAGCTGGTCGAGCTGCGCAACCGGGCCACGGCGGCCGAGCCGGACGGCGTGCGCGGCCCGCGCGACGAATTGCCGCCGCACTACTGATGCCGGCGGCCTCCCCACATTTGGTGAGGCGCCGCGACCCGCCTCGCGCTCCACTGCCGCTGTCCCGACAGGATTCGGGAACAGGGAGCCCGCCATGAGGATAGCCGCCGCGTCGTGCTGCAAGCTCGAGCACT